>CAZSVE010000058.1:0-18558 GCA_964610175.1 uncultured Thiotrichales bacterium
TTTTACGTTGGATTCACGTCCAACCTTCAGGCTCATGTGTCTTTGGATAAGGCTCCTTGCCTCTGCCTGCTACCTGTTTCAGCGAGATCCATGTCTCTATTGCTGTAGCGAGGCTTTGCCTCGGACCAATGAACCATAATCCTGCGCTAGTAAAGAACCGTTAAAACTCGACTCATTCGTGTAGGCCGAGCGGGAAATAAACAAAGTAGTCGGGTTAACGAAATTTCGGCTAGGGGTTGATTATCGAAAGGCCGGATACTGTGAATGATTCGTGATAAGGTGCAACGCTTCGTCTCGACAATGCAGATAGTGAATTGGAATATATTGCAACAACAAGAAAATCGATCAAACGGATAACACCTGCTCATGACCCTGTTCGGCTACGACATGCCCCTATATCGCCCCCCTTCCGAGGCGCATAGCTTGATCTTTCAGGTGACCCTGGGATGCAGCTTCAATCAGTGCGCCTTTTGTTCCATGTATCGGACGAAATCGTTCACCATCCGACCCCTGGCCGAGGTGATCGCGGAGATCCGGGACACCGCCCGTGATTATTCCCATGCGCGGCGGGTGTTTCTCGCCGATGGGGATGCCCTGGCGTGCCCCACGGAACACCTGGAGGCGATCCTCGGCGCGCTCCATGAATGCTTTCCCAACCTGACTCGGGTTACCTCGTACGCGACGCCCGGCAATCTGTTGCGCAAGAGCGTCGAGGAACTGAGCCGGTTGCGGCAACGCGGGCTTGTCCTGATCTATTACGGCATCGAGTCCGGGTCGCTGGAGATCCTGAAACGCATCACCAAGGGGGCCACGCCGAGATCGATGATAACCGGCATCGAAAAGGCGAACGCGGCGAACCTGAAGGTCTCCGCCACGGTGGTCCTGGGGCTCGGCGGACGGGCGCGCTGGCAGGAGCATATGGACGGTACCATCGCGCTGGTCAATGAATTATCCCTGAATTACCTTTCCACCTTGCAGGTCTATCTGGAACCCATCGTGCGGGAGGAATTTTCGCGGAAGTTCGCGCGCCTCGGGGGGACTTACGAACCCCAGGACGATCTCGGCATCCTGGCGGAACAGGCCCGGTTCGTGGCGGGGATCAATCCGCCCACCCCCGTCATCTTTCGCGCCAATCATGCCTCCAATGCACTGCCCTTGAAGGGGATCCTGCCACGGGATCGGGGGAAGATACTGGATCTGCTCGGCGCGGCCAGTAATGGCGAGATACCACTGCGACCGCTGACGCAGCGGGGGTTGTGAGTGGATTGCCAATGGCTCGTGTGAATGATTGGCTCCCCCTGTGCTGACTATTCGTCTGTTTCTTGCTTTTTGTGGACGTTTTTACCATCCATGGTGCTGGATTTCGGCATCTTCTTCGGTATGACGGGAATCGTGTCGACCTGCCGAATGATTCTCGGCTACTAATTTGTTTATTTCCCGCTCGGCTTCGCTGAATGAGTCGAGTTTCACGAAATACCGATTTTGCTTTCCTAGTGGCAAATCATGCCTTGCTCGGTTCGAGCACAAGCTTCGCTAGCCCTTCCAACCACCGCCCCCGTCATCCCGGCAGGGAGTGCCGGGAACCGGTTTTGCCAGGGATGGCAACGAATAGGCTGGTATTCCGAAATTTTGCTTGCGGTCCCGCCGCGCCAAGTGTGCTACCCGTGAAATCCTGAACAAGATAATCAGAAAATGCGAAGAGCCGAATTTCGCAATGCTCGCAAGTATCATGCCGCCCCAAAGAGATTGTGCATGCTTTCTTCGAGCTTTTTGAAGACATAAGGTCCGCTGATATCCATGATCTGGTCGATGACCCAGCGGTTGGTTTGGTTGCTGGGCATGGTCTTCAGGACGCGGTCGCCGAAATAGCGCATGAAATCGTAGCCGGGTTGTCCCTCTTCGAAGGAAAGTGTGGCATAGTCGGCGAGGCGCTCATTGAGCATGGCGATGAATGGGCGACGATAATTACCGGGGCCCGCGATGTCGGTGAGGTTGTCCTGGATCTGATCGGCAAGCCTTCGTCCCATGGTGTTGATGAACTTCCCGCGATCCTCGTCCTCCAGACCTTCGAAGGCCAAGCGATCGGCGGATTGGACCAGAAAGGCGACGAATTCGCTGATGACGCCTATCCGCTCCTTGTCGGACAGGTACTCGAAACCTTCGCCGTGGAGTTTTTTCGCCCCTTCCAAAGCGGAGCGCCAAATGATGTAGGCGACGGTTCCCGCGTTGTCTTCCAGGGTCTTTTCGGAGGGTCTGTTGCGATCCGACTGGTGCCAAACATTTTTAACACGATAATCCAGGCGATATCCTGTGTTGATGTCCTTAGGGTTCATGGTCTTTTTCTAAAATGATCTTTTTCTAACGATGAGGTGAATCGATGATGCGTCCCAGTGGTAGAGCACCCGATGAATTGCGTCCGTTGCGGCTGACCCGTAACTTTACCAAACATGCGGAGGGTTCCGTACTGGTGGAGGCCGGAGATACCCGGGTGATCTGCACCGCCAGTGTCAATGATCGGGTCCCCATGTTTTTGAAAGGGCGTGGCCAGGGCTGGGTTACCGCAGAGTACGGTATGTTACCTCGATCCACGGGGGAAAGGATGCGCCGGGAGGCGGCGGCAGGCCGCCAGGAAGGACGTACCCTGGAGATCCAAAGATTGATTGGCCGTTCCTTGCGCGCCGTCGTGGATCTCGCTGCTCTCGGGGAACGGACCATCACCGTCGATTGCGATGTCATCCAGGCCGATGGGGGAACGCGAACCGCGTCCATTACCGGGGGGTATGTGGCGCTTCTGGATGCCATCGCGCACCTGAAGGCGACAAGGAGCCTGGCGCGGGACCCGATCCATGGCCAGGTGGCCGCCATCTCCGTGGGTATCCATAAGGGCGTGTCGGTGGTGGACCTGGATTATGCGGAAGACAGCGACGCGGAAACCGATATGAATGTGGTCATGAACGGGGGGGGAGGCTTCGTGGAGATCCAGGGGACGGCGGAGGGACATGCCTTTCGGCAGGAGGAACTGATGCGCATGCTCGATCTGGCAAGGCAGGGTATCGGCCTTTTGTTGGAGCGGCAACGGCAGGCGCTGGCGGAAAGGGGGTAAACGGGCAATTCCGTCCCGCGAGGGGTAAGAGCCGAAAGGAGCGCCGATCCTCGTCCCCGCATTCATGGGGGCAGGCTCCGTGCCAGGGGTGGTAACCAAGCGACGGGAGATCGTGCTTCGGACCACGGGAACCGGGAAAACGGTCTCTGAACTTCGATTGCGCTATACTCCCAACTCACCCATCCATGGAGGTAAACCCGAATGAGCAGCATTACCTATGAAGAAGTACTTTCCCTACTTCGGGAAACCGACCAGCTAATAAAAGACCAATCCAGGGAAGCCGACCGCCGTTTCAAGGAAAACGCTCTGGAATCCAAAGAGACCGACCGTAGACTCAAGGAACTCGAGCATATCGTCCGGGAGCAAAGCCGTCAGATCGACAAGCAAACCTACCAGATCGAGAAACAGGGCCAACAGATCGGCGGCATCGGCGACAAGTTCGGTTACTTCACCGAAGGCATGGCCCTGCCCTCCATGGAGCGTATTCTCATGGAGCGCTTCAAGATGACCTTCATCATGCCGCGGGTGCGCATTCGCAAAGATGGCAAGACCATCGAAATCGACGTGTTGGCCTATGCCAATGACGATGTCGACCTGGCGGTGGTGGTGGAAGTGAAAAGCCGGGTAAAGAACGACGCCATCGAACAGTTGCGAAAGCTGATGACACAGTTTCGCGAATTCTACCCCGAACACCGGGACAAGGGATTGGTGGGCATTCTGGCGGGTGTGGATTGGGACCGGGGCATTGCGGAAAAGGCGCGGGAGGTGGGATTTTCGACGGCAGCCATCCGGGACGAGATCTTCGAGCTGACCACCCCGGAGGGGTTCGAAGCGCGTAGGTGGTAACCGGAATTGCGCGTTCCGATGTGGGCGCGCTTCGGGTGGAAATGATTTGGTTGTTTCCCGCTCGGCTTCACAATTGGATCAAGTTTTACGAAGCGCTAAATTCGCCTGACCAATACTCAATCATGGTTTGTCCATGCTTCATCGGTTCATGCGCAAGCTTCGCTGGCATCGTTGCAGTCGAAGCCGCGCACGGCAAATCGATACCAGGGAACGCCGATCCTCGTCCCCGCATTCATGGGGGCAGGCTCCGTGCCAGGGATGGTAACCAAGCGACGGGAGATCGTGCTTCGGACCACGGGAACCGGGAAAACGGCCTCTGAACTTCGATTGCGCTATATTCCCAACCCACCCATCCATGGAGGTAAACCCGAATGAGCACCATCACCTATGAAGAAGTACTTTCCCTGCTTCGGGAAACCGACCAACTAATAAAAGACCAATCCAGGGAAGCCGACCGCCGTTTCAAGGAAAACGCTCTGGAATCCAAAGAGACCGACCGTAGACTCAAGGAACTCGAGCATATCGTCCGGGAGCAAAGCCGTCAGATCGACAAGCAAACCTACCAGATCGAGAAACAGGGCCAACAGATCGGCGGCATCGGCGACAAGTTCGGTTACTTCACCGAAGGCATGGCCCTGCCCTCCATGGAGCGTATTCTCATGGAGCGCTTCAAGATGACCTTCATCATGCCGCGGGTGCGCATTCGCAAAGATGGCAAGACCATCGAAATCGACGTGTTGGCCTATGCCAATGACGATGTCGACCTGGCGGTGGTGGTGGAAGTGAAAAGCCGGGTAAAGAACGACGCCATCGAACAGTTGCGAAAGCTGATGACACAGTTTCGCGAATTCTACCCCGAACACCGGGACAAGGGATTGGTGGGCATTCTGGCGGGTGTGGATTGGGACCGGGGCATTGCGGAAAAGGCGCGGGAGGTGGGATTTTCGACGGCAGCCATCCGGGACGAGATCTTCGAGCTGACCACCCCGGAGGGGTTCGAAGCGCGCAGATGGTAATCGGAATTGCGCGTTCCGATGTGGGCGCGCTTCGGGTGGAAAAATTTTCGAAAAGGTAAAATAAAGCCATTTGCTGCCCTCTGGCCCTATCCTTCCAACACCTTCGACAACCCGGTTTCCCACTCCCCTTCGAATATCAGGGCGCAACCGACCGTTGTTTCCTCATCCACCACCAATTCAAGATCGCCCCGTTTGGTGACATTCTCGAACCGATAGGTCTCGGCGCACGTATCCAGCACTTTCCGTTTGTATTGGGTATCGGGGTTATCGAGATGATCGCCCTTGGTCTCCAGGATCATGACCCGTTCCTTGCCGCCGTTGTCCTCTCCATCATGGCTCATGGCGAAGATGAAATCGGGGTAAATCTTGTTCTTGCGCCATCCCTGCAAGGCGTACTGTCGTTGCGCCACGTTGCGATGCCACCAGCGCAGCGCCCTTTTACCATCCAGGTAACAGGCGACACTTTGCTCGTAGCCGTTGAGATCGTCCTTGTAGACCGGCTCGAACAAGCTCTTTTCTACGGACTGCCCGTCCTTGCGCCGTAGTTCCTGGCTGTTTGCCGTCCGCTGGGTGATGGTCTCATCCGGCATGACCCAGTTGTGGCTGTCGGTCCGTAACCGGAACTGAATACTTCCTGCCGCCACGTCCGCCAGAAACAACTTCTCCGCCAAGCGGTCCCGTTCGTCGATCAAATGGGCGCGCAAGGTCTCCAGCACCAGATGGCCCAGCGATCCCAACTTGTCGCCTTCGATCCCGCGCCTGCTCAATTTCTCGATAACCGTCCTTACATATTCGCGGGCCACCCAGGGATTGGGCACGATGTCACTGATGGAACGTACCGCATACAACGGATCGAATGACGCCTGAATCTTGTCCCGGCCCAACTCCCGGGCTTCCATGAATTCTTCCGCATCCGGGTCGGTCACCAGCCCCACCTGCACGAGCCGGGTCTCGAACCCTTGCGTGGTCTCCGGTATCTTCTCGGCAACCCCATCGAGGCTTACCCGGTCCCAATCGATGCGGTAAAGAATGTCCTGCTCATAATCCAATGGGCGGACCTGTTTGCCTTCCACCCAATTCACCACTGGAAGATAGATTCTCAAGTCGCGGAACGGCTTTCTGCGTTTCAGAGGCCGGGGACCATCACCGCCGGGACCAAAGCCATCGCCCTCCTGGATGCGGTCCACCAGGTCGGACATACCGTCCTGCTCCAGCCCTTTCTTGATCCCCTCCACCACATCCCGCGTGGCGACGTGGAAGCAGAAGACGTAGCACTTATCCAACGCCGCGACACCGGTCTTCAGCGTTTCCGGCTGGCGCAGAATGCGGCCGATCAACTGCGTCATGGCGTTGCGACTGGAAGCGGGCGCAAGGGAGCACAGCACATAGGCGAAGGGGCAATCCCATCCCTCCTGTAACGCCTGCCTGGTGATGATGAACCGGATCGGATTGCTGGGGCTCGAGAGGTCCAGGTTTTCCGGCTCCTTGAGATCGTTCTTCTCCGAAGTCTTGATGGCGATCTGTTGTTCACTCACCCCCAGGGTCAACAGATATTCCCGTGCATCCTCGGCATGAATGAATCCCGCCTCCCGCTGGTCATTGCCGGTTCGCTCCACCTGCACCAGACAGATGGGTCGAATATAACGGGCGGTTTCCGCGTGCAGCTTATCGGCCGCCGCCTGCAATCCGTTCAAGTGCTCGAAGCTGGCCCGCAGGCAATCCCGCCAATCGTCATCGCCGCGCACCGTGACATCGATGGGCAGCTTGATCATCTCTTCCTTATCCAGCGCCGTGCCGCGCACATCCACCAGCCAATTGCTGTAGATGGGCGGTGTGCCGTTGGGCCGATCCGCCGGGGTGGCGGAAAGCTCCAATACGAAACAGGGGTTGAATCCGTACAGGGTATCCAGCGCCAGGCGGGAAAACGCCTTGTGCCCCTCATCCATCACCACCACCGGGCGCGTTACCCGCAGCGCATTGCCCAGGGAATCCTTGATGATGTTGCCCAGTTGCCCGGCATTGCCGTCGCCGTACACATCCAGATTGGGCACCTGCGCCAATACATCGGTGTGGGCCTGGAAATCATCCCCGTCCGGGAAGAAACCGCGCACATTGCCCCGGTCCTTGAAGATCTTCAGGGATTCCTTGCTCTCCCGGTTGGAGGATTGCAGCATCAGCAGCATGACGCAGAGATGCGACTCCACGTCCCGTTTATCCAGCGGCGTCATCTTCTCCAGAATCCTTACCCGGCCCGCCGCCGCCCGGTCGAGGATCTGTCGGTAGGGATGTTCCCGGTTGTTCAATGCCTTGTGGGTCTGGGTGTAGATGGATTCACTGGGCACGATCCACAGCACGAATCCATGATTGGCCCGCAGCCACTTGCTCATGATGCGCGAGACGGCCTGGGTCGCCAGCAGGGTCTTGCCGCCGCCGGTGGGGATCTTCAATGTCACCGACGGCACCGGTCGCCCCGCGCCATCGGTGCGCGGACTGAACGGCACACCAGCCCGCGACTTGGGCAGCTTGCCATCGGCTCGGAACGCCTCCCAGGCCTTTGCGGTGTAGTCCGGCACCGCCAAATCCAGATCGGGATCGGCCTGGATCAGCTTTTCCACCTTGCGGGCATTCAGATGCTTCTCGACCAAGGCATCCAGATAGCCATCGAAGGTATCCAGCACCGCTTGCTGAAAGTCTTTCAGCTCCATGTGCCGCCTCCGCCATTTTCCCCTTCTCCCTCAGGGACAGGGCCTCTGGCTTTGTCCCCCTCTCCCTCTGGGAGAGGGCCGGGGTGAGGGGCATCCAGCAACACCATGCGAATCCTCTCCAGCACCGCGTCCATGTCCCGCAACATCTCGTTATTCCAGAACCTCAACACGCGATAACCGCGAGATCCCAGAACACGGCTTCTATTTTGATCGTATGTCTGCTGTTCCGCATGCTGCCCGCCATCAAGCTCAATAATCAATTTTGCCTCCAGACAAGCGAAATCAACGATATACGGTTCTACTGGCATCTGACGCCGAAACTTAAAGCCGGATAATTGCCGATTGCGCAAATGGCGCCACAAGAGCTTTTCCGCATCCGTCGCGTTTTGTCTCAATGAGCGGGCGCGTTCCTTGTTTTTCATCCCCTCACCCTAGCCCTCTCCCTCAGGGAGAGGGGACTTGCCAGCGACCGCTTGCAGCGCTTCATGGGAAAGTTGCGGGTAATTCTCCAGAATCCGTGCCTCGGTCCATCCCTCCGCCAGCAGGTCCAGCAGAAAATCCACCGACAGGCGGGTGCCCTTGACCACGGGTTTACCCGTCAGCACGGTGGCATCGGTATGGATGTGGTTTTGCCAGTTCATGGGTCAATTCCTCTCGAATCGGTACAAGTCGATTGGAGGATATCCTCCACCTGTATTTCCAGTAATGGCAGATCACCCTCGATGGTGTTCCAAACCAAGCCCAGATCGACCTTGAAGTAGCCATGAGCCAGCGCATTACGTGTTCCGTAAGCGGCTCCGATGGGAAAATCCGGATGCCGAGTCGCAAAGTCGGGAAAATGATGTTGGATGTTGCCCGCCGCCTCGCCGATGATCTCCAAGTTGCGGATAACCGCATCCTGCTTCTCTTCGTCGAGCAGAAACGCGGCATGATCGACATCGGCCAGATACCGTTGAATACGGTCGATGGCCTGCCGGATATGCTCCAGGTAGTCCTTCAGGGCGAGTGGGTCCCGCCGGCTCATACCGCTTGTGCCTCATTCAGCACTTCCATTTTCCACCTGTCCGGTAACGCCCCGGGCGTCAGCACATCGACCTCCACCCCAAGGAGTTTCGTCAGGTCGGAGCGAATGGCGCCAATATCGAAAAGGGAGGTTTCCTCGCTGGTATCGACGAGGATATCCAGATCGCTCTTTTCGGTATCCTGCCCATGGAGCGCGGAGCCGAAAATACGAGGGTTACTGGCATGATGACACTCGACGATCCGCTGAATGGCCTCGCGGTGTTGTCGATAGGCGATGGATGGCTTCATGGGTCAATTCCTCTCGAATCGGTATAAGGCAAACGGCAAGGGCGCGTGTTCCACCCCCAGGGGCAACAGCACCTTGTTGGGCACGAAACGGGCGGGGGCGAATACCAGATGGTGCTTGTCCCTTTGTTCCGAGATCTTCTCGGCGAAGCGCAGGGTCAAGGCGGCGTCGCGGGATTTGAGGAAATCCAGTTCCGGCTTGTAGATCAACCAGACATGGAAGGCGGCGCTCTCGCCCAGATAGCTTTCATCTTCCCGGATGCCCTTCGGGTCCAGCGGTTCGCCGGTGGCGGTATGGAATAGCCACGCGCCGATGTTGGCATAATCGGGCAGGCTTTCTCCGGTGAGCATCTTGTCCAGATCCAGGGGGTCGCCCAGGGTGTAGTAGGTGAATCCACCGCCCAATCCCCCGACCCGTTCGGTGATCCTGGTCTCGCCGGTGACGATGAGTTCGCCGTCCTTGATGGTCTTTTTGATGCCGTCGAAGCGGTGGGATTCCAGGTTTTCCAGGGAACGGACCTGATCCAGCAACCTCCGGTGCGCCTTGCCGCCGTTGAAGTTGCTCCAGGTGATCTTCTCGCGCAGCAGTTCTTCCTTTTGCGTGCCTTGGTATTTGTAACCGTTGATGACGCGGCGCACCCGTTCGGCGGTGAGGGTATCGGCGTACCCTTCGCATTCGACCAGGATGAAGTGGCGGTTGCCGTTATCTTTGGCGTTTTGGGCGAGCACGGCGTGGGCGGTGGTGGCGGAGCCGGCGAAGGAATCTAGAATCAATGAGTTATTGTTCGTAGCAATTTCCAATATTCTTGAAATTAGCTTCACCGGCTTTGGGGTGATAAACAATTCATCATCGCTCACAGAAAATATGCTTCTTAATTCCTCTTTTGCACCCGCATTGGTTCCTGCGTCCCGATGAAGCCAAATTGTCGCGGGAACCACCCCTTCTTTTGCCTCCGAAAGAAACTTCTTTATTCGTGGAATACTTGTTCCGTTAGAGCCCCACCAGATGCGACCATCAGCGTCTAGCTCATCAAACGATTCCTTTGATATTCGCCAATATGTTCCTTTTGGGGGCGTGAAGATTTTTCCTTCTTTAGACCTAATCTCATATTGCCCAAGGCTGTAGTAATTCCGCGCCTGAACAGCGTTCGTTGTCCATGGGCCACGCGGGTCATTGTCTGGATTTGAGTAATCTTCCTCTTGCTCTTCTGTTCTACCAAACAAATTGCGACACCATTGATTCTCGCTCTTGGCGTACACGATCAAATAATCATGCATCTCAGAGAAATGTCTTGCAGAATTTTTTACCGTGTAAATCTTCTGCCACGCTATAGTCCCGACGAAGTTTTCCTCCCCAAAAATCTCATCCATCACCATCCTGGCCCGGTGAATCTCGTTGTCATCCAGCGTCATCCAAAAGCTACCATCCTCCGACAGCAGTTCATGCAACAGCTTCAAACGCGGATACATCAGGCAACACCACTTGTCATGCCGCAGCATGTCCTCCTTGTTCACCGGGTTGCCGTCCAGCCACTCGCGCATGATGGGGCTGTCGACGTTATCGTTGTAGTTCCAGTTTTCGTTGCCGGTGTTGTAGGGCGGGTCGATGAAGATGCAATCCACCTTGCCGGCGTAGCGCGGCAGCAGGGCCTTGAGGGCGTGCAGGTTGTCGCCGTGGATGATGAGGTTTCCGGCCTTATCCCCGATGGATTTGTCGGGGTGCGCCACCAGTGGACGGTAGGGCACCGTCAAGTGGTGGTTGTAGACGTATTCCTTGCCCTTGAAATGCAGTTCCGGCATGGGTTTTATGCGCCCTCCCGGCGGTTGTTTTTTGTTGCGGAAGCAGGGACTTCCCGAATCGCGGTGTCGTTGCGCTCGCGATGATTCGTCGATTTCCCGCTCGGCATTCCCGAATCAGTCGAATTTTACGAAACGCCAGTCCGCTGGTTCTCCAGCGGGAGCGCAGGAGGCTTTTCCGGAAGCTGGCGCTTCCACGATCCATGCTCCCAAGCTTGGAGCTTGGGAGCATGCGAATTATGTCGCTTCGAGGCGAGGCTTTACCAGGTGTTTTTTAGGCAATTCCTCCTCGACAATCGACACGACCACGCGAATGTTCAGGGATGGTTTCCCGCCCCCCCCCCGACAGCGCCGAAACCGGAGAGTTTCGTTTCGACGAAACCGTCGTCATTTCAACGACTCCCCTGTCATTTCGACCGAAGGGAGAAATCTTTTTGTTTTGATGGAACTCCGAACGCACAAGATCTCTCCCTTCGGTCGAGATGACAAAAGGGTGGTCGAGATGACAGTGCGATGGAATTTTGGTTGTGGCTCTGCCGCGCCAGGTACTTTCATGGCTAATGGTTCACGTCGAGTCTCATCGACCCCGACGGTGGAATGGGGTATGGAGGATTGGGCATTGCCACGCGCGGCGCACTTCGATGACGACAAGATCCATTGTTTCGGGGTGACGGGATAGGTTGTTTCGGGCGATTGTGTGGAAATTCAGCACTCCCGTCATCCCGCCATGGATTGACGGGACCCAGTGCCAGGGATGGTAGAAAACTACCCATGAATTTTTGCGAGACCACAATCGGTAAAATCTCCTCGACCAACCACAAACATTTGCGCGGTGATGCGAATTGTCGAGGGGGAATTGCATATAATGCCCGCGCGGTTTTCGGGGGCTACCCCATCTCGAAGGACCCGAGGGGTCGACGATTACCGGCTTCTGTGTCGATTCGTCTATTTTCCGCTCGGCTTCGCCAGGCCATTTCCGACGCGCATCGCGAGTCCGGATACCAATCACGAACCAACGAGTTGCAAACATGTCTTTTACTCCACGAACTGCCCGGGATGTCGCCGATGTCCTCAGCATGGCACTTCCCTATATTCAGCGCTTTTCCGGCAAAACGGTAGTCATCAAGTATGGCGGTAATGCCATGGTCGATGACGACCTCAAGAGCAGCTTTGCCAGGGATATGGTGTTGATGAAGCTGGTGGGCATAAACCCCGTCATCGTGCACGGCGGCGGGCCGCAAATCGGTACGCTGCTCGCCCGGCTCGGCAAAAAGAGCCAATTCGTCGATGGAATGCGGGTCACCGATAGCGAGACCATGGACGTGGTGGAGATGGTGTTGGGAGGCCTCGTGAATAAAGAGATCGTCAATCTCATCAATCGGTGCGGTGGCAAGGCCGTCGGTCTGACGGGTAAGGACGGCAATCTGATTTATGCCCGCAAGTTGACGGCAACGCGGGATAGCCCTGAATTTTCCGCGCCGGAGATCATCGATCTCGGTCATGTGGGCGAAGTGAAAAGTATCGATACGTCCATTATTCATATGCTGGTCAGTGGCGATTTCATTCCCGTTGTTGCCCCCATCGGTGTTGGGGAACAAGATGGACGCTCGTACAATATCAATGCGGACCTGGTGGCGGGGAAACTGGCGGAAGCACTTACCGCGGAAAAGCTCACCCTGTTGACCAATGTGGCGGGGCTCCAGGATTCCAACGGCACCATACTGACCGATCTCGGCCCGAGGCAGGTGGAAGAATTGATCGAGGAGGGAACCATTGCCGGCGGGATGTTGCCGAAGGTGCGCTGCGCGCTGAGTGCGGTGCAGTCCGGCGTCAATAGCGCCCATATCATCGATGGCCGGGTGAAAAACGCCGTGCTGCTCGAGATCTTCACCGCCGAAGGTGTCGGCACATTGATCCGACGACGGAGAGAATGAAGAACATGTTGGCGCTTCGCGCCAGGCCCGAAGCGGGGTAGGTCTTGGCATACGTAGTTCTCTCGGGATATGTTCTTCCGATACCCTGAAAAGGACCTTTGCCGGGTAGCGCACGGGGTGAATGGCCGAACCGATTTCGCGCAGGGAGGCAATCCTTGTTCGACGCAGAAAAAATGGGCCTTGGCGAAGCTTTTGCTCGAATCGACAAGGCAGACCCAGGCATCGGTAAAGCAAAATTGCCGTTCCGTGGAATTCGACTCGTTCGTGAAGATGAGCGGGAAATAGACAAATCGATTATCCATTATTATCAAGCGAGGTGTTAACGATGAAAATCCATAAAGGTTTTCCTGGTGTCGGGGCCGATGGTCGTCGGTACATGTCATGGTCGGTGGCGTTCTTGTGTTTTGCCTGGCTGCTGGGAGGGGCCTCGGCCTCGGCGGCCGCGTTGCCGGGGCCCGTCGTGGATAGCGCCTGGCTGGCGAAGAATCTCGATAAGGTGATGGTGCTGGACGTGCGCAAGGACCTGAAGAGTTTCGAAAAGAAGGCGAAGGGGGCCGCGGGTCCGGTGAATCCCTGTGGGCCAGGTGGCAAAAAGGGCAAGAAACCGTTGAGGGGCGACGGCCATATCCCGGGCGCCGTGCTCGTGGATGCGAAGAAGATCCTTGGGAAATATAAGTTGGCTGGCAAGACCGTGAAGTTCATGGTGCCCGAAAAGAAGGCCTTCGAGAGGCTGATGCAAAAATCCGGCGTCAATCGGGACAGCACGGTGGTGATTACCGGAAAGGGCGAACAAATGCTGAATGTCGCCTTCACGACCCGCCTGTATTGGACCATGAAGTACTTCGGGTTCGATAAGCTGGCCATCCTGGATGGGGGCACCGCCCAGTGGAAAAAAGATGGGCACAAGGTGGCATACGGTAAGTCGAAGAGGCTCAAGGCAGGTGATTTCGATGCATCGGCGCAGCGCAAGCAGATTCGGGCCACGATGGAAGAGGTGGTCGCCTTGACGAAGAAGAAGGGCAAGGCTAAGGAGCAGATCCTGGATGTGCGCGGTAAACCCTTCTACCTCGGCCTGACCTACAACAGAAAGGTCCAGCTTCCCGTCAGTAAGGGCCATATCCCCACGGCAAAGAACTTCCCCGTCGATTTCTTCGTGGAGACCGCGGGGGCTCCGGCGACCTTGTACGATAAGAAAGACATCGAGGAGGTGGCGAAATTATCCGGCATCGATCTTTCGAGGCCCACGATCACCAGTTGCCACACGGGCATTACGGCAACCATCGCCTGGTTCGTGATCTCCGAGGTCCTCGGTAATGAAAACGCCCGTGTCTACGACGGTTCCATGCACGAGTGGTCCATGACCGGGAAGCCGGTTGCGCGCCCCCTGGATTGATGGATTTCGGGGCTATTCCCAGGCATGCCGAATTCCGAGCATGCCGCAACTTGCGGGGCGGGTCATCGCGTGACGACCCGCCCTTGTTCGTGTAGGAAGACCGCAAAAGGCAGGTGGAATCCATTCCGCTATTTCCGAAACACGATAAGAAAATCGGGGTATTTCCGAGACATGAAAACCAGCAATCGATATTTTGGGTTCGAAGGGGTACTGGCAGGGTTGATCGCGATTTTTTCGGCGTTGCCATCCATGGCTTTTGCCTGGAATCTTTCCAATGGTACCTGGATAGACCTCACCCATGAATTTTCGGAAAAGTCGGTGTATTGGCCCATTTCCAAGACCTTCAAGAAGACCGCCGTCTTCGAGGGGGATACGGATGCCGGGTATTATTACACTGCCCACGACTTCGAGGCCGCCGAGCATGGTGGGACCCATATGGATGCCCCGATACATTTTTGCAAGGGACGTGACGCCGTCCATGAGGTCCCCATCGAACAATTGATCGGGGAGGCAGCGGTCATCGATATCTCGGCACAAGTTGAAAGGGACCGCGATTATCGATTCACGACCCAGGATATTCTCCACTGGGAAAAGACCCACGGGAGGCTACCCGATGGCGCCATTTTGTTGATCGATACCGGGCTCGGTAAATTCTATCCCGACCGCAAGAAATATATGGGCACCGATAAACGGGGACAGGAAGGCGTCGACGAATTGAGTTTCCCCGGCATCCACGCCGAGGCGGCCAGGTTCCTGACCGCGGAAAGAAACATCGAGGCCGTTGGTCTCGATACCCCCAGCACCGATTACGGAAAGTCCAGGAAATTTCCAACCCATGTGATCCTGTGTGAAAAGGATATTCCCGGATTCGAAAACGTTGCCAATCTGGATAAATTACCGGCCAAGGGGGCCATCGTCTTTGCGCTGCCCATGAAAATCGAGGGTGGCAGTGGCGCGCCGCTGCGCATCGTTGCCTTCGTTCCCAATCCGGCGCGGCACTAACCCTGTAAGGTGGCCCCAATAGAATCACTGACGAATGCTGGTGTTCCGGAACCGGGTGCAAAGGCGGTACGGCAAGCAGTCACCAACCCGATCTGCGTTCGACTCACGTTGGGCCCCCTCTGAATTTCGTTGGAAAAACCATGCCATTATTGCGTTACAAGGCCATGGACACCCTGGGCAGGATCCGCACCGGGCAGATGGAGGCAGTCAACGCCGCGGACCTGGAGCTTCGTCTCGATCGCATGGGGCTGGACCTGATTCGATCCGGAGAAGTGACCCGGAAGGCCCGTTCCATCAAGAAAATAGGACGCCGCGAGCTGATCTCCTTTTGTTTCCATCTGGAACAGCTGGTCAGTGCCGGGGTGCCCCTGTTGGAGGGGCTCGGCGATCTGCGCGATTCCGTGGAGGATGCCGGGCTGCGCGAGATGATCATCATGTTGATGGAGCATATCGAAGGGGGGAAGACCTTATCTCGTGCCATGGAAGAATTCCCGCGCGTCTTCGACAAGACACTCATCATGCCCATACGTGCCGGGGAATCCAGCGGACGTCTGGGAGAGGTACTGCAAAATATTATCGAAAACCTGAAATGGGTCGATGAAACCGTGGCCCAGGTAAGGAAATTGCTTCTGTATCCGGTCATGGTGGGGGGGATCGTTGTGGCCACCGTGTTCTTCCTGATGATGTACCTGGTGCCGAAGTTGATCTCCTTTTTCGAAATGATGGGGCAAACATTACCCGCGCATACCCGGCTCCTCATTAGCGCGTCGGATTTCTTCGTCGACTGGTGGCATCTTATCCTGATAGTGCCTGTCATCGGGTTTGGCGCCTCGAGGCTGGTGATGACAATCCCTTCCGCGCGCATTTCCCTCGACGCACTTTTGCTCGGAATCTGGGTGATCGGGCCCATCAGGAGAAAGATCATTCTGTCCCGGTTCGCCAACTACTTCGCATTGCTGTATGCCTCCGGCATTACCGTCCTCGACTGTATTCGGATCAGCGAGGGCTTGATGGGAAACAAGGCCATGGAAGCGGCGGCAAGACGAGCCACCCAAGAGATCGCCGATGGGGCCGGCATAAGCACCGGATTCGAACATGCCGGGTTATTTCCACCGCTGGTGCTGCGCATGTTGCGGGTGGGGGAGAGTACCGGGGCATTGGATGCCGCCCTCAAGAATGTGAGCTATTTCTATGATCGCGACGTTAGGGAATCCATCCAGCGACTGCAGGCCCTCATCGAGCCGACCATGACCATCGTCTTGGGCATTTTGTTGGGTTGGATCATGATCTCGGTTCTGGGTCCCCTGTACGATTTGATTGCCGATTTCGACATGTGATCCCAGCCGGATTGCAATGTTTTCCGACATGACAAGGGCATCGGAGGGGATATGTGCTGGCTCGATGAGTCCCTCTCGGGAACGATTGGCCCTTCTCGGGAAAAAGACCAGGGAAGCTTCGACTCGAACCAATATGCAATTTCTCCTCGACAATCGACATGAGCGCGCGAATGTTCGTGGTTGGTCGAAGGGTTTTAGCGATGGTGATGTCACGAAAATTCACGGGTAATTTCTGCCATCCCTGGCATCTGGGTCCCGACATTCCCTGCCGGAATGACGGAAGTGGTAAATTTTTACACAATCGCCTGAAGCAACCTCTCTCGTCATCCCGGCGGGGAATGTCGGGACCCAGACGCCAGGGACGGCAACAGGATTTGGTTGCGGCCAGTGGTCGCGCCAAGCATGACCCGGTATCGGTAAAGCAAAATGGGCGTTTCGTAAATGGCGACTCATTCGCGAAGATGAGCGGGAAATAAACAAATCGAAAGATCGCGGCCCTCGATAGGTCACCCCTATGAAACAAATGAAGCGTTTCAATACAGCAGGTCCTGTTCAGAATGATATTCACTACGCAATTCCAGCGCTCTCTCGGTGGGATATGGATGAAGTCGAGGAGCTGATTGCAGACCGCCAGTACTTCGTGCTCCATGCCCCTCGTCAGACCGGCAAGACCAGTTGCCTGTTGGCATTGATGGAAAGGCTCGATGGGGAAGGCGACTATACGGCGCTCTATGTGAATCTGGAGCCTGCCCAGGCGGCGCGGGGAAATGTGGAAGCCGGGATGGGCGCGATTTTCAGCGGGATCACAAGGGCAGCCATCCGCTATTTGGGTGATGGACGTCTGGAAGATTGGTCGGAAGAAACATTCCGCAAGGCCGGTCCTTATGATGCGTTGCAGGCGCTACTCTCCCGTTGGGCAGAGGAAAACCAGCGCCCCATCGTTCTGCTTCTGGACGAAGTGGACTCCCTGGTGGGAGATACCCTGATCTCGCTGCTTCGCCAGCTCCGGGCCGGCTACTCGGATCGTCCCCATGCCTTCCCGCAGACGGTGCTCTTGTGCGGGGTCCGGGACGTGCGCGACTACCGCATCCACACCGCCGACAACGAGATCATCACCGGAGGCAGCGCCTTCAACATCAAATCCGACTCGCTGCGGTTGGGTAATTTCAGCCAGGAAGATATCGCCGCGCTTTACTTCCAGCATACGGAGGAAACAGGCCAGCGCTTCGAAGAGGGAGTCGTCGATTACATCTTCGAGCAGACCGGTGGCCAGCCCTGGCTGGTGAACGCCCTGGGCCGCGAGACCTGTTTCAGGGCCGAAGGAGAGCGCGACCGCAGCCATCCCATTACCCTGCGGGTCATGACGGAGGCCCGGGAACGGCTCATCGAACGGCGCGATACCCATCTCGACCAGCTCACCAACCAACTGCGGGAATCCCGCGTACACAAGGTAATCAGTGAACTGTTGGGCGGCATATCGAGGCCGGGGCAATCCCCTCCAGCGAGGACGATCAGCTTTATGTGCAGGATCTCGGTCTTATCCGCACCCGCCCACAGACGGAAATCGCCAATCCGATTTATCGGGAGATCATTCCCCGCGCCCTCACTTGGAGCGTTCAGATCCGGATCCCGCAGGAACCCGCATGGTACATCAAGGAAGACGGGAGTCTCGACATGCCGAAACTGCTGGAGAACTTCCAGCAGTTCTTCCGGGAAAACAGCGAGGTCTGGCTGGACGGTTTCCACTATATCGAAGCGGGGCCACAGCTCCTCATGCAGTCGTTTCTGCAGCGCATCATCAATGGCGGCGGGCGCATCGATCGGGAATACGGCCTCGGTCGCCGGCGCACCGATTTGCTGATTCAGTGGCCCCTGGATGGAACACGGGGTTTCCATGGTCCCGTGCAGCGGGTGGTCATGGAGCTCAAGATCAAGCGCGGGTCCCTGGAGGCGACCATTGCGGAGGGTCTTGTCCAGAGCGCCGATTATCTGGATCGGGTGGGTGCCGAGGAGGGTTACCTTATCATCTTCGACCGCGATTCGGGGAAAACCTGGGAGGAGAAGTGCTTCGCCCGATATGAACGAACGAAACAGGGCCACGGGCAGGGCCACGGGGA
>CAZSVE010000059.1:0-18238 GCA_964610175.1 uncultured Thiotrichales bacterium
GTAGCTGAAGATGTCGCCGATGATGCGGATGGAGGGGTCGGGGGGATAGATGTAGGTGTTGCGCACCATGAATTCCTTGAGGATGTCGTTCTGGATGGTGCCGGTGAGCTGTTCGTGTTTGACGCCCTGCTCTTCGCCGGAGACGATGAAGTAGGAGAGGACGGGGAGGACGGCGCCGTTCATGGTCATGGAGACGGACATCTTGTCCAGCGGGATGCCGTCGAAGAGGATGTTCATGTCGGCCATGGAGTCGATGGCGACTCCGGCCTTGCCGACGTCGCCGACGACGCGTTCGTTGTCGGAGTCGTAGCCACGGTGGGTGGCTAGATCGAAGGCGATGGAGAGGCCCATCTGGCCCGCGGCGAGGTTGCGGCGGTAGAAGGCGTTGCTTTCTTCGGCGGTGGAGAACCCGGCGTATTGACGGACGGTCCAGGGCCGGGTGACGTACATGGAAGGATAGGGGCCGCGAAGATAGGGGGGGATTCCGGCGACATAGTCGAGGTAGTCGAATCCGGAGAGGTCCTCTTTTGTATAGAGGGATTTGACGTCGATGTGCTCCATGGTCTTGGAGACGAGTTCATCGAGGGGTTTGCCGGAGAGCTTTTCGGCTTGTTGCTTCCACGCGTCGAAACCGGCGGTGGGGAAACCAATGGCGTCGTAGTCCAGGGTGGTGAAGTCGGGAGTTTTTGTCATTTTTGTACTCCAGATAAATTTCGACCTGGCCGAAATTTATATGTATTAATTTGTGTGGTATTAACCGTCGGAATCACTAATAGTCACGACTGTTTTCCACATGTGTTCGCCCGTTCCATAGTCGCTAAATGCTTTCTGTACGGCTCGTTCATCATCAAAGTGTATCTCGGATGTTACCAACTTCTCTGGACTGATAATGTCAGCTTCCACATAAGCGCACGCCTTTTGCAGTACAAGCGCAGTTCGGGGCATTGGATAGCATCTTTGATCGAATCCTGCCGAGTGAAGCGTGAGACCCTTAGCAAGAAGCGGCCAGAAGAATTTTGTTTTTTCCTCAATCGCATCGGCGCTGAAATGGACGTACCTGCTATTGGGCGCGAGGAGATCGGCCCCCAAAAAACGTGTATGGGGAAACTGTTGATCTTCCGGCAAAGGAGGTAGTGCCTCGAAAAGATAATTTCCGAACGCACCCTTCGTTTTCTGGATTAGATCGTCCAGTTCCTTATTCTGTTCGCCCAGAAGGGCCGTGTAGTGCTCCAGAGGATAATCAATGAGTTTTTTTGGATGTTGCTTAAGGTCAGGAAGCAGTGTGGTTCTCTGCTCTTCGGATGGTTCTTTGATGCAAAAGGTTTCAATACTTTCCCCGTATTCCTTGTATACATCATTCACACGCTGGAGCTTCTTTTCGTCTATGTCGAGAATAGCCACTCTGTCGACACCGTAGAGTTTTTTCATACACTGAAGCGCCAACATACCGATGCAGCCGGCCCCTAGAATTATTGCATTGTCTCCGGCATTTGGCGGATATTTCTCTAACGCCCGCAGTACGCAACACAAGGGTTCAAGAAGACTCCCGTACCTTCGTAGTTTACTGTTTGCCGGATTGATTTTTATGACCGCTGCTCCCGGTACATCGTAGAAATTCCGTGTTGTCCAGAACCAGTCTGTTACGGAAAACTCTTTTCCACGAATTGGGTCATTCGGTAACACAAATCTAATGGCTTTGTATTCAGCGCCTCCACCAAAATCAGTTGCTCCCATGTAAACCACATAATCACCGGCGTCGAATCGAGGGTCTCTACTTTCCTCGATCCTAGCCAGGATCTCATGCCCCGGAACTTTCCCACTCGCATCTTCTCCAAGTTCGTTTCTCACCTGAGAAACATCTGTTCGGCAAATGGACCACTTAAGGTTCTTGAGCAATAGCTCTCCGTTTTTGATAGTAGGTTTTTCTACTTGTTTAAGATTTACAGTGTGTTGCTTGTTGTCAATTACATAAGCTTTCATCACTAATTCTCCTTGACTCATCAAGAGATGGTTTTTTGCAGTTTCTGCATGAGCCCCAGGCAATTGCCGCCCATGTAGATGAAATCATCGACGCCGGCGGTCTTGAATTCTTCCACATGGTCCTTGGGGTACCCGGCCAACAGGACGGTGGCTTTGGGGTCGTTGTCTTTGAGGAGTTTGACGAGCGGCGGGACCAGTTCGGGATAGGTCTTGTCCGTGGAGCAGATGACGACGATGTTCGCGCCCGAGTCTTTGGCGGCGCGGGCGGCGTCCTTGATGGTTTGAAAACCGTTGTTGCCGATGACATGGAACCCGCCGACTTCGAGGAAACCACGGCTAAAATCGGCCCGGGCCTTGTGTTGGGGGATGGGCCCCATGTTGGCGGAGAAGACAGAGGGAGGATTACCGCTCTTGTCGGCGTAGGCCTTGGCTGCCTGACGCAGCGCCTCGTAGGCCTCGGCGCCCCGGTGGATGCGGACGGGTTTCATGATGGTATCGAAGGTGTCTTCCACAGCCAGGGTCTTGCCGATTTCGCCAAGGGTGGCGCCCACGGTTGCGGCAATGATGGCGGCACCGACGACATCGGCGGGTTCTGCTTTGGCGAGCTTGTCGAGGGCCGACTGGCAGGCGCTGGTGTCGATGGTTTTGCGATAGGCGACGAGTTCTTTGGTGCGTTGTGCCTGTAGGGCCAAGGCATCTTCCCGGCTGATGGTCTTCAGCGGATTGTCGTTTATGTTGGCGTACATATTGGTGCCGACGAAGATGGCCTTGCGCTTGGCGGCGTCGGAGGCGCGTTTGTCGGCGATCTCGGAGATTTTCTGCTGCACGATGCCCTTTTCCAGTGCCTCGAACATGCCACCTTCTTTTTCGATGTCCTGGAAGATGGACCAGGCCTTTTTGGCGATGGTGTCGGTGAGCGATTCCAGGTACCAGGATCCGCCGATCGGATCGATGGTGTTGGTGAGGTTGGCTTCTTCGCGCAGGATGGTGTGGGCGTTGCGCGCGACGCGCCGCGAGAAATCATCGGGCTCTTTGGCGACTTCGTCGTAGGGGGAAATATGCATGCTGTCGACGCCGCCGAGCACGCCGGAGAAGGCTTCGGTGGTGGCGCGGAGCATATTGACGTGGGGGTCGTAGAGGGTCTTGTTCCAGGCGGAGGTTCGGCCATGGATGGACATCTTTTGGGATGCTTCATTGCCACCGAAGGCCTTGACGATCCTGGCCCAGGTAATGCGAGCGGCCCGCAGCTTGGCGATTTCCATGAAGAAATTGGAGCCGAGGGAGAAGGAAAACAGGATCCGCGGCGCTACTTCGTCGATGGAGGGTCCTCGGAGATGCACCTGGCGCAGGTATTCGACCGCGGTGGCCAGGACGAATCCGAGTTCTTGCGTGGCGCTGGCACCACCGTCGTGGTAGGGGTGTCCCTGGACGGAGATGGTGAGCAGTCGGGGGGCGTTGTCGATGGCCCAGTGGGTGAGTCGGGCCATGCCGTCATAGACGCCATTCAAGGGCCTGGGCAGATGACCGTCGCGGGCGAGGGTTCCCAGGGGGTCCATGCCGATACAACCATCGAGGGCCTGGATGTCTTTGCCCTGTTTTTGCATGAGCGCAACCAGCAGCGCTGCAACGGGGATGCCCTCGGCACCCGCCTGGATAAGAAAGTGCGTCTTGGTGATGTCGACGCCTTCCAGTGCCTGTTCCAGATCCTTGACGTGATCGATGGAAACCCCGCCCTTGCCGATGTCGTCTCCGACGTCGTCATCGGCGTCTTCTCCCATGAGCGCTGCCTGATCGAGTACCAGATTGATTGCGGTCTGCCCGCGCTCGAGATCGGCCTGCAATGCCTCATTGAAGGCCTTGGGGGTGGCGTATCGGAGTTCCTGGGTTACTTCCCAGGGTTTTTCCTGATAACCGAGGATGGAGGTTCCCCGCGCATACGGCGCGAATCCCGGGGGGGAGTCGGCGTGGGAGACGCCCGCCAGGGCGTTTTGCTGGTACATGGGCTGAAGATCGATGTCTTCATAGGTCTTGGTGATCAGCCTCTTTTCGAAAGATGCGCCCTTTAGCGCCTTTTCGGCGGTCTGACGCCATTCTTCATAACTGGGTGTCGGGAATTCCTCGAAGGAGATTGCCTTCCCTTGGGCTTCCGTCTTGTTTTGTATTTGGTTTGCCATGCCTAATCATCCTCCCAAAATAGATTTCGATGGGATCGAAACCTATATGATTTTAGATTCACAAAAGCTCACACCAGCTCGGCGGAACCCTGTTTGTTTCGTCCAGGATTTTCCGAGGCAGAGATTATTATTTCTATGGTTGCGTACTGTTGGGTTCGAGCGGCGCTTCGTTTTGTTTCGATTTCGAACATAGGGATGGTTTTGTGTTTCCCCCATGGGACTGCCAACCAGGGCATTCACGGTGAAATCGGAAGTAGAACGGGGAGCGCCGATGTGCCCGGCTAGTATACTCAACCGTGCTTCGTGCCGGAACTAAATAATTTCTTTTTGGTTGCGGTTGGGCTGCGCTGGGGGATGTGGTGATTTCAAGGGGGAGGAGGGAATGGGGCTATCGAGTGGGAATAACGATATTTTGATTTCCTGCTCAGCTTCGCAAATGAGTCGTCATTTGCAGAACAGGGATTTTGCTTTACCGGTGCTTTAGGGTTGCTTAATGATCCGAGGGGAAGGTTCGCTGGAGATTCGTTTGCAGAGGCCCTCCTTGCATGGGGGGGGCCGCCCGGTGACGTTTGGGGGGATGGTCACTGGATCACAGAGATCCCGAATGGGATGGGTTTTCCGATAACGAGGGTTTCCTGATTCTCGACTCGGCCAAGCCGGTACCCGAAAGGAGTTTCGCTGGTTTCCAGACTCTCGCTTGGGAACCCTTTCCTCGGAAGCTATCGCTTCCGGATTTCGCTCCTAAGCTCCCGCTTGGGAGCGAGCGGAAGCGCGTGTCATTTCGACCGAAGGGAGAAATCTTCTTGTTCAGGATTTCCGGGAATGGTGGCTGGCGAAGCTCCGTCTCGAATCGACGAAGCATGACTTAAGCGTCGGTACTTCGATGGTGGAAACCGGTTAAATAATCCCGGAATTCGTGTTCGACCTCCGGGTGTTTCAGGGCGTATTCGACGGTTGCCTTGAGAAATCCGAGTTTGTTGCCGCAATCGTATCGTTTCCCGATGAACTCCAGGGCCATTACCCGCCTGTTTTTCAAAAGACGGGCGATGCCGTCGGTGAGCTGGATTTCGCGGTGGGTGTCGGTGTCGATCCTGGCCAGGGAGTCGAAGATGTCCGGCGTCAGAATGTAACGACCGACTACGCCCAGGTTGGAAGGGGCTTGGTCTGGTGGTGGTTTTTCCACGATGGTATCGATCTCGCCTACCCGATTCGTAAAATTACCGCGGGCCCGTATTACGCCGTATTTGTCGGTGTCCATCCTGTGGATGGGCTGGACCGCCAATACGGCGGAATCATATTGAGCGTGAACTTTGGCCATTTGCGCGATGCAACCGGGGTTGGCATCGATGAGATCGTCGGCGAGGATTACGGCGAATGGTTCGTTTCCGATGATGGAGCGAGCGCACGATATGGCGTGTCCGAGCCCAAGCGGCCTTTCCTGCCGGATGTAAATGCAATTGGCGCGTTCGGGAAGGATACTGCGCATATCGGCAAGGAGGTGGTGCTTGCCACGCGCCTCCAGGGAGACCTCTAGTTCACATGTGCTGTCGAAATGGTCCTCGATGGCCCGTTTTTGGCGTCCGGTGACGAAAATGAGTTCGTAAATACCCGCGGCTACCGCCTCTTCGACGGCATATTGAATCAGTGGCTTGTCTACGATGGGGAGCATTTCTTTTGGGCTCGCCTTGGTGGCGGGAAGGAATCTGGTTCCGAGCCCCGCGACGGGAAAGACGGCCTTTTTGATGACTGTGCTCGCCTTGATCATGGATGACTGATTTCGTCGATTTGTTACCCTGAAACCGCGCCGCGGCAATGTCCGGCCTTCACGTCCTCTTTCATCGTCTGGGACGATGAATACTCAATTGTGATTTGTTGCCTGAGAGCCCGCTGCGTGGGGCGATACCCATATCCGGTTCCCCTTGCCTCATTACTTGGGGGTAGTGAAGGGGTTCGACGCGGCCTGTTTCCGAGTCATCACGGATGTTCGATTTTCTTTACGAAAAAGTTCGGCGAGGATCTTGTCCAGGTAATCGATGATGGATAGGTGGCCCCCTCCGGGCAAGAAGTGTGGGATGGCGGTGGGGATCCTGCGCTCCAAATAACGTCCCATCTGGGGTGGAATTGCCGGGTCATCCTGCCAGTACCATAGGTGTACGGGAACCCGAATGTCTTCCAACCTGAATCCCCAGGGGCGGAGTTGAATCTTGACTTCTCGGGTCCAGCCACGAGTCCCCTTGCGGGTAGCCTCGGGGATATTCCGTTTGAATCTGGCGCGAACGGCTGGGTCCTTCAGGTGTTCGGCATCTGCCTTGGAGAGGATAGCGGCAAGATTATCGATGTGCTTTTCAGGATCACGCCCTTGTGCGCGTACCTGCAAGGTGATGGGTAGACGTAACAGCCACTCTGGCAGCTTGCCCATTTTGAAGGCCATTTTCCAGGCCGGACCCATGCCCTCATAGGGAGTCTCGCGATCGAACGGTGCTGGACCGCTGACGATGGCGGCTTGTGTGATGCGCCGCGGCAGGACATGCGCGCATACCGCTACATAGGGCCCACCGGCGGATACACCAAAGATAGGAAATTGTTCGAGACCCAAGGCGTCGGCTAGCTGAGCGATGTCTTGGGGAAAATCGAGCAACCTTCGCTTGGGCTGGAAGTCCGAAAGACCATATCCCGGTCGATCCGGGGTAATAATGCGCACCCCCAGGCTCTTCACGAAATCCTCGCCGGAGGTACGAGTCAAGCGTGAACCAGGGTTTCCGTGGATGAAGAACACCGGATTTCCAGTTGGATCGCCATACTCACTGTACGCCAGTCGACGTCCGTCGCGAAGTTGAATGGATTTATTTTCGAAAGACATAGCTTCTTGGACCTTGAATAAATGCACAGTGTCCTTAAATTTAAGTCGAGAGGGAATGTTAAGAGCATTAGGGAATGCTAATGTAAGGTTCCGTCGAGGTTTTTACGATAATCTTACTCTGTGGTGTTTCCCTGATCTGCATCAGTTTTCTTGTCTTGCAGTTCCATGAGTTCCTGATAAGAATTCAGCGTTTCATTCGCAGGGATTGAGTTTGGGACCGTGAGATTTAAGCACGGTCGGAAGCAAGAAAACAACACAATAATAAAAATGGAATATCCCTCAGGGGAGGTAGAACCGATGGCCAATATATCGGAAAGACCTGCCGTATGTGTGATGGACCTGAAGACGAGATCGAATTCAGGCAAAGGGAGTCGTCTTTGTCAGACTGGACACGATCGGGGTAAGGCTAATACAGGGGCGTATGGATCGCGGTTAATGCAGTTAAACGGCTCGCGAAATATTCCACCGGAAGAGCGATGGCAAGCTATCGCAGTGATGGCCTATCACCTTGCCAGAAGGCGCGGCTTTGTTGGTAAACCTGTTAAATACTGGCTCGCGGCAGAGGCAAAAGTCGATGCGGAACTGGCGATACAACGATCAACTATCATATAGTAGGCAAGTAAGCGCTTACGCAAGTTTTGGTCAATAGTAATTTTATAAAGATGGAGTAACCCTATGGCAACTGCACAATCCAAAGACAGCAACATATCCGGACCATTCGATTTCGCCAAGATCATGGCGGACTTGGAACCGAACAAGATGGTGGAACAATTCAACAAGATCCTTCAGGACTATAAAGTCCCGGGTGTCGATACGGCGGCGATATTGGAAAGCAGCCGTAAAAACATCGAGGCCCTGGTGGCCGCGAATCGTCAGGCAGTAGAAGGACTGCAATCCGTGGTAAGTCGGCAGGGGGAGATTCTGCGCGAAACCGCTAACGAAACGGCTTCGGCCTTGAAGCAATTGTCGTCCGGAGGAAATCCGGCGGATGTGGTGTCCAAGCAGATGGAACTCATCAATCCTGCTTTCGAACGAGTATTGGCCAATGCCCGCGAACTGGCGGAAATGGTGCAAAAATCCAATACGGACGCCTTTGAAACCATCAAAAAGCGGTTTGAGGAAAGTATGTCCGAGTTCAAGGCGATAGCCAAGCAAAAGTAGCAGGAGTCGTAAAGCCTGCCTTAAGCGGCTCGGGAAGGCCGTAACAGGAATCAAGTCAGGTGAGTATTAGGAATCCTGAATACTTACGAAAACCACGATATGCGAGAGAAACCACAATAATGAAGGGAGAAATATGGTAACCCGTAAAGATGAAGCCGCCTCCGGGAAAGAGGCCGCGGGCCGTATGTCGGTTCAGGAAGTGGAAGCAGCTTCGCAAAAAAAGGCTGTTTCACCCCTGGAGCGGTGGGCGATGACGGCGGAAGCAGCTTACTATCGTGCGCAAAAGCGGGGATTCATCGGTGGGAACCCGATGGACGATTGGATGGAGGCAGAGAAGGAGATTGATGCTGCATATATCGTTGATTATGGCAGGATAATGACATTACTGGATCCGTCGGAGATGATGGAGCAATTTGGTAAGGTCTTCAATGGAGCAGTAGGTCAGCCTAATCTGCATCTGAACGAGGCTTTGGAGAAACAGCGTGACAATGTCGAGGCATTGGCTCGTGCCAATAAGCGCATTTTTGACGATGCCCGGGAAATGATGGAACGCCAAACGCAGATGTTCAGGAATATGATGGGCCAGGTAATTTCCCCGATGGAGCGCAAGGTCAAATCAACGTCGTCAAGGACAACTGTCCAACAGGCCGAATTGATTCACTTGGGTGTGGAGAAAAGCCTGGATAGCATGCGAGAGACTGCCGAGTCCATTGCAAAAGCCAATATGGAAGTATTCGATACCGCCAAGCAACGGATAGAGGAAAGCATGTCTACTTTCAAGCAGTTGGCACAAAAGCTCGCTTCAGGAAAATAGCGTCAGGTATTATCGAATCGCTAGCTGCCGAATGAATCCCAATCCTGATCGCGATAGTATTCGAGGCGTTTAAGCACTGAAATACCCGAATTCGTGATCCTCCTACAGCATGACTTGAAAATGGACTAATTACCGTCGCCGCAGAGAAGTAAATACCGCCGAGACAGTGTCGCAAAAACCTTTCTGTGATTCTTGTGCGTATTTTACGTCTCTGCGGCGCGATGTTTTCTATGGTATACAGATTCTAACCATTATGAATTTTTTTGTAGAAGTTGCCCACGCCGAATCGGCACCTGCTGGTGTACAGCCAGAAACCGGTTTCATGACGTTCATACCCCTGATTGTCCTTTTTGCCCTCCTTTGGTTCTTGCTAATCCGCCCCCAACAGAAACGCGCCAAGGAACATCGAAACATGGTCAATGCATTGTCCCAGGACGATGAAGTCGTTACCAGCGGCGGAATCCTTGGACGTATCATACGTCTCGATGATAACTTCGTTACATTGGAAGTAGCCGAGAGTATCGATGTGACGGTGCAACGGCACGCTATTACCTCCTTGATGCCCAAGGGAACCATCAAAACCGAGAGAAAAAATGACGGCAATGGCAAGGGGAAAGACAAACACTGAGGAATGAGTGAAACGGAAACAAGAGATCTGGTGCCCACGGAAAAACCTCCCTGATTGTGTTCAACCAATATCCCCTCTGGAAAAACCTGCTTATTGCCGGTGCTCTTCTTGTGGTTGGGTTCTTCGCTATCCCCAATATCTACGGGGAAGACCCTGCGATACAGATACTTGCCACCCGCGGCTCCGTTATCGATTCGGAGCTAGAGAAAAACATCCGGTCAACCTTGCAGGAGGCTGGTATCGTTCCCCGACATATCCAATGGGATTCGAAACGGCTGCTTGTGCGCTTTACCGACACCGAAATCCAACTTCGTGCTCAGGACATCGTGCGCGATATCTTGGGAAAAGGGTATGTCGTAGCCTTGAACCTCGCTCCCTCGGCTCCCCAATGGTTGACTGATCTCGGTATGTTGCCGATGTACTTGGGGCTTGATTTGCGAGGTGGCGTGCACTTCCTCATGGAAGTGGATGTCGATGCCGCGGTGCGCCAGGCCGAAGAGCGTTACGTGAATGAATTGAAAGCGATGTTTCGGAAGGAGAAACTTCGTTATCGCACGGTTGCACGTATCGGCCATCAGGGTATCGTGGCGGATTTTCGTAATGCCATCGTGCGAGATCGGGCCTACCATCGAGTCCGCAAGGAATTTCAGGATTTCACTACTGAAAAGCGGGAAGTAGATGGCAGATTCCAGCTTATCTCGAGGTTGAGTGAAACTGCGGTTGGCAAAATAAAGCGTTTTGCATTACAGCAGAATATCACCACGCTGCGTAATCGCGTCAATGAGCTCGGAGTGGCCGAACCCTTGATCCAACAACAGGGTAAAGACCGTATCGTCGTCCAATTGCCGGGGGTTCAGGATACTGCCCGCGCCAAGGATATCCTGGGTGCGACGGCAACCCTGGAATTTCGTGCCGTTCACGAGGGGGATGCCATATCTGCTCGCAACTCTGGGCGTATTCCTCTGGGTGCCAAGCTATATCCCATGCGACAGGGCGGACATATTCTTCTGAAGCGGCAAGTAATTCTTACCGGGGAGCACATCACCAACGCGGCTTCCGGTATCGATCAGGAATCCGGCAGCCCGGATGTTAATATCACCCTCGATAGCCATGGTGGGAAAATCATGGATGCCCATACCAAGGAAAATATCGGTAGACGGATGGCAGTCGTATTCATCGAAAACAAGGTTGAAACCCAACGGGTCGATGGTGAGGCTATCCGCAAGAGGCATACCCTTGCGGAAGTGATCAACGCAGCCGTAATCCAAGGTAGGTTCAGTAGCCGGTTCCATATCACGGGCCTCGATAGTACCGAAGAGGCCAGAAATTTGGCGCTTCTTCTGCGGGCAGGTGCCCTCGCGGCTCCCATCGATATCGTAGAAGAGCGGACCGTGGGTCCAAGCCTCGGCAAAGAAAATATTGCCATGGGATTTCGATCCGTGGTTATCGGTTTTTGCCTGGTACTCGTGTTCATGGCGCTCTACTACCGGGTATTCGGGCTTGTGGCCGATATAGCACTTGCCCTGAATCTCGTGATGATCGTCGGCATCTTGTCCATGCTCCAGGCAACCCTGACACTACCCGGCATAGCGGGTATCGTGTTGACCACCGGCATGGCCGTGGATGCCAACGTGCTGATTTTCGAACGCATCCGAGAAGAACTGAGAAATGGTAATACGCCGCAAGCCAGCATCTATGCCGGTTATGAGAAGGCATTTTCCACCATTGCCGACGCCAACATCACCACCCTCATTGCCTCTGTCGTATTATTCGGTTTCGGTACCGGACCAATCAAGGGATTTGCCATTACCCTTTCCATTGGCATCGTGACTTCCATGTTTACCGCTATCCTGGGGACGCGCGCTGTTGTCAATCTTATCTATGGCGGCAGGAAAATTGCCATGCTGGGTATATAGGTATCGGAAAAACAAAAATCCCGAGAAAATCGGTATATATGCCAAGACCCATCCCGCTTCGGTCTTGGCACGAAGCGCTGACATATTCAATCTCACTCGCGAAGCTTTACCTCGAACCGACAAAGCATGATCCGAGCATCGGTAAAGAAAAGCTGACGTTTCGTAAAACTGGACTCATTTGCGAAGTTGAGCGGGAAATAAACAAAGTAATCATCGCCGTCATATCTTTTTGCACTTCACTGCCTGCTTCCGCTGCCCGATATGCAACTTTTCAATAAAACCACTCGCATCGATTTCATGGGGCAACGCAAATATGCAGTGGTTTTCTCCACGGTTCTTATTGTGTTGTCATTGGTATCATTGGTTGTACGTGGAATCGATTTTGGCATCGATTTTACAGGAGGCACCATCGTAGAGATCGGTTACCCGGAACCCGTGGACCTTGGCACCATACGCGCGCGGTTGGAAAACATGGAGTTTTCCGGTGCGGTAGTACAACACTTCGGAACGACCCGTGATGTTCTGGTGCGGCTGCCACCACGCGGGGATATGGATAAGGCAACGCTTAGCAGTGAGGTGATTCAAGGACTCGAGGCCGAAGCAGGCGTCGAATTGGATTTGCGACGTGTCGAGTTCGTTGGCCCTCAAGTTGGCGAAGAACTTACCGAGCAGGGCGGACTTGCCATGTTGATTGCTCTTGGCGCAATACTAGTATACATAGCAATACGCTTCGAATATCGATTCGCCATCGGTTCGGTCTCCGCCCTGATCCATGACGTGATTATTACCCTGGGTTTCTTTTCGGTGTTTTCTCTGGAATTCGACCTTACCGTACTCGCTGCGGTATTGGCGGTAATCGGGTATTCCCTCAACGATACCATCGTAGTCTTTGATCGTATCCGTGAAAATTTCCGTAAGATCCGCAAGGGAACGCCTGCCGAGATCTTGAATGAATCCCTCAATCGAACCCTGGCGCGTACCTTGATAACCTCACTGACGACCCTCCTTGTACTCACTACGCTATTCTTCCTCGGCGGAAAGCTAATCCACGGATTTTCCACCGCTCTCATCGTCGGCGTCTTTATCGGTACCTATTCTTCCATTTACGTCGCCAGTACGACGGTCCTGATGCTTGGGGTCAGCAAGGCGGATTTCATGCTGGTCCAAAAGGAAGGCGCCGAGCTGGATGCTCGACCGTAATCCATAGTAGATGCCTGGCGAAGCTTCGCTAGTCGGATTTCTATCGTTCTCCGGAGAAAAGAACCTTTCGAGCACGGTTTCGGCGGAAAAAGTCCAGACCCTTTGCGCATGGTTCGTGTATCGGGGAAACACGAAAGATGGCTTCATCTGGATGTATCGGAAAAACGAAGGCCTCGATGGAATCGGTACGCTTGGTCCCACTCCGGCTTCGGTCTTGGCGCGAAGCACCGACACGTTCTGGATTTTCGAATCTAGGAGGGAGGTAATCTCCACTTGCTGATTCGGATGTGCGCATCGAGCCTGGCATTCTCCATCTTCAGCCGGGTCGGTAGTTCGATATCTCCGACGCGCCGGTAACCAAGATACCGGATCACCCATCCGGATTGATGCAATTGTTTCAGTCTCCCACCGTTATCGATCTCCAATTCATCGGTGGGTGCATCCTCTCTGGGGCGTCCCAATATCCAATCTCGCAATCCCTTCACCGGCAGGTGCCAACCCAGGGTATCGAACAGCAATGACTCCGGATCAGGGGCGAAAAATGTTCCTTGATCCGTGGTTTTAAGCAGCACCCCATCTGCTCCCCCCGCGATCTCGGCGGACCCCAAGGCCAGTGGTGCATTGAGGCGTATCCGATACTTATCGTCTCGCTGCCGCCAACGCATACTGACGTTCCATGCGTCGTCATCCGTGCGGATCGCGATCCTCCCGATAGCCGACCATTCATCGAGTCCCGCAAGCCCCTGGTTTCGCCGCTGCCATGTGGTGTAAGGATCCACGACGTCCATCACGAGGGGTACGGGCGGCTTGGCGCAGGCCGCAAGTAGTATCAAAACAACAACTAAACTAAAATGCCGCGCGTAGTGGCTGGTGTCGGAGACCATCGAATCTTTGCATCCAATAAATTGAATATCTGTTTTATTTCCCGCTCAGCTTCGCAAGTGAGTCGAATTTTACGAAACGCCAGTTTTCTTTACCGATGCTCGGATCACGCTTCATCGGTTCGAGCACAAGCTTCGCTAGTTGTTCATTTCCCGCTCATCTTCGCAAACGAGTCGGGTTTTATGAAACGCTGATTTTGCGCTACTACTACCGAATCACGTTTCATCGGTTCAAGGAGAAGCTTCGCCAGGGATTATAACCCCGAGTTTCCCTTCAGTTCCTTTATACGGAGATCGAGATATGGCATCAGGCATGCCCGTCCCAAGCCCCGAACACGACACCCTACCCAAGTTACTGCGCATGTGGGCCAATGAGGCACCCAATCGGATTGCCTTGCGGGAAAAGGACTTCGGTATCTGGCATGAACTTACCTGGCTCGAATACAAGGATCGGGTTGCCCATCTGGCCGTTGCCCTATCCGCCCGCGGTTTCGGCAAAAACCATGTGATTGGACTCATCGGCAACAATGAGATCTGGTGGGCCTGCGCCGAGCTGGCCATCCAGGCCGCTGGCTGCATGAGCATGGGTATTTACCGCGACACATTGGATGAAGAAGTGGAATACCTTGCCGCTTACACGGAGATCTCTGCCGTATTCGCCGAGGATCAGGAACAGGTGGATAAATTCCTCAACCTCTCCCCTCGGCTCCCCAATCTGCGGCTCATCTTCTATTCCGAGCCACGGGGGCTGCGCAACACCGGTGATCGACGGATCATCCATATCACCCGGCTCTGTGCCGAGGGGGAGGCCATCCTCACCGAGACCCCCAATCGCTTCGATGAATTGATGGACGCCACCCATGGCGATGACGTTTCCATCCTGTGCACCACCTCCGGCACCACCTCCAATCCCAAGCTCGCCATGCTCACCGGGAGGCGTTTCATCGATCATGTCATCCGATATCTTGAGGTCGATCCCAAGACCCCCGAAGACGAATACGTTTCGGTTCTGCCATTCCCTTGGATCATGGAACAGGTATACGCCTTGGGTTTCAACCTCGTTTCCGGCATGAAGGTCAGTTTTCCCGAATCCCAGGAGACCGCCATGAAAGACCTTCGGGAGATTGGTCCCACCTTCATGCTCGGTGCGCCCAGGCTATGGGAGCAGATCGCCGCCGATATGCGGGCACGGATCATGGATGCCTCCGCTGTCAACCAATGGATCTTCAATCGCCTTCTCGACCGAGGCATGGGTGCCATCGACCACGGCCGCCGGGATGTCCTTTCCGACCTTATATTATTCTCGGCGCTCCGCGACCGGCTCGGATTCAGCCGCGTCCGATCCGCCGCTACTGGTGGGGCGGCACTCGGACCCGACACCTTCAAATTATTCCTCGCCATGGGGATTCCCCTGCGCCAACTGTACGGGCAAACCGAATTGATGGGGGCCTACACCCTGCAAAAAGCACCCAATGGCGAAGTGGATTTCGATACCGTCGGCATACCGTTTCGGGATTGCCAGGTCGTCATCCGCGACCCCGACAAAAACGGCGTCGGCGAAATCGTTACCCGCCATCCCAATATGTTCGTGGGATACTACAAAAACATCGAGTCTTATCAGGCCGATATGCGCGACGGCTGGATGCACACCGGGGACGCCGGCTACTTCGACGCCGCCGGGCGATTGGTCGTCATCGACAGGATGAAGGATATCGCTATCAAGTCCGACGGCAGCAAGTTCTCCCCCCAATATATCGAAAACAAACTCAAATTCTCCCCCTTCATCGGAGAGGCAGTCGTCCTCGGCGCGGGGCGACAATACCTCACCGCCATCATCTGCGTACGATTCTCCATCGTTTCCAAATGGGCCGAAAAACGCAAGATCGCCTTCACCTCCTACACCAGCCTCTCCGCCAATCCCGAGGTATACGACCTGATCCAGGCGGAAGTCGAGCAGGTCAACAAGACTCTGGTGGAAGGCCAGAAGATCGAGAAATTCATTCTATTGTTCAAGGAGCTCGATGCAGACGACGGCGAACTAACCCGGACCCGCAAGCTGCGCCGGGCCCTCGTCAACGAGCGCTACGAACAGATCATCACGGCCTTCTACAATGACGCCCACATCGCCCATATCGACACCGAAGTGACCTACGAAGACGGACGCAGGGGTCGTATCCAGGCGGACATGGCCATTCGCGTCATTGGTTCTTGATCATTTTCGTAATTGCAACATTAGCGGCATGGCTCGAAGAGGCAATCTCCATCCGAAACAGCCATCGAGACGAATGCAATGACAACCTGGAAACCGACACGCGAACAATCCCAGTTCATCAAACGATACGCCGAGGCCCTGGTCTCGGGGGATGCCGCACTCTTCGCCGGCGCGGGCCTTTCCCGGGACGCGGGCTATGTCGACTGGCGCGACCTGCTGCGGGAGATAGCCGTCGATTTAGAGCTGGATATCGACCGGGAATCGGACCTTGTCGCCCTCGCCCAGTATCATTCGAATGAGAAACGGGGCACCCGCTGGCGGCTGAATCAAGCCATCGTGGACAGGCTTTCGGACGTGGCGGCACCGACCCGAATCCATCGCATCCTTGCGCGCCTTCCCATATCGACCGCCTGGACCGCCAACTATGATCGGCTCCTGGAACACGCCTTCGAGGGCGCGGGCAAGATCGTCGACCTCAAGCTGACCCAGGAAAACCTCGTGCATACCAGGCGCGGGCGCGACGTGGTGCTCTACAAGATGCACGGTTGCGTGACGCAGCCCCACGAGGCCGTCATCACCAAGGACGACTACGAACAGTACGGAAATACACGCCCGCTCTTCGTGGAAAGCCTCGAGGGCGATCTGATCGGAAAAACCTTTCTCTTTCTCGGGTTCAGCTTCACCGACCCCAATATCGACTACATCCTGAGTCGGGTGCGTATCCTCTTGGGCGTCAATGTCCGCGAGCACTTTTGCGTGATGCGAAGACCGAAACTTCCAAGCGACGCGGACGATCGTCGAAAAGCGGAATACGAGTACGAGCTGCGCAAGACGGAACTACGCCAGGCCGATCTGCTGCGCTTCGGCATCGAGACGGTGTGGGTCGATGCGTTCTCCCACATCGAGCCGCTTCTTGCCGCGCTCTCTTCGTTCGTGCATCGAAAGGCGGTCTTCGTCTCGGGGGCGGCCTTCGACCCCGCGCCACTGGGACGCGAGCGCCTCGATGGGCTTGCCAGGGAAATCGGGATGCGTCTGATAACCGAAGGGTACGACCTGGTCTCCGGCTTCGGATTGGGCTTGAGCGAACAATGCGTAATCGGTGCGCTCCGGGGACTGTACGGAATCCCGAGGGGCGAGGACCTGGAGCGTCTCGTGGTCCGTCCTTTTCCGCGCGTCGAACCGGCGAACCAGCCGTTGCAGAACACCCGCCACCGCGAGGATCTCATCGCCCGATCAGGCGTACTTATCGTGATAGCGGGCAATCGTGAACGATCCAAGGGATCCGGCGAAACCGAGCCCTCGCCCGGCGTATTCGAGGAGGTGGATATCGCCCTTCGAGAGGGCAAACCCGTGATCCCCATCGGCGCCACCGGCCATGCGGCCCGGGAAATATGGGAAGAGGCCATGGCCGAACCGGGACGGCATCTGCCGGGGATCGGAATAAAAGGGGAGCTTGAAACACTTGGGGATTCCAACGCAACGGACGAACAGCTTTTGAATGCGCTCTTCGAGCTTTTGGCAAACTCTGAAAAAGCCGTGACCTTGTAACTTTTTTCTTTCCCAACCCGGCGAAGCTTCGCCAGGGATGGGCTCGACCGGTTGCTTGCCGGTTTCGATACGTCAGGCTATTGCCCGAAGCGCCAGCGCCTCGGCGCGGGCAATGGCTTCATCCCTGGTCCTTCCGTATTTCATCGCGCCCGGTAGTTCGGCTACTTCCGCAATCCAGCGGCCGTCGTTTTCCCGTTCGGTTTCTACGGTGAATTGCATGTTATTGTCCTGATGGCAGGGGGCCCTGGCGGCGTGGGATGCCGGCGGGCCGCCGGGTGAGGCGCTTCATTGGGATTGGGGTTTGTCGATGCGGTTCGTGCAGGGTACGAACCGCATCCTACGTGGGCTTTGTGCGTGTTTATGCTTAGTAACCTACGGACACGATTTTGGCTCCTTTGGGCTGAGAGTTGTTGAGTCGTGGGAAGGCAATAAATGAGATCATTTTAAGCGGATGAAATTGACATACAAATTGTTGATTGAATTCTTGCTTGATTCGTTTCCAGCGGGTCGAATAATCGGCATCATCGAACGGCAGTTGCCAGATACAATGCAGATGATCCGGAAACACCACAATTGCGTCTATCTCGAAAGGTTATGCCGTTTTCGCCTTGCGGAACGCCTCGCGCAATCGATCGATATGTCTTACCAACAACGGCTTGCGTTTCCATGTCACCGCAGTAAAAAAATAACACCCACCCGGTACATAAGCACGACGATAATAGCTCATGCTTTCCCCCAACCCACATCGAACATCTGCCCGAAACCCGTAGGGTGGAATAGGCGCGCACTCCACAAGTGTTTTGGACTTACGTGGGATTTCAGGCGCGCCGTATTCCACGCGAAGAGATAGGTCCGGGAGCCATT
>CAZSVE010000060.1:0-10684 GCA_964610175.1 uncultured Thiotrichales bacterium
CTTTCTTGAAGCCTCACGGTTTATGACTTGGCGCGAAAAGCCCGCGACTCACACCCCCCTGGGCGCGTGGCTCGGATTTGTCATGGACCTCGGCGTCCGGGGATTCTGGATAGGGCTGATTCTCGGTATTGCCATTACCGCTATAGGTTATCTGAACCGGTTTCGGCGCCTGTTGTGGAACCTCGAAGCAACCCCTTCAGGATGATGTATCGATTGCAAACATCCCTGCCGCGGCTGCCGGTGCCAGTATCGGAAATTCGGCCCTGGAACTCGAGTGGAACCAGATTCCGGTGATGCCCGGAAGACAGTCGAGTGACCGGCAAATCAGGCTCTTCAGGAAATCTGTGGGCGGCTTCCTACCATCCATGGCGCTGGATCCCGGCATCCATGCCGGGATGACGGCAGTGGTTTTATCGGTGCATTCTTCAAACCACTTCCGTCATTGGGCCAGGGACTGGCGGAATCCAGGACCAGGGAGTGTGAAAAATGACTCTTTGGAAAAATTACAAATGCTTTCATCCGCTCATTCTTTTACGGCTAAAACACAAATGCTAACTATCTCCAATACTTTTCATTCATATTCTGACTATACCCGGTTACTTATAAGGGGAGCAGTGATTCTGTCTACACTTGAGCGCCAAGCACGCGATCTTGGACTCAAAACGGAGCGTCTTACTCAAACACTTCGGCATTTGGAAGAAGGTGCGTTTTCAATAGCTGTAGTTGGGGAGTTTAAGCGAGGTAAAAGCACTTTTGTTAATGCGCTACTTGGAAACTCTACTCTACCAATGGATGTAATGCCTGCGACTGCAAGCGTAACTCGTATCGTTTACGGCCGAGTACCGGAAGCAATATTAATTCGGCATGACGGTGACAGAGAATCTATTCCTATAGAAAAACTTTCTGAATATATCACTAAAATCGATGACAAATCCGCAGCACGTGCGGCGGAAGTCAGGGAAGCAATTGTTGCTTATCCAACATTGTTTTGCCAAAACAATGTGGAAATCATTGATACACCTGGGCTATCGGACGAGGTGGCGATGACGCGATTAACCCTTGATGTTATTCCAAAAGTCGATGCAGCCATTTTCGTTATCTCTTCTCTTACTCCTTTCAGTGACACAGAAGAACAATTTCTTAATCGCTTACTTGATAGCATTAACGTCGACTGTTTATTCTTCGTCGTTAATTATATTGATAAGCTGAATAATCCAGATGATATCAAACGCCTCATGGAAACCATACGTGCACGTATTCATCAGGCGATAAGGACAATTACTAATGATTCCTCTAATACGCCGTCATTACAGATCTATCCTGTCTCTTCATGGCAAGCCTTGGTGGGCAAAGAGAAACGGGATAATTCTCTTTATCAGATGAGCTTATTTTCGGATCTTGAGAAAGATCTTGAGCACTATCTTAGCAGTGAAAGAGGTGCAGCAACTCTGAGCCAGGCTATGCAGGTTATTCGTGAATCGACTGCCTACCAACTGCTCGAACTCTCCAATCGAGAAAAAAAGCTAGAACAAAGCGAAACCGATGAAGCTGATCGTAGTCGAGCCCGTATAGCAGAACTCAATGCGATAATCTCCGACATCGAAGCACATTTTGCTAATGTAGAAAAAGAGACAATTCAGCAAAAGTCAACCGTCCAGAAAATTATCCAAGATAAGCTCCAACAATTTTTGGGTACCGTTCAAACCACGTTGATAGAGTTACATCTTGATGACGAGCATCTGAAGGATAGTAGTGTACGCTTGAACTTGATCCGTAGCGCCCTACAGGAGTCTGTCTATCCGCTTGTAGACAAGTTAAGTCAGGAGCTTGTCGATGCGTTGATCGATTGGGGGGAAAAGCAGGACGCGGCGATTCTAATTATAAATCAGCGCCTTGATAGAGCTTTAACGGAGCGTGAAACCGATCTAACCGTAGATACCCCCGCTACATTACCGGTTGAGTATAGGGAGCGTGAGAAAGTGGGCAAGAATGCGATGGTAACGTTTGCGCACCAAAATGCATCTACACTTAAGGAGTTTGCCAGTCAGTTTAAAGAAGTATTTCAGCCGTCAAGTGGGCTTGCTGGAGAAACAACACTGGCCGTTGCGGGTAAGGCATTAACCAGCGAAAGTATGCAAAAAAGCTGGGGGACCATAAGAGGCTTGTTCGTATCCAACGGTGCTGAGCACGCCGAGTTGGAATTCCGAAAATCCCGAGATCAACTCCGTGAACGTTTGCGACACGCCTACACCAAGGGAACAAGTGAAAGGATCGCAAGCCTTTTCATTCATCTCCAACTTGAGAAAAACGCTACGGATGCGGTCCATAGTTTGTATGAAACCATTTCCACATTGCTGGAACGCGAGAAAGAATACATCCGCAAACTTGCGGAATGGAAGAAAGTTGAATTAAGGATCGAGCGTACTCGGCAGCACGCCGAGAATATACATAAACGTGATGGACTACTTCGCGCACAAATTGAAACACAGGAACTTGAGCAAGAAGCAAAACAATACGCGCAATTTCTGGCTCAAGTTCTTTCGAAGTCCCACAACCCATAATTGAGGAATTTGATATGCCAACCGATACAAAACAAAAGTCATCAACTGCCATTGAGCAGGAAGAAAAAGAATCAAAATCTAAAGATGGAAAGTCTTTCGGTTCGTTTGTTGATTACAACCGTACAGTATTGAAACTTGTTTCCGATCTTAAACACCTGCGTAATTTTGCAAACGAACTTGAACGAAACGAAGCAGCCGAGTGCATTGATGAGGTGCTGGAAAGAGTCGAGAAAGATAAATTTACCGTTGGCGTAGTAGGTGAATTCAAGCGTGGGAAAAGCACGTTCATCAATGCGCTGTTAGGCTCTTCTATATTGCCAGCCGATGTTTTGCCAACTACGGCAACATTGAATCGTATTTCTTACGATCTCAATCCTCACGTGGTTTTGCAGTTCAAAAATGGAGAAAAAAAGGATGTGCCCTTCGATAAACTGGAGGCATACATTACAAAGCTGTCGGACGAGTCCGCCGCTATCGCCAAGACTATCGAAGAAGCTACGGTTTTCTACCCGAGCAACTATTGCAAAAATAATGTAGAAATCATTGATACTCCAGGACTCAACGACAGTGCGGCGATGACGGAAGTAACCTTGTCCGTATTGCCGAAGATTGACGTTGCCATCATGGTTATTCTGGCGCAAGCGCCATTCAGTGAGCACGAACGTGACTTTCTTGAGGACCAGCTACTCAGTGTTGATTTAGGCCGGGTTATCTTTGTTGTAAACAGGATCGATGACCTTAATCGCTCGGAGGATGTGAACCGCGTCATTGAATCCGTCGAGCGCCGTATCCAGAAATACGTGATCGAGCGCGCCAAACAGCAATTCGGCGCCGATTCACCAGAGTACGAAACGTATATCAAGAAAGTTGGGCGACCGCGTGTATTCGGTCTCTCGGCCTACCAGGCAATACAGGCAAAACAAAACGACGATGCTGCGCGCCTGAAAGAAAGCCGCTTTCCTGTATTCGAGAATGATCTGCAAAAACTGCTCACGGAAGGACGTGGCGCAATTACCCTACAGATACCTGTTGACCGAATTATCTCTACATGCCGGGATATTTTGTATGCGGTTAACCTGCGCCGGAATACACTCACCCTGGAAAGCGATGAATTTGAACGCTCCTATAATGCGTCAAGCGAAGAAATTACCGATCTGAAGCGACGTAAAAGCGAAGAACTGGAAAAAGTGAAAGTAGCCGAGAGGGATACTCGTGAAAAAATCGCACCACTCGCCGATGAATTACCCGAAGAACTCAAAAATTCGATTGAGAAGGCTATCGAAGATGCCGAAATTGACCCCAAGGAACTTGATAACAGAGACACACTCAATTCGCGACTTGGCAAGCTTGTCGACAATGCGTTAAGGCGCGCCAGCGATAAGCAGGCCACCTTTTTACAGATGCAGATTGACAATGCCATCGCTTCGGAAATCGAAAGGCTTGCTGGTTTTGCACAGGATGTGAGCACCATTATGAGGAGAGTTGATGTTAATTTTGGAGCAATCGAGGCAGATGGCCGTGTTACCGGTCGTGGAGAAGCCGTAGCAGCTGTAGCGGCTGTAGTTACTGGCTTTGGTGGTTTGTATGGTGGCTATCGACAAGCTGGCGTTAAGGGCGCGGCAGTAGGAACTGTCGCGTCGGTCGGAGCCGTTGTTGTTGGCAGTGTTGCTCTTGCAGTGCTTGGTTTGCCCGTGACTCTGCCCGCTATTATCGGTATCAGCATCGCTTCAATTTTACCGGGCTCGTTTCTGGCCAAGATTGCCTTCAAAAAAGATCGTGTTGAGCTTTTTCGAGAGAAATACAAAAGCGCAGTTCTCAAGGAATTTGGGCAAGCGCTGAGCAAAATCGATTTAAAGCATCAGGTGCACCAACAGGTAGAAGCTGCTTTTGAAGCCCTGCACGAACACGTTAGTAAAGAGGTCAATGCTACGTTGAGCGATGCGGAAAGCACTCTACTTACCTTAAGGGCGCAGTATGAACGCAAGGCTGCAATGACAAGCACCGAGCAGGCCCGTCTCCACGAGATAGAGCAAACCACACTGAGTATAGATGATGCCGCCGGGCATTTATCCAAACAACTGGCCCAGGTCGTAGGAATCTAAACGCAACCCTGAATGGGTGTCTCGTCTTTCTACCCTATCCGATGTCCGCATTATCCTGAGTGCCGATCAGCCGATCATGCGTCTAGCGAAACTTTGCCTCAACCCGACAAGGTCGAAGTAGGTCGGGTTGAGTTGCGCGTAACTCGACAACTTCAAAAATGTCGGGTTACGCTTCGCTAACCCGACCTACATTGATTTGAAAATTCGATCCATTTGTAAAGATTTCAGGCATTCAAAGATCTTGGTCACTCGGCCTCGGATGTAGGTGCAATGCCGATTGGCGTTACGGACCGAACCGCTTCGGGGTTTGCCGGAGGGGTTCGAAGCCTGGAAATCGCTTTCCACCACGATTGTTTGCACGTTCGAGGCACAATCGGCGTGCTTCCAATCCCGGGCATAAATCCGAACGCACAGCGTTCGGATTTATTTTTGTTTATTTCCCGCTCGGCTTTACAAATGAGTCAAGTTTTAACGGTTCTTTACTAGCGCAGGATTATGGTTTACTGGTCTGAGGCGAAGCCTCGCTAGGCCATTCGCTAGCGAAGCTTCGCCTCGGAACCAAAACGGGATGGGCTCGGATCTCGGCGCCGGTTTTCCCGGAACTTTTGTTTTTCCGATACGTGCACGAAGGGACGTATCACACGCTGGTGGTCGTTATTGGAACGGTTTTGGCCGTGGCGTCTTGTCGCTGGAGGGCGGCAGATTGGGTAGTGGGAAAGCGGGTTGGTCGCCGGTCAGCGTCTTCAGGAAGGCGACGATCCTGGCGTTTTCGTCGGCGGTGAATTTCTTGCCTAATTGCAATTTTCCCATGATATCCACGGCCTTGGTCAGGGTCGCGGCCTTTCCATCATGGAAATAGGGGTAGGTCAGTTCCACATTGCGCAGTACGGGTACCTTGAACACGGATCTGTCGGATTCCTTTCCGGTGACGTCGAATCGCCCCTGTGCGCTGTTTTTGGTTTTATAGGGCTTTACGACCCCCATTTTTCGGTAGGAGCCTCCGCCTACGGCGGGACCATGATGGCAACCAGTGCATCCGCTGTCCTTGAACAGGTCGTAGCCGGCCAGTTCCTGGTCGGTGATGGCGCCTTTGTCACCGCGAAGCCATCGATCGAAACGGGAGTTCGGGGTCACGAGGGTCTTTTCGAATTCGGCGATGGCTTTGGTTACTTGATGGATGTCGATGTCGTCGGTGCCGAATACCCGTTTGAACTCGGCGGCGTATTCGGGGATCGATGACAGGACCTCGATGGCATGGGCATGGGTGGATGCCATCTCGCCGGGATTGGCGATGGGGCCGCCGGCCTGCTCTTCGAGGTCACGGGCGCGGCCATCCCAGAACTGGGCGGTGTTCATGCTGGCGTTGAGTACCGTCGGTGCGTTGATCGGTCCCTGGTGCCATCGATGACCGATGGAGGTCTCGAGGTTGTCCGTTCCCCCCCTGCCGAGGTTGTGGCAGGAATTGCAGGAGATGAATCCGGACTTGGATAGCCTCGGATCGAAAAATAGCTTTTTCCCCAATTCCACTTCGAGGATGTCCTTTTTGGACAGCGGAGTCGTGGGTTCGATGGGTTGGATGGGTTCGGCGGCCAAGGCCGTCATGGAGATGGCAAGTGTTCCGGAAAGGAGTAATGAGACGAGGGATGATTTGATGTTCATGTTTGAATTCCGGGGGAATGTCTAGTGGATTGGTTCGAGGGATTTTGCCACGATGGCGCTGTCTATTTTACTTCCGCGCGCGTCGGTAAATAAATACGGGCCAGTGACATACGGGCCGCTGAAGTGATCGAACAATGTCGCGCAAATACAGTAGAATCGTTGCTTCGAATCCAGGATGAAGTTCAGCGAGAAGGCTTTGCCTCGAGGCGGGCAGGGCACGAACAGGTGGAATTTTGCAAATCCGGTGCCTTCGTGGTCGATTTGTCTATTTTCTGCTCGGCTTCACGACTGGATCGAGTCTTACAAGGCGCCGATTCCGCCTTACCAAGATTCGATCATACTTTGTCGGTTCGAGCACGAGCTTCGCTGCCAGATACGACACGCAAGGTGATGGCAAGTGTCCTACGAGATACGTTATGGCTTTTAATCGCGCCCCGGAATCGGTGTTTCCGCGGGCGAACGACATTCGCGCCATTCTGACGATCTCCCTGCCGTTGGTGCTTGGATATCTGGGAAAGATCGCCATCGGTGTTACCGATAAGGTGATGATTGGGCGCCTGGGGATAGACGCGCTGGGTGCCGCGGGGCTTGCCTTTTCTGTCTATACCCTTTTTCTGATCATAGGGATCGGGATGCTGTTACCGGTGATGGTGCTGGTATCGCAGGCCCGCGGGGCAGGGCGGTCATGGACGGTGTCTGGAATAATTCGGCAAGGATTGTGGATTGCCGGCGCGCTATTCGTTCCGGCCTGCGCCGTTCTGTGGAATCTGGAAGACATCCTTGTTTTGACCGGACAAGATATCGTGCTTGCGAGGATGGCCGGTCATTACATGGATTATTATCTGTGGGCGATGTTCCCGACGCTTTCTTCCCTTGTGTTTACCCATGCCCTTACCGCCATGGGCAGAACCAGGACAATCTTTCTCGTGGCGTGGCTGGAAGTCGGACTCAATGTTATTTTGAACTATATTTTCATATTCGGGAAACTCGGGTTTCCGGCCATGGGCATGGCAGGTGCCGGACTGGCGAGTATTATCGTTCACGGTGTCAGTTCTACGATCTTTTTCCTGCTCCTCGGTTTCCATGGACTTTTCAGGCGCGGCGCCATGTTTCGTCGCGCCTGGCGCCCCAAGTGGACGGTACTCGGACGGATTCTTGAGCTCGGCTGGCCAAAGAGTCTCGAGATCCTCATCAATAAGAGCTTGTTTTCCGTGATCACCTTACTGGCCGGTTGGTTGGGCACCGAGGTGGTCGCCGCCCATGCCATGGCGCTTCAGACTGCTATGGTCATCTTTTTTATCGTGTCGGCACCGTTGGCGGATGCGGTAACCGCCCGTACGGGGATTGCCGCCAGCCGGGAGGGCAGTAAAGGGATGTGGCGCATCCTGAATAGCGGGGTTTTGCTGCTTGTTTTGTTCATGCTGCCAGCGGTCGTTATATTAGGGGGATGGCCGGAATGGATCGTGGTGCTGTTTACCGGGATCGAGACACAAAAGGCCCACGATCTCGTGCCGGTAGCCGCTCCCCTTATCATGTTCATTGCCATTTTCGTGATCATCGATAGCCTGCGTATGGTTACCAACCGGGCATTGAACGGTTTGGCGGATATGAAGATACCGGCTCTGATTGCGGCGATGGCCCATTGGGGGGTTGGTTTTACCGCCGCCATGATATTCGGATTCGTCATGGATGGCGGTATCTTGGGGCTTTGGCTGGGAGTAGCACTGGGTATGGTGGTTGCCGCCCTGTCCTATCTGGCGCGATTTTGGTGGTTGGTTCGGGATGTCCGGGTTCGTGATCACAGGTAAGAAGCGAATCGGGAAGAGGGACGCCGGGGGAACGACAGGATATGTTTTCCCTGGCACTGCGTGGCGTCGACGCCCCCCATTGTCGTGGTAATCGATTGGGCGTCGCCGGGAGAATTCGAGCGCTGCGGGGAGGATGAAGCGTATGGTTACGAAGGTGCTCTTCGTTTGTCTCGGTAATATTTGTCGCTCGAAGGCGGCACAGGGGATAATGACTTCCCTTATCGAACGAAATCGTCTGGGAAACAAGATGGTTTGCGACTCGGCAGGCATCATCGATGCCAATGTCGGGGCGCCTCCGGACTCGAGGATGAAACACCATGCCGGAGCGCGCGGCGTCGAGTTGTTCGGCGTGGCGCGGCAATTCGATCCCGCTACCGACTTCGATGAATTCGATTATATCGTGACCATGGATGAGCATAATCATGCTCATATTCGAGCATTGGCCCGATTCACCCCGGAATATCTGTCCAAACTCCATGAAATGGTGGACTTTTGCCGGAAAATCGATGCCAGGGAGGTCCCCGATCCCTATTATGGAGGAGAAGATGGTTTTGAAAAGGTGCTGGATATCCTGGAGGATGCCTGTTCCGGATTCCTGGAACATTTGTCGCGGAAATCTGTCCGATATGACCACGTGGCGAAGCTTCATCTCGAACCGACGAAACGCTGATTTTTCTCTGCCGATATCGAATTATGCTTCATCGGTTCGAGATGAAGCTTCGCTGGAGATGGAATGAGTTCGATAAGAGCATGGTGGGTTTATGAGGCAATCAAGCATCCTTGGGCATTGCGTGGCAGCACCACCGAACCGGAAACTCCCTATAAAGGCGTCGAAATCATGCTAAGGAAGCTCTGAAAGACAGGGCTTTTGCGCGGTATAAGGATGTGTCGCCATTTTCAATCGGTTTCGACCGATTGAAAATGCAAGGAAATCGAAAATCGCACTTTTCGACTTCCGTCTCTGAAAATGCCATGGATGGCTTTTTTGGAGCTTTCCCAATTCGGAGAAATCAACGATGAAGACCATAAATGACCTGATTCAGGATCCCATTGCCCATTATCCGAAAGCGACCGTGGCCTGCCTCGATCCCACAACGGGAGAGCTGCCAAGACGCCGATTGGATGAAAGGCGAAACATACAGCTTCTGGAACGGCTGGTGGCGAGCGGGGTTCCCGCCGTGTTGATCGCGGCGTCCAGCGGGCAGGGTCATTTGAGAACCGTCGCGGAACTCGAGCAATGGTTCCGATCCGCGGCAATGGCCAAGATCGGCACCACCATGAAGACGGCGCTCCTGCGGCCCGAGGACGGCATGGCGGCGAACAATCATCTGATCGAGATCCTGAAGACGCTTGGTTACCAGGTCGTCTTTGTCAGACCCGGCACCGATCTGCCACCCGATGCATCGACGGAGGATGTTTGTGAAAATATTCGACCCATCGTCGAGAAATCCGCCATTCATGGCCTGGCCGTAGGGCTATACTCGATTTCCAATGTCAGCGGTCTGCCTCTTTTGCCGGAAACCGCCGCCATGCTGGTGGCAGGACCCGGTGGAAATCAGATCGTGGCTGTCAAGGTCACCGAGGTCGACTACGAGGCGAGCACGCTTTCCTTTCTCGAGCATCCCGCGTTGGGACATTTGAAGATCATACAGGGTTGGGACCCGTACCTGGTTCGGGCGCTACGGGATGGGCAGAAGCATGATGATAAAGGACGTCAACGGTGTGGCATTACATCCGGGCCGATGTGCTTTGCCGTTTACCAATATCTGTATATCCTTCAATTTGCCGACCAGCAGAATTGGGATGAAATTACCAGGGCCGAGGACGCCCTTACCTCCTTGTTTCAATCCATGCAAGACGACCCGAACGAATTCCCCGATCTCCAGCGGGCAAAATATATCTTGGGCCTGGGACATCCCATCACCGGAACCATTTCCGAAGAACAAGCCGGCCACTTTCTGTCTATCCTCGAAGGGTTGCCTCGCGCGGAGGATCGCAACCGTTTGGCGCGAAGCCTCGACATCATGGGGGATGGGCCCTATCACCGGCGATTACAAGGTCTGATGACGGGATAATAAAGGACTATATCGAAGTAGCGCCGGAATTTCCGGCTCGACATGGCTGAAATTAGAGAGGGTGTGTGATTGGATGTACGGGTTTTGGCTTGAATTACGCAATCGACGGCGCCTGAGATCATGACCGAAGTAATGACCGATGAAAGGGTGATTCGCTCCATTCACGAGCGCCTCCCGCAACTGTTGCGTAGCGATCCGTCGTTGCGCGACTATATCCTGACCGTTGCTCACGACCATTTCCCCGCCAAGGTAGAAGTGGAGGATCGATTTACCCGGATGCTGAATGAGTTGGCGCGGGATCGGGAGGCGCAAAGTCGCAAGTGGGAGGAACAAAAGCGGGAAGATAGGCGCAAGTGGGAAGAGCAAAGTGGCAAGTGGGAGGAACAAAAGCAGGAAGATAGGTGCAAGTGGGAAGAGCAAAATCGCAAGTGGGAAGAACAAAAACAAGAAGATAGGCGCAAGTGGGAAGAGCAAAGTGG
>CAZSVE010000060.1:10784-18098 GCA_964610175.1 uncultured Thiotrichales bacterium
AATCGCAAGTGGGAAGAACAAAAACAAGAAGATAGACGCAAATCGGAGGAGCAAAGTCGTAAGTGGGAAGAGCAGAGTGGCAAGTGGGAAGAACAAAAACAAGAAGATAGGCGCAAGTGGGAAGAGCAAAGTGGCAAGTGGGAGGAACAAAAGCAGGAAGATAGGTGCAAGTGGGAAGAGCAAAATCGCAAGTGGGAAGAACAAAAACAAGAAGATAGACGCAAATCGGAGGAGCAAAATCGTAAGTGGGAAGAACAAAAACAAGAAGATAGGCGCAGATGGGAAGAGCAGAGTCGCCAATGGAAGGAACAAAACCGCAAGTGGGAGGAACAGAACAGTAAATTGAAAGAACAGAACCGCAAGTGGGAGGAACAAAAGCAGGAAGACAGGCGTCAGTGGGAGGAATCGAATCGGCGCTTCGATGAAATGAACAAACGGATCGATCGCTCCATTGGCGCGTTGGGAGCACGTTGGGGCATGCAATCGGAAAGGGCCTTTCGCGATGCCCTGGCTGGTATCCTGGAAGAGAGTTTTGGCGTACAGGTGATCAATGTAAACGAATTCGACGATGAGGGAGAGGTGTTCGGGCAACCCGATCAAATCGAACTCGACATCATCATCAAAAACGGCCTGTTGATCATCTGCGAGCTTAAGTCGTCCATGAGCAAATCCGACATGCACATCTTCGAACGTAAGGTTCGTTTTTATGAAAAACACCACCGAAGGCAGGCGAACCGCATCATCGTGGTTTCACCCATGCTCGATGACCGAGCGCGCCGGGTGGGTAACAAATTCGGTATCGAAATGTACCCGGACTCGCTGGATGTCTCGGCGTAGCGAGCAACCATGCCGGATAATGGTATAGGTATCGGAAAAATGAAAATCCCGGGAAAACCAGTGCATGCGCCAGGACCCACTCCGCTTCGGTCTTGGCGCGAACCGCTAACATACTTCGACAATTACCTTGAAGACTCGAACGATGACTTCTCGACCTTCCCATTCCTATTCGACTAAATTCATTCGCTTTCTGGGGGTTCAGGTCAACTCCGCGGGCCATCCGGAAAGATTCATCTCCGCGGTGGAAGGGTTCCTCAGCATATCTGCCGTCGTTCTCATTACCCGGTATTTCGTGCCATCGGATGACGCCGTACTGCTGGTAGCCTCCATGGGCGCATCCGCCGTGTTGTTGTTCGCGGCGCCCGGGGGTCCGTTTTCCCAGCCTTGGCCGTTGGTAGGCGGGCATATCGTTTCGGCCGCCATTGGGGTTACCAGTGCCATGATGATCCCGGATCCGCTTGTCGCCGCATCGGTGGCGGTATCGGTGACCATTCTCGCCATGCAATATCTGAAATGCGTACATCCCCCCGGCGCGGCTACGGCGCTCACCGCCGTCGTCGGCGGTCCGGCCATTCGTGATCTGGAGTATTGGTTTTTACTCGTACCCGTGGCTATCAATGTCCTCGTCATCCTCTTGATGGCAATTGCGGTAAGTTACGTATTCAGCCATTGGTTTCCCGGACGACGCTACCCGGCCCGACAATCCTGAACCGCCAATAACCTGTTTATTTCCCGCTCATCTTCGCAAATGAGTCGAGTTTTCAGTATCGGAAAAACCCCCGAGAGAATTGCGTGTGCCAAGACCCACCCCGCTTCGGTTTCGGCGCGAAGCGCTGACATGTTCCAAAACGCCAGTTTTGCTCTATTGATACCAAATCATGTTTCATCGATCTGAGGTGAAGCTTCGCTAGATGGACACCGAGCAAGTCATCGCGCTTGCCCTGTTGCAAGGGCTCACGGAATTTCTGCCCATCTCGAGTTCCGCGCACCTCATCCTGCTACCCCATTTCCTCGATTGGTCCGATCAAGGGCTCGCCTTCGATGTAGCCGTGCATGTCGGTACGCTTCTCGCCGTGATCGGTTATTTTCGCCGAGAGCTTGCCCACATGGGACGAGATATCTATCGATCCACCCTCGAGCGGCGACACGTGGGCAACAGCCTGCTCGCTTGGGGATTGCTTGCGGGAACCATCCCCGTGGCATTGGCCGGTTGGTCGCTGAGCCGGTTCGGCACGGAGTTTTTACGGGACCCCTTGATTATCGCAAGCGCTACCATCTTCTTCGCCCTGGTGTTGTGGTGGGCGGACCATAAGGGGACCCAGATCCGCGATGAACACGCCCTGCGTTGGATCGATATTCTGGTCATCGGTCTCGCCCAAACACTTGCCCTGATCCCGGGAACATCACGCGCCGGGATTACACTGACCGCGGGGCTTGCGCTGGGACTGACCCGCACCGCGGCAGCGAGATTTTCATTCCTGCTCGCCATTCCCACCATCGTGCTCGCCGGCGGCCTCACCGGTATCGACGCCTGGAACGACCGCGTTACGATAGCCTGGATGCCGCTACTATCCGGCACCATCCTGGCCGCAATAAGCGCATACCTCGGAATTCATTACTTCCTGCGGCTTTTGGAAGGCGTGGGTCTTTTGCCTTTTATCATCTACCGTCTGTTGCTGGGGACAGTCTTGTTTATCCACTTCGGCCTATGAGCCATGGCTCCCGGCCACGATTGCTGAATCTATCTCGGCCTTGAAGATTTCTCCCTGCGGTCGAAATGACAGACGTAGTTGAAATAGAAAGATTTTTGGTTCCGGCCAGGCTGGATTGGGATGGGCAAAGTTGCCCAATCCGTCACGATCGGACGTGCCCATCGTGGGTGAAGAAAACGCACCATGATGGGCACGGCGCCAAAGGCGCCTTTTGCCCATCCTACGGGCTACTCGTAATCCATGGCGTGACCTGTGGCCGCAACCGATTTAGCCGCCGTCCCTGGGCAACTGGGTCCCGACATTCCCTGTCGGGATGACGGGGTGGGTTGTTTCAGGCGATCGTGTGGATATTCAGCACTCCCGTCATCCCGCCATGGATTGGCGGGACCCAGTGCCAGGGATGGCAGAAACTACCCGTGAATTCTTATGAAATCACAATCGCTAAAACCCTTCGACCAACCACGAACATTCGCGCGGTTATGTCAGGCGCGAATTTTCAAAGCGCAAAAGAGCAAAGAGCAAAGGGTCAAAATTCCCTGGCGAGACGAAAACCCAAGCCAAAATTCGCACCGTTCGACCTGGACTTGTCACGGTAAGTCGACCGAAGGCGCCTTGAAAAGTTTGTTCCAGCTACCGCCGGTGAAATCCGTCTATATAGATATTTGTTACGGTATGAGGAGGATGTGTTGCATTGTTTTCTTCCCGTAAGACTCTAACTTTTTCTTCCAATTGATCAATTTTTGTTTTTAATTCTTCGATTTTGGTATTTTTTCGTTGAGAGGAACCCCTGAATAGATTTTTCAGATCTCTGAGTTTCGATAATCTCTTCCACAATAACACTACCTGCCTAATCCTGTCTGTTACTAGATTAATTTTGTCCATCACCTGTAATATCAACATGAAAGCAGTAATCACCGCCGTAAAGGCAGCAATCCAAAGGGCATATTTCATATCTTTATCTGGTTTCTGCACTTCTGCGTGGTGACCCATTGCTTTTTGCGTCAACCATACCATTACGGTTTTTTGTTCCCTTACTACGAGTTCCACTTCGGCCTCGAAAGGTTCATATCCCTTCTTCTCTACCCGCATCGTGTGTGTGCCTGCCCTTACGGCATGGGGGGCGCCAGCAGCACCGAGGGGTTGCCCATCCAGAAATACCTTGGCCCCGGAAATGTTGGCCATGACTATCAGCTCGGCCTTGGCTGGTTCCAGCTTGGGCTGGATGGTCTCTTCTGCCCCCGCCGTGAGCTGAGTCTCGGTGTCGAAAGGCTTGAAGCCCGCCTTCTCCACCCGGATTGCGTATTCCCCGGGGGCAAGGACATGGGGCTCGGGGCCGGTGGCCCCCACGGCTTCCCCGTCGATGAACACCGTGTCCCCCGTGACATTGGAGCGCACGATGACCCGGGCAGGGAGGGGCTCGAGGCGAACGGAGCGGCGCTGATCATCCCCCGCTGCGAGTCGGATGTCCTCCTGGAAGGGGGCATGGCCGGGGCCGGTCACCCGGAGGGAATATTCCCCGGCGACAAGCTCATGGCCGACGCCCGGATCGATGGCCTCACCGTTCAGGGTCACGGTAGCGTCCGGGGGATCGCTGACCGTGACCAGCAGTGTGGCCGGCAATGGGCCAGCCAGAGCCGGGTCGGGGACAGCGCGGGGAATATTGTCGCCCCGTGAAGCGCCGTCAGCCTCCAGATCCTCCAGGATCGCATCGGGCGCCTGCCGTTGTGATTCGGAGGACGGCACTGCCGACGAGGATAGGTTTTCGGTCTGATTCAGCCGCCCAAGGGATGGTGCTCTCGGTGGGGGATTGTCGGAGGCATTGCCCGCCGAGGCGACACTGCCGGAGATATCGCTCTCCGGCGCGGCAGCGCTGGAATCGCCCCGTTGGGCCGTGCCGGAGGTACTGCTTTCCGGGGTGGGAGTGCCGCTCCCCCGGGTGGCGCTATTTTCTGCCAACAGTACAACCGGATCGTGGACGGTTAGCTCGTGGTCACTACCGTTGCTCCAGAGGTCAATCTTGTCAGTCAGCTTCAGCTCCAGGATCATCATCAGGGCCGTGATCACCGCCGTGAACAAGGCGATCCAAAGGCCGTATTTGGCGTAGGTGTCTGGCCTTGGCGGTTGCACTTCCGGCGTTTCGGGTTCCGGGGGCTCGACCACTGTCTCCGATTCTGCCTGCCAGGCACGGCGCATCTCCCCGACGCCCTGCCAACGGTCCCGGGCGCGAATGGCGAGTCCCTTGAGGAGAACGGCCTCGTGGTCTTCGGGGATGGCCACCCCCAGGGCGCTGGGGGAGCGCAGCTCGTCGTCGTGGAGGCGGTCCAGGGCGGTGGGCGGCAACTGGCCGGTGACGGCGCGGTACAGGGTGGCGGACAGGGCATAGACATCCGTCCACGGGCCTTCCCGTGCCTTTTTGTGATACTGTTCCTCGGGGGCGTAGCCCTCCTTGAGGACCACGGACAGGGTGACGCTGCGTTCCTCGGTCACCTCGCGGGCGGCGCCGAAGTCGAGCAGTTTCAGCTTGCCGTCATGGGTGATGTAGATATTGTCCGGGGCGATGTCGCGGTGCAGCAGACCCTGATCGTGGATCCGGTCCAGGGTGTCCATGACCGGGCCGAGGAGTCCCAGGGCCTCCGGCCACGGGATCCTGTTGTCGTGGGTCTCCAGGTATTGGCGCAGGGTGACCCCGGCGACGAATTCCATGGCCATGTAGCCGGTGCCGTTGGCGGCGAGGAAGCGATACACGGAGACGATACCGGGATGCTGCTGGAACCGGGCCAGGATCCGGGCCTCTTCGCGGAAGCGCTGCAGTGCATGGCGGAAGGGTTCCTCGTGCCCGGTATGGATGGTGACCTGGGCGTCGCGGGTGTTGCGCCCGGCCATGGTGTCGGGGAGGAATTCCTTGATGGCGATGCGGGTGTCGAGTTCGCGGTCCCAGGCGAGATAGGTGATGCCGAGCCCGCCGTGACCGAGCACCTTGCCGATGACGTAGCTGTCGCCGAGCGGCGTTCCCAGTGGCAGATAGAGGGGGTTCGCGGGGGGACTGCCCGGCTTCCACCCGCAATGGTCGCAGGCGGTGGCGTTGCCTTTGTCCTGGAAACAGGCCGGGCAGCGGGTTTCGGGTCGTTGCGTCATCTGGGACTGTCGTCGTTCAGCGAGTATCGTTCAGGGGGAGCCGTTCATGGAGAGTTTTGGTGCCCGCTTCCAAGCCTCGGCCTGGAGATGACGGGAGTGCTGAATTTCTACACAATCGCCTGAAACAACCCATCCCGTCATCCTGACAGTCCATGCCGGGACCCAGTTGCCCAGGGACGGCAACAAGGATTTGGTTGCGGTCTTGGTCGCGCTATGCGCTGAACTTGACGTAAACACTCGTTTCAGACACACAAGATCCCTCGCTTCGCTTCGGGATGGCAAGTCATTGGCGACCGGGAATCCATCGGCATTCATCCGAAAAAGTCCCATCGGACCGAGGGGTGCACATTCCAAGGGGCAATGATTTAGTGTCGGTAAAGCGATGTCGGCGTTTTGTAAAGCTTGCTCCATTCGTAAAAAGGATCGGGGATTGAGGATCTTGAAACGGTTGCCAGGGCCGTATTGTACCCTATGTCGTTCCTCCGGGACGTATCCGGATGGCGGTGGCCGTGTAGTTGTCGTGCCCGCCATGGACCCGGGCGCGCAGCCTTGCGGTCATCTTGTCCATCCAGTCCCGGGCCGTGGTGGAGGCGGAAAGGTCGTCCTCCATCTCGGCCTCCAATACGTATTGCCAGAAGCCATCGCTGCATAGCAGGAAGGCATCCTGGGGTCTCAGGGGGACGGGCTCGGAGATGTCGGGCCCCCAGCCCCCCTCGTCCCCCAGGGAGCGCAACAGGAGATTGCGCTCTTCGTGGGTCCTGATCTCCGCCTGAGTGATCTCCCCGGCGAGGTAGAGCCGATAGGGTACGCTGTGATCACAGCTCTGGGCAGCGACATGGCCATCCCGAAACCGGTAGATCCGGGAGTCCCCGAGGTGCGCCCAGCGCGCCGTGACACCGTCGCTGACCAGGATGACCACCGTGGTGCCCATGCGCGAGTATTGCGGTTGCTGCTGCCTCTGGCGCGCCACGATGGCCGATTGGGCGCTTCTCGATGCGCTGTCCAGCCCTTGCCGCGACAGGGCTTCCTTCCCCCCCCCGGCGGGGGTCCGGAAATAGGCCGAGAGGGTATCCACGGCGGTTCGGGAGGCGATTTCCCCTCCGCTATGTCCCCCCAGGCCATCGGCCACGATCCACCCCATGCCACTGTCGCCGAACCCGAAGGTGCCATGGGCATCCTGGTTGCTGGAGCGCCCGCCGCGGGACGAAGTGGTGACATGGTCGTGCCGGCACGGCGCGACGGGGTTCCGTCGCATAAAGGATCGAAAGGAGAACATGATGCGCTTTCGCAGCGGTGACCAAAACGGCATCACATCCCCCAGACGCCGATGCGATACTCCCCGTGGCCCTGCCCGTGACCCTGTTCCGTTCGTTCATATCGGGCGAAGCACTTTTCCTCCCAGGTTTTCCCCGAATCGCGGTCGAAGATGATAAGGTAACCTTCCTCGGCACCCACCCGATCCAGATAATCGGTGCTCTGGGCAAGACCCTCCGCAATGGTCGCCTCCAGGGACCCGCGCTTGATCTTGAGTTCCATGACCACCCGCTGCACGGGACCATGGAAACCCTGGCTGTTATCCAGGGGCCACTGAATCAGCAAATCGGTGCGCCGGCGACCGAGGCCGTATTCC
>CAZSVE010000061.1:0-17919 GCA_964610175.1 uncultured Thiotrichales bacterium
GCTCTTTCAGGAAATGATCGTGTGGGTGGGCGATATCGTTGCTCAATGGATTTACTGCATGGATAACGTATCAAGGATACACACAACTGTCCCGATCCTGTCACACGGGACTCTTTGGCAAGACAAAAAATTCGACTGCAACCAAAGGCTGCACTAATTTGGCTGCCTTCCATGAACCCCCCTTGGGAAATAGTTCGCTACCCACGGAAAAGGATGAAAAAAACTTCCGGAAACGTTCCCCAGCCATTTACGAAACCGATTTTCGACTATCTCAACCCGGCATAGTCGGAATCAAAAAGCTTCGCATTTGCTTTACCAGTGCTAGTTTGCTTATTTCCCGCTCAGCTTCACAATTGGATCAAGTTTTACAAGGCGCCAATTTTGCTTTACTAACACGGAATCATGGTTTGTCGGTTCGAGGCGAAGCTTCGCTAAATCATGCTTTGTCGTTCTGAGGTGATGCCTCGCTAGAAGATTCACCTAAAACTCCATCCCAGGCGGCATACCGCCTTTTTTCATGCTGCGCTTCAGACCCGCCAAGGCGCCGGGTTTGCGCATGAGTTTTTTCATGCGTTGCATCTGTTTTTGCATCTCGGCGAACTGCTTCAAGAGGCGGTTGACGTCCTGAACCTTAGTCCCGGAACCGCTGGCGATGCGGCGCTTGCGGGAACCCTTGATGATGGTGGGGACCCGACGCTCCCGTGGCGTCATGGAATCGATGATGGCCTCGATCTGAATGAAGGCCTCGTCGTTGATCTGGTCGGTTGCCCCCTTGGGTAGTTTGCCGCCGATACCCGGTAGCTTGTCCAAGAGGTTATGGATACCGCCCATCTTGCGCATCTGTTGCAACTGATCGCGAAAGTCCTCCAGGTCGAAACGCTCTCCCTTCTCGAATTTGTCGGCCATCTTTTTGGCCTTTTCCTGGTCGACATGCTGCTCGGCCTCTTCGATGAGACTCAATACATCGCCCATGCCGAGGATGCGCGAGGCGACGCGATCGGGGTGGAAGGGTTGCAGGGCCGCGGTCTTTTCGCCGACGCCGAGGAATTTGATGGGCTTGCCGGTGATTTGCCGGATGGATAGCGCGGCACCCCCACGGGCATCCCCGTCGGTCTTGGTGAGGATCACGCCGGTGAGGGGCAGCGCCTCGTCGAAGACACGCGCTACCTTGGCAGCATCCTGTCCGGTCATGCTGTCCACCACGAACAGAGTCTCGGCGGGATCGATGGCGGCGTGGATGCGCTTGGCCTCGTCCATCATATCCTCGTCGATGTGCATGCGCCCAGCGGTATCGATGATGACGGTATCGTTGAAGTGCTTTCGGGCGTGGGCAACGGCGTCCCTGGCGATGGTGACCGGGTCCTGACTGGCATGGCTGGGAAAGAACGGGACATCGATCTGGGTGGCCAGAACCTCGAGCTGACGAATGGCGGCGGGCCGGTAGACGTCGCAGGTGGCCACCAGCACCGAGCGTTTCTGTCCGGCCAGCCAGCGGGCCAGCTTGGCCACTGTGGTGGTCTTGCCGGAGCCTTGCAGTCCCGCGACCATGATGACGGCGGGCGGCGATACATTGAGCACAAGTTCGCTGTTCACCTCGCCCATGAGGCTGGTGAGTTCGTCGCGAACGACGCGGATGAGCTCCTGTCCCGGCGTGAGGCTCTTGAGGACATCCTGACCCACCGCCTTGACGCGGATGCGTTCGATGACGTCGCGGACCACGGGGAGCGCCACATCGGCCTCCAGGAGGGCCATTCGAACGTCGCGCAATGATTCCCGAATATTGTCCTCGGTAAGGCGACCCCGGCCCCGCAATCGGTCGAGGGTCCTACCAAGTCTTTCCGTTAGGTTGTCAAACATATTTCGATGATCAATAGTGTTGGGTAATCGCCTGGGGGGAGATGCCATGGGCAACAGGCCGCGTCCACCCGAGACTTCCGGGCGTTGTCGAAACGAACGGTGATTGTAGCAATGCATCGGGGACTATCCCAAGCTATTATTTCGGCTTCCCCGAAAAATGAGGGACATCGATCCCGAAGGGATGCCGATTCTCGATACAAAGCATTACCGAACAGGGGATTTCCCGATCAAGGCAATCCTTGGCAAAACATTGTTTATTTCCCGCTCGGCATTCCCAAATGAGCCATTGGCTCCAAGGCTTCCAGAGTCCCGGGAAGCGAATGAAATCTATTGTCAGTCCATCATCCGAGATAACCTTGAACAAACCATCGGAAATTTTCGATCGTTTCGTTCGAGATTTCACGGATAACGGAGTAAGTGAAAAAGTCGAGAAAAAGCCCTTTCTTGCCATCCTGTTATGGATCATGAACCCGAGTTTCGATGATGTTTTTTAGCCTTGCCGGTATTCTTCTTTATCTTGTGGCCACTGTCCTGCTGGGTCTCGGCTTGATGTCCAGGCAGGCCGTATGGAAGAGCAACGGAATCCGGGCGGGGCTGATTGGTGCCACCGCGCTCGGGGCTGCCTTGCATGGCGCAGCACTATACCAAGTGGTTTTGACGAGCACCGGATTCAACCTGGGATTCTTTACCGTCGCGTCCCTGGTCTCCTGGGGCGTCGTCCTGGTATTGCTCATTGGCGCTATTGCGCGACCCGTAGCGGATCTCGGCATATTGATCCTGCCACTCGCCGCCACCACAGTGGCAATGGCCGAGATCTACCCTGGTCGCCACATGCTCGCCGAAGAGACGGGGCTCGGCGTTACCATCCATATCGTCATCTCCATCCTGGCTGCGAGCGTACTCACCATTTCTGCGTTTCAATCGGCGTTTCTCGCCTTCCAGGAGCATAGTCTGCGCCGCAAGCGGCTGGGGAATATCCTTGGGATTTTCCCACCGCTGCGGACCCAGGAGTCGATACTTTTTCAATCGATCGGCTTCGGCTTTTTCTTGCTGAGCCTGAGTCTTGTCAGTGGCATGACCTTTCTGAATGACATGTTCGCGCAGCACCTGGCCCACAAGACCTTGCTGTCCCTATTTGCCTGGGCGGTGTTTGCCGTCCTGCTTTGGGGACGGTGGCGATTCGGATGGCGTGGCCGCAAGGCGGTTCGCTGGAGCCTTACGGGGTTCCTGGCCCTTATGCTGGCCTATTTTGGGAGTAAACTGGTATTGGAGGTCATTTTGGGCCGCGCGTGGTATTGATCCATTACTATCCATGGCAATAAAACGTGCACGAGAAGCGGGAAATCGATAGATAGTATTGCGGAATCACGGAGAAAAGCACCATCGAAAATTCGACTTGTCCGCAAGGATCCTTGGCTCTCAAATAGCTATCGAAGATGCGCTTATTATGTTTTATCGGATGGTTCTGCCTTCTCCGCGTAGCGACTTCATCCAACTATTTATTCCGTAACTTTGGTAGAGGCCACTAAAGAATGAGCAATCCAAGTGAGCAATCCCACGTTACCTCCGAACCAGCAAGTGGGTTAGAAAGTCTTCGCGATTTTGTCGCATCCACGTTTGAGAGTATTACCGATTTTTTTAGCACCCCCGGTTTAGACAACATTATTACCATCTTAGGACTGATAGTCGGAGGGACATTCGCCGTAAGAAAGTATCGACAGATCCAAAAGAAAGAAAAAAGCGATGCGTCCACTTTGTCTGACACTCAAACTCAATCGACGAAAGAAATACCCCCGCTCAATGTTGATTCCAAAACAAAAATTTCACATACCCAATCCCACGTCGGGCCTCCAACACATATGCCAGTCCCTGGGCAAAAATCACTACGCATTGCCCTCCTCTACAAACGCCACGCCGAACCCGACGAAACCCTGCTTCGCCTCCTGGAAGAGCAACTGACTGCCGCTGGGCACAGTGTCTTTATCGATCGCCATCTCACCATTGGGGTGGAGTGGGCCAGACAGATCGACCGGGAAATCCACCAGGCCGACGCAGTGATCCCCCTGCTCTCGGAAAAATCCGCCCATAGCGAAATGCTCCTATCGGAGCTGGAGATCGCCCGTCAGGCGGCACGGGAACAAAACGGCAGACCACGCATTCTTCCATTACGGATCCGAGATGAAGGCCCGCTGCCGAATGGGCTTTCCAGTATAGTGGGACGGCTCCAGTACAGCCTGTGGCATGGGCCAAAGGACGATACCAGGGTAGTCCATGAATTACTGGGTAGCCTTGCCAACCCATCCGACCCGAATGAGAGGCCTGTAGAATTGGAGATGATCGGTGGCGCGGTACCGCTAAATGCCCGATTTTACGTGGTACGTCCGACTGATCGGGCATTTCAGGATGCAGTGGCGCGCCGGGATACGGTGGTATTGATCAAGGGCGCGCGGCAAATGGGTAAGACGTCTCTCCTCGTGCGAGGGGTCCACCAGGCCCGCGAGTCTGGTGTCCGGGCAGTGCTAACCGATTTTCAGAAACTCACCGCCCGAGAACTCGATGACCTGACATGCTTTTACATCGCCTTGGGTAACATGCTCGCCGACCAGCTCCGCATCGATGTCTACCCAAAAGATACCTGGGAAGACAGGCGTTCTCCAAACGCCAACTTCGAGCATTGGTTGCGCCAGGAAGTGCTGGAAAAAAGCGACAAACCATTACTGTGGGCCATCGACGAGGCGGATCGCCTGTTCGATCGGGATTTCGGCAGCGAAGTCTTTGGACTGTTCCGCGCCTGGCACAATGATCGCGTCCTCGATCCCGATGGTCCCTGGAGCAGGTTCACCCTGGCCATTGCCTATGCCACCGAGGCACATTTGTTCATCCAAGACCCCAACCAATCCCCGTTCAATATCGGTACCCACATTACTCTCAGTGATTTCACCCGGCACCAAACCGCCGATCTCAATCAGCGTCACGGCGCACCCTTACGGGAAGGTGCGGAACTACTGGGGTTTTACCGCCTGCTGGGTGGGCAACCCTACCTGGTGCGACGCGGTCTCAACGTTCTGGTCGAGCAACGCCCTTCCCTGGACGAATTTACCACTCGGGCCGTCCAGGACGATGGTCCCTTCGGCGGCCATCTGCGGCGAATGCTGATGATGCTGAGTCGTGATGCCGGGTTATACGATATCGTGCGTGGCCTATTGCAAGAACAACCGTGTCCGGATTTCGCGAGCTTCTACCGCCTGCGCAGCGCCGGGGTCGCGGCGGGCGAGTCCATGGAAGAAGCGCATCTTCGCTGTGAGCTATATACCCTGTATCTGCAAAAACACTTGCTTTAGAGACGTGCTACATGTCGCCATCACAAAATGAAGCCTCTCATCCCAGCCCACAAACGGGCGTCCAGGAAGAGATCATTCGCCGTTTGGTGGAAGGCCTCGCGCCGGAACGAATCATTCTGTTCGGCTCGCGCGCCTGGGGCGAACCCGCCCCGGACAGCGATATGGATCTCCTGGTGATTGTCGGTCACAGCGATCTCACGGCCCACCAGCGCGGTGTTCGGGCCCTGCATTGTCTGCGCGGATTGCGCATGGCCGTGGATATCCTCGTCAAGACTCGCGACGAGTTCGAGTTCTTTCGTCAGGTTCCGGCCTCCCTGGAGCACAAGATCGCCACGCAAGGCAGGATTCTTTATGAACGCGGCCAAGCGACAGCTCATCCAAAGCTGGATCGACAAGGCAAGCCATGATCTCGGCGCGGCGCGCATTCTCGCGGCAAGCGCGGAACCCGTATTGGATGTCGCCATCTACCACTGTCAACAAGCGGCGGAAAAAGCCGTCAAGGCCTTCCTGGTATTTTGCGACGAAGACGTCATCGAGACCCACAATATTCCGCTGTTGATCGAAATCGCCACCGAACATGTTCCACCTGCCTGAAGGCAGCAGAACTCCTTACCCCATATTCGACACTATACCGCTACCCTGGTGTAACCAATGAACCGGACTATCGGGAGATCGAACAAGCCATCCGAGCAGCAGAAAGGATTTATCACTTCGTACTCGGCCATCTTCCCTAAATATATTCCTCAATCGATACAAACCAATGACTACCTCCCAAACCTTCTACATCACCGGTGGCACGTTGCCCGTCAACGCGCCGAGCTACGTGGAGCGCTGCGCCGACAACGAACTTTTTCAGACACTGAAATTAGGCGAATTCTGCTACGTGCTCACGAGCCGTCAGATGGGCAAAAGTTCCCTGATGGTGCGCACCGCCGACCGGCTGCGGCGGGATGGCGTGGCGGTGGCAGTCTTGGATCTCACGGCCCTGGGGCGCAACCTCACCTTGGAACAGTGGTACGATGGCCTGCTAAACCGCCTGGGCAGGCAACTTGGCCTGGAAGACGAGCTGGAGGCGTTCTGGCAGGCCCACGAGCGCCTCGGCCCCCTGCAACGAGTCATGCAGGCCCTACGCAGTGTCGTTCTGGAGAAGATCCAGGCACCGGTAGTGATCTTCGTGGACGAGATCGATGTGGTACGGAGCCTGCCTTTTTCCAGCGACGAATTCTTCGCCGCCATCCGGGAATTGTTCAATGCCCGCACCGAGTCGCCGGAACTGCACCGCCTGACCTTCTGCCTGTTGGGGGTCGCCACACCCTCGGATCTGATCCGAGACACCCGGCTGACTCCCTTCAACATCGGCAAACGCATCGAACTCGATGATTTTACCGCCGCCGAATCGGCCTTGCTGGCCCAGGGATTGGGCCGCGATCTGACTCAAGCGGCCAAGCTGTTGGAACGCATCTATCACTGGACGAATGGACACCCCTATCTCAGCCAGCGCCTGTGTCAGGCCATCGCGGCGAATGCCACTATTACCAACGCCGCAGGCGTGGATCGGGCATGCGAGGAGCTATTTCTCTCCAGCCGGGCACGGGAGAGGGACGATAACCTGCTGTTCGTGCGCGAGCAGGTATTGCGTACCGATACCGATCACGCCGCGCTGTTGACACTGTATCGCCGAATACACACCAGCAAAAAGATCCCCGACGACGAGACCAATCCGCTCATCGATATCCTGCGTCTGGCGGGACTCGCGCGGGTGCATGAAAACCATCTACGGGTACGCAACCGGATCTATGGCCGCGCCTTCGATGGAGACTGGATCGACGCCAATATGCCCGACGCGGAAAGGCGCCGCCAAAGGGCCGCCTTCCGGCGCGGCCTGTTGCGTATGGGAATTGCCGCCGGAGTGGTGATTGCCTGCTTGATAGGCGGTGGTTGGTGGTATCTGGATGGCTATGCGTGGGAACACAAAGTCTATTACAACATCTTCTACGCCAAACGCTTTGGCCTGCCCCAAGGCGTTGGCAAGCTCACGAAGAAACAGGTGCGCCACCGGGCGGTTTCACTACTATTTATCAGTCAGGGGCGAAAAAACCGGCCGCATACCATGATGGCCGTCAACTCCGCTGGGGAATGCACGCCCAGGCATAGGATCGGTACCTACTTGAAAGCAGTAGAAGATTGGGAGACTCAATCTCCAATGCGCGAGTGCCGCTGGGAATTCGCCCACGATAGCAAGGGCGATGTGGTATACGAAAAGGCCTTCAACAGAGAGGGTAAATTAGTCTGGGGCTTGGTCTATTCCCCGGATACGAAACCCGATAAGGCCTACGCCCATTATGTCGGTCCCGATGGCTATCCCATGCCCCAGAAAGGCGCCACGGCGGAATTCGTGGAGTTCACCTACTCAAAGGAGGGGTACGAGACCTTCACTCGTTATACCGACCGCGCTGGCGAACCCGCTACCGGCCCGGACAGGGCCTATGGCAGACGACAAAAATACGATGACCGAGGCCTGGTTGTTGAAATGGTTCATCTCGATCCATCGGGCCAGCCCATAATTGATGAAGCGGGTAATATCGGATTTCGGAGGAAGTATGATTCACTGGGAAATATTTTGGAGACTACGGTCTTCGATACGAAATTCGAACCTGCTTTGGCGAATGGTAGCTGGCATAAAAAAATACTAAGATTCGATGCCAACGGCAATCCAATTGAACAGGCGTTTTTCGATATCGATGGACAGCCGGTGTTGCACAAAAATGGCTACCACAAACAGACCGTCCGTTATGATGAGCACGGCAATCGGATTGAATTGGCCTTTTTCGACATCGCCGGAAAACCGATACTACTTAAGGACGGTTATCACAAAGTCAGGCGCAAATATGATAACCGTGGTAATGAAATCGAAACCGCCCTCTTCGATACCGCCGGGAAACCTGTACTGCACAAGGATGGCTACCACAAATGGACCGCCCGCTACGACGAGCGCGGCAATCAGATTGAATCGGCCTCTTTCGACGCAACCGGGCAACCAAAAGCAAAACTCACATTTCGGAAAGACGGCACGAAATCTCAGCAAGTCATATTTACTTCGGATGGCCACACATCAACGAAATACAATGAACGGGAGAAACGAATAGAAGAGAGTTACTTCGATACTAGCGGGAAACCGATGATGTTATTCGATGGTTATGGCTATCACAAAATAACCTTCCATGATGGCGAAGGCGGCAACCGGATCGAGGAACACTATTTCGACACAAAAGGACATCAACTCGTCCGATCCGGTATCACTGTGATTTCCATATTTCCCGATAGCCAAGGCGAAAAATTGGGGATTCAGCCGGGCGATGTGATCATCCAATACGATGGGCAGCGGTTCGCCGAGGTAGCTACATTCATCGCCCATAGAGAAACCGAGCCTGCCGACGGACCGAGCAAAATTCTGGAGGTCCAACGCGGCGCGGACAGACTGCAATTCAAAATAAAACCAGGAAAGATAGGGGTCGAGTTGCGTACTCGGTTCGCCACAGAAAGACCATAGATATCCCACTGCACGACGATACCGGGCGAACGATCAGCGGGCGAACGTTCGACATGGTAATCAATGGCAATCCCCGAGGGAAAATTGCACACAGATCTCGAATTTCACATTTGTCTTCTACCGACCATTACGGGAGACCAATAAACCCTTGAGCGAGATTTCACTTGGTGTATTGCTGGGTACGCTGATCTTTTTGGTTTTCCTTTCCGCCTTCTTTTCCGGTTCGGAAACCAGCATGATGGCGCTGAACCGATACCGCCTGCGGCATTTGGTGAAACAGGATCATCGGGCGGCAATCCGCACCATGGAGTTGCTGAAACGGCCGGATCGCCTCATCGGCCTCATCCTGCTGGGTAATAATTTCGTCAATCTGCTTGCCTCGGCCCTGGCAACGGTGATTGCCATCCGCATCTGGGGGGAGGCGGGTATTCCGCTGGCAACGCTGCTTTTGACCGCCGTTATCCTGATCTTTGCCGAGGTCGCACCCAAGACGTTGGCGGTTCTTCATCCGGAGCGCATCGCCTTCCCTACCAGCTTCGTCCTGAAACCACTACTCAAGGTATTTTATCCCGGCGTCTGGCTGGTCAATTGGATCGCCAATGGGTTATTACGACTAGTGGGCATCATGCCCAAAATGGATGAGGACAAACTTACGAATGATGAACTGCGCACGGTGGTGAACGAAGCGGGGGCCTTGATCTCGAAGCGGCACAGGCAGATGCTGACAGGTATTTTGGATCTGGATAGGGTTACCGTGGATGACATCATGATCCCTCGAAACGAGGTAGACGGGATCGATTTGGAAGATCCGGGAAAGGACATCCGGGAACACCTTCTGAGAACCCGCTACGCCCGCGTTCCGATTTATCGTGGTGATATCACGGATATCATCGGCATCATATACCTGCGTGAATTGCTCGCCAGAGTGCCATACGACGAAATCAAGCCCGAACACCTGACTGCCTATGCGCGGGAGCCCTACTTCATTCCCGCCGGTACGCCGCTACACACGCAGCTTTTCAATTTTCAACGCCAGCGGCAACGCATAGGGCTGGTGGTCGATGAATATGGCGATATTCAGGGGTTGGTAACCCTGGAGGACATTCTGGAGGAGATTGTCGGTGAGTTTACGACCGATCCCATACCGATCCCCGATGTACATACTCAAACCGACGGCAGTTACCTTATCGATGGAAGCGCCACCATCCGGGATCTCAATCGAAGTATGCATTGGAATCTTCCGGCGGATGGTCCAAAGACATTGAACGGTTTGATTCTGGAGTACCTGGAGACGATCCCGGAGCCCGGTACCAGTATGCTCTTGTCAGGTTATCCCCTGGATATCATCCGAACACGGGGACATGTGGTAAAAACCGTGCGGCTATATCCTAACAAACGAAGATCGGCTCCGGAGGAGAGAAGGTAGGGATTCGATTCATCAATAGGGTGGTAGGGTAGGCTATCATCGGCTGCGCCAGAAAAGAGATTTCCGACTCGATTCCTGAAATACCGAGTTCGATGTTCGACGATGTTCGAGACTCCCGCGGCACTTGAATCTCTGCGACAGACTCGAACATAGGGGCAAAGGGAACAAAAAGCGATACACTCGATCCTTATCGTCACTTATTTCTCATACAGAAATGAGAAAACCTCTCGCGCATCTGCAATCTCATCGTAGTTCCAAAGCAATGTTTCGAGGGCATGAGAACGTTCTTTCCGAAGGCTGTCACCGACAAGCCAGCGGAATTTCTCCTGAAGTTCTTCGTCCGTAGCGGGAACATCTGCCACATCCCAAGGAGCGAAAACCAATCCCGAGTCCAAAGTAGTCCCGTCGCTTAAATCAAGTGCAACGTGTGCAGTCTGTTTTTGTGGGAATCTTTTATTGCATTCCTCATCCTCTTTCAGCTCGATAGTGTCCGCTAATCGGAGAATCTTGGGATCATCGAGTACTGATCCACTCAATTCCGAAAGACCTAAACGGCCATGAAATACCGCAGCGGCTACCGGAAAAGGCAATGAGTATTGGGCCTGTTCGGTATTTTTTGGCTGGCGATTGTCAAGGTGCGTCGCCTCCCGGAAGGTAAATACACGAATTTTACGTATCTTTTCAGGAGATATCCGATGTTCCTCAATCAGTTTCAATACGCCGGTAATCGCGGGTTGTACCCAGTGACAGACGGCATAGCGCTTAAAATCTTGTTGTAGAATCAACCAATTATCCCCAATATCCTCCCAAATCGAATGTTGCTCTTCCGATTCCATTGTGATCGCCGGCGCGCCGGTGAAGCCAAGGGATGCCATCCATGCCGCAGTCAATCCCACCATGGCTCCCCAACCGGAACCATCCTTGACCATCGTCGGATGATCGACGCAACGCATGATCTGTGATCGCGGTCCATGGTATTCGGCAATCCCAAGGGCATGACGGGTACTTTCCGTGTCGAGTTTCAAATACCGGGCAGCAACAGCCGCGCATCCCAAGGCATTCCATGCACCGGAAGAATGATAATCACAGTCAGTCTCATGTAATGCCAGACCAGCTCTAGTGGCAATTTCATACCCAACCACGATGGAGGCCAACAGATCTTGTCCCGAAAACTGCTGCTTGCCCTGCTCCACCATGGCAAGTGCCACAGGAATAACGGAGACACCAATATGCCCTTTGACTATATTACAGTTATCGTGAATGTCCAAGGCATCTATCGTCATTCCATGGGCAAGCACGGACCCGGCTGCAGAGACTTGGCGACCGTCCAACCAAAGCCGATTATTTTTCCCACTATGCATTCCGGCGACGAAGTCATACGCAATTTGCGATAACTTCGTTTGTCTTGCCGCAATAGCACAACCAATGGTATCCAAAAAACAACGTTTAGCCTGACGGTGAACCGGTTCCGGAAGGTCAGACCACTTTCGTTCATGAATAAATGAAACGACTTGGTATCTCATGAGGGTAAGGATATTCCATTAAAAGAGTGGAGAGTAACCGCGAACTTCAATAAATCCAATGAGTCAAGACGGCCATCGATGACAACGAAAACGAGAACATGTTGGCGCTTCGCACCAAGACCGAGAGGGGATAGAACTTGGTTCGCGGCCCGGATCGTTCAGTATCCTTGTTTTTCCGATACTCAAAAATGACGACAGGATGCGGATTCACCGGAGACGAACCCGCGCAGATCATTTTTTCGGATCGGAGGTGATCCTGGCTTGCATTGGGATCGGAATCGAATTGGCCTTTATCGATCCCGATCCCAACGATTCCAAGTGGTAGGTAAATTGAATCCTTGCGGAAAATACCAAGGATGATGATGCGCGGTGCTAGGCACCAAGCCGATCGAGAATCGCCTCTCCCATTTCGGCTGGCGATCGAACGGTGCGAACCCCAGCGGACTCCAATGCCTCGAATTTCGCATCAGCGGTCCCCTTGCCACCTGAAATAATGGCCCCGGCGTGTCCCATGCGCCTACCTGGAGGTGCGGTTACACCAGCGATATAGGCAACAACAGGCTTGCTGACATTCTGCTTGATGAATTCCGCCGCGTCTTCTTCGGCACTGCCACCAATCTCGCCGACCATGATGATACCTTTCGTCTTATCATCTTCCTGAAAACCCGCAAGACAATCGATGAAGTTGGTACCGTTCAGCGGATCACCACCGATACCGACACAGGTGCTTTGCCCCAAACCTACCACTGTGGTCTGGTGAACGGCCTCATAGGTCAAGGTACCGGAACGGGAGACAACGCCGACACTCCCCGGCTTATGGATATGCCCGGGCATAATCCCGATCTTGCATTCCCCCGGAGTGATGACGCCTGGGCAGTTGGGGCCCACGAGGCGAGTATTCGGATAATTGGCCAGTGTAGCCTTTACCGTCAACATATCCAGTACGGGTATCCCTTCCGTAATACATACCACAATACCGATACCCGCGTCGGCGGCCTCCAATATGGTGTCACCGGCAAAACCAGGCGGCACATAAACAACACTTGCAGTGGCGCCCGTCTTCTTTACGGCATCATGCACGGTGTCGAAAACCGGGAGCCCGAGATGGGTTTGTCCCCCTCTACCGGGTGTTACGCCTCCCACGATATTGGTGCCGTAGGCAAGGGCCTGTTCCGTATGAAAGGTACCCTGTTTTCCCGTGAACCCTTGAACGATTACCTTGGTATTCTTATCAACAAAAATGCTCATGTTTTTACCCTGTAAGGTTACAGCCCACCTTGACGTTAAACGATCGCGACAACTTTCTTGGCCGCATCGGCAAAACCACTGGCGCTAGTCAGGTTCAGCCCACTATCATCCAGCAATTTCCGGCCCTGTTCCACGTTGGTCCCTTCCAGGCGCACCACGATAGGCACTTCCACATGAACATCCTTCACCGCGGTAATGATCCCTTCGGCGATCACATCACAGCGCACGATGCCACCGAAGATATTCACCAAGATAGCTTTCACGTTATCGTCGGACAGGATGATCTTGAAGGCCTCGGTAACCCGCTCGGGGGTAGCTGTTCCACCCACATCCAGGAAATTCGCGGGTTCTCCACCAAAGAGCTTGATGATATCCATGGTAGCCATGGCGAGCCCTGCCCCATTGACCATACAGGCGATATTTCCATCCAAGGGGATATAGCTCAAATCCCACTTCTTGGCCCGGGTTTCCCGCTCATCCTCCTGGCTGGCATCATCCATGGCCGCCAACTTCGAATGACGAAATAGCCCATTGCTGTCGGTGGTAATCTTGGCATCCAGGCAGATAAGATCGCCCGAAGGCGTTACCACCAAGGGATTGATTTCTACGAGGCTCAAGTCCTGTTCCAGGAACAACTTGTAAAAGCCATGCAGCATCTTGCCAAGTTGTTTGCGTTGCTCGGCATCCAACCCCAAGACAAAGCCTACCCTGCGGATTTCGTAACCCTGCAGTCCGGCCGATGGGTTTATGAACACCGTGGCGATCTTATCCGGCTCCGTGGCGGCAACTTCTTCGATATTCATGCCGCCGGCGGCGGAAGCGATAATGGCGATACGCCCTCTTCCCCGGTCCACGAGCATGCTGAGATAAAGCTCGCGATCGATATCCACGGTTTCCGTCACCAATACCGAGTTTACCGGTTGGCCGGCGGCCGTGGTCTGTTTGGTAACCAGGCGGGTTCCGATAAGGGATTCGGTAATCTCCTTTACCTCATCCGGGGTCTTCGCCATCTTTATGCCACCGACCTTACCGCGTCCACCAGCGTGCACCTGGGCTTTGACCATCCAGCTGTTTCCGCCAATTGCCTTGGCCCTTTCTTTCGCCTCATCACCGGAACGCGAGGCATCCCCACCGCCTCCCTGAACTTGAGCACCGAAACCAGCCAAGAGTTGTTTTGCTTGATATTCATGCAGGTTCATAAGCGTGATTCTTTGTTTTTATGCATATTTAAGATTAGGATGACACGGTCACCCGCTGAAGCAGCATCGCACCGAACAACCATAAGGGTAACCAATAGTAATTACTATACGTCCATGTTCCATCCGCCTGCAATCTCCCCTGCAATATCCGAAGTGCCGTCATGCCGAAAACCTACGCCAACAATGGACCACCTTGTGAAAAATTCCAGCAAAAATCCCTACTTGTGCTCGCCAACTACCCGGCGATATCTCAAGCACTCATCCATACGACACAATGAAAACGCGGCCTTTGCGCACCTTTTCGCTTCACGGAAAAGACCGAGAATCCAAAATCTCGCATTTCATCGGAATCGGATTACGCCCCCCCACTCGAGAGTCGACATTACAGCGCGAATATTCGCGCACAATCGAAGCAAAATACAAAAGGATTGTCATCCCCCCGCTCCAGTGAAAAATCTCGTGTATCGGGGTGATTTTTTTATTTTCCGCTCGATTTCGTAAATGAATCAAGTTCGACAGAACGGCAATTTTACTTTACCGATGCTTAGGTCTGCCTTGTCGGTTCGAGCACAAGCTTCGCCAGATGGTCAAGGAGAAAAAATCTCCCGCGCGTCGATAAAGTGACATTCCGTGCCTCCAAACGTCCTCGGATTCAGTTGCAGCTTTGTCCCGTCAAGAATTTTTAAGGTTGAAAAATCGTGGTCGAAACCTTCCCGAAAAACAGTTTGGTGTTATACAAAAGCAAGCCCGCCAGGGTCGTCACCGTCGCCGACAAACTGGAGATAGAGATCGATGGTGGCCAGACCCAACGTGTACGACCCAAAGACGTCATGATGATTCATCCGGGCCCCATTGGCAACGTGCGGGAACTCACACCCCAAACCGGAGACATCAAGACCGCTTGTGAATTACTTGCCGACTCCTCCGTCAACCTTCCCGAACTCACTGAATTACTATATGGAAACGATTCACCGTCCAGCCGCTGGAACACGTGGCAATTGGTAACCGAAGGGATCTATTTCCACGGAACCCCCGATAGCATACACGCCCATGCTGCCGAAGATGCGCGGCAAAAGCTGGCAGACCGCGAGGCCAAGGCAGCCCACGACCGAGCCTGGAACGATTTCCTGGCGCGCGTCCGGGCCGGACAGCCACTCGAGCCCGAAGATGCCGAACACCTAAAAGATACCGAGGCCCTCGCCTTCGCCAAGACCGGGCAAAGCCGACTGCTGCGTAAACTCGGCATCGAACAGACACCGGCGCATGCCCATGCCCTGTTATTGAAGCTCCAATATTGGGACGAGCGGGTAAACCCCCACCCGGTGCGAATAGGACTCGATACCGACGCGCCCCGGATATCCATCGAAGCCGATCTCTCCACACCAGACCTCATCGACGACAATCGACACGACCTCACCCACCTCCCCGCCTTCGCCATCGACGACGAAGGAAACCAAGATCCCGATGACGCCATTAGCCTCGATGGAAATCGCCTATGGATCCATGTTGCCGACGTGGCCGCCGTCGTGACGCCCGGAAGCGCCGCGGATATCGAGGCCCGCAACCGCGGCGCAACCCTCTACCTCCCGGAACTCACCGCCCCCATGCTCCCCGAAAAAATCACGGAAGAATTCGGACTAGGACAAAAAGAAACCTCACCCGCCCTCTCCTTCGGTCTCGATCTCGACGCCGATGGCACCGTGGTCCATACCGAGGTAGTACCAAGCCGGATACGAGTACAACGACTCACCTACGACATCGTCGAGAAACAAATAGAAGAGGCACCCTTTCGCCATCTTTGGCAGATCGCCAAGAAGGCACGGGAACGGCGCCGCGCGGCCGGGGCCACGTTCATCACCCTCCCGGAAGTCAACATCCGGATCGTCGATGAACAAGTCCAACTCCGACCCCTGCCACAACTGGACAGCCGTACCCTGGTGGCAGAAACCATGATCATGGCCGGTAACGCGGTGGCACGATTCGCCATTGCACGGGATATTCCTTATCCATTCATTACCCAGGCCAGTTCCGAAACCGCATCGAAACCTAGGGAACAACCGCAAACACTTGCCGAGATGTACGCCCATCGACGCAAGCTGGCACCCCGCCAAATGAGAACCACACCAGCTCCCCATGAAGGACTCGGGCTCCCCTGCTACACCCAGGTGACCAGCCCCCTGCGACGCTATCTCGACCTGGTCGCGCACCAACAACTGCGCGCCTACTTGGGCAACGGGAAAATACTCGACGCCGAACAAATCATGGAACGGGTAGGTGCCACGCAAGTCGCTACCGCCGAGACGAGAAAGGGAGAACGATTATCCAATCGACATTGGACCTTGGTCTACCTCCTAAGACATGCCAACTGGCGTGGGGAGGGAATACTGGTGGAAAAAACGGAAAAGCGCGGTACTGTACTCATCCCCGAACTCGGAATCGACGCCCAGATACGATATCGGGGCGATCTCCCATTGAATCATGTCATCATGCTGGAATTGGGCGAAACCGATCTGGCCCGGTTATCGCCGACTTTCATAGTAGGAAAATCCGCAACGCACGGGAAAAAACCGATACATCCTTGAAAATCCGGTTTACGCTTGGACCCCTCCCCATATAGAGCACCATTCAAATCAAGGGAAGATTGACAACCTTTACCATAAAAGTACAAAAAACCTCTGTTCCATGAGAATTCGTTCGGGTTTCGGCCAAACCGAAGCTGTCATATGGCAATCGAGCGGGTATTGGACCTCAAGCATCAAGGCCACAAGGTAATCCTGGACGCCGATATTCAGGGGTTCTTCGAGAATATCCCGCACTCGGTCATGATGACCGGACCGGCAAAGGTGGTGACGAACGGAAATATCCTCGGACTAGTTAAGCACTTCTTACGGGCCGGGGTGATGAAAAACGGGGTATTCAAACCGACTACCGTCGGTACATCGCAAAGGCGAGATGATCTCTCCATTGCTGGCGAGTATCGCCCTGAACTCCCTGAACTGGCTACCGGACCGGCAGAAACTGCACTTCGTGCGTCACGCCAATGACTTCGTCGTCATGCGTCGCACCCGCACCCAAGCTGAAGAGACACTGGCTTTGGCCCAGTTCCAGTTGCACCTGGGCGATGAATCGAGGTCGAATCCGAGCTCGGAAAAAACGCATATCGCGTCATTCTCCCAAGGCCTCGCCTACCTCGGCTTCGATTTATGCTCACGCTCGGTAACCATGCGGGCCAAGTCCCTGGAGAAGTTCAAGCGCAAATGGAAAACCGATAACCGGCGAATGCGCTTGAAACACTTTCGACGTATGGGACCCTTGAGCTTGGCATGGTTTCTATCCTCGACCTGCGTAAATCAAAACGGACAACTCCCTGCAAGGGGTACTCCGGGCGGAGCCGCCCGATGCCTGAAATAGGCACGTCGGTAAATGGGGGAAAGTAACCCCCTCACGGCAACGAAGAGGGAGTGGCTCTCGCCTCTCTCCTTACCCAATGATATTTGCCATCCCAATAGGGTTTAGGCGGCGGAAGGGGATAGGTACATTATCGGTTTGGGAAGAAGCCCTGTGGATTTATGGATGAGTCTTGTGGGCCGGCCTTCGCCCTACGGGACGTGTGGGCAGCCCGTGGACAACGTCCCTGTTGTGCCCGCTGCCCACACTCCTAGGATCTCTCGCCCACAGGGTCCACGGGGCCTGTAACGATCATTTCTGACACTCAAAAAATTGGCTCTTCAAAAAAATTTGTGGGTAGAAATTTGCCATCCCAATAGTATTTAGG
>CAZSVE010000062.1:0-17689 GCA_964610175.1 uncultured Thiotrichales bacterium
TTTGATGTCCAATCAGAGCTTACCAAGCTGTCCAGTTTTTGGGGGCCACTTTAACCCAAGTTCAGAACTGGAATAATGAGGATTGAAACTCGGATCACGGAGATTTTCCAAAACACGACCACGTCATCATCCTCGTGGTCACTGACAAGATTCCCAACAGCGTCGTGGAATAAGATCCTACAATGCCCATGTGCGACAACCAAGCAGTCACAAGAATGGAAGGCGAATAATGGCAAGAGCGGATTTACTGATTCGTCTCGTCCAATCCGGTACACGGGGCGACAAGGCCACCTTCAGAAAGGTCGTCGAGGCGATCATCGCCGAAGAGCACGCCAAACAGCACAAGGTGCTGGCCGAGAAGCTGGAGGGGATGCTGAACGCCGCGCCGGTGGAGCGTCCCATGACCAATGGCGGCGCCCCCATGCTGGATCAGCGCATGGGTAATCTATTCCATGAGGTCATGCCGCAACGAACACTCGCGGATCTCATCCTGCCCGATGAGGTTCAGCAGATTTGCCAAGGCCTGATTCAGGAACAGCACCGCACCGATCTGCTGAGATCCTACAACCTGGAGCCTCGCAACCGCGTCCTGCTCATCGGACCGCCGGGCAATGGCAAGACCTCGCTGGCCGAGGCCATCGCGGAGGCGCTAGTGGTTCCACTACTCGTGGTTCGCTATGAAAGTGTCGTCGGCACCTACCTGGGCGAGACCGCGGTCCGGCTGAGGAAGCTGTTCGAGTATGCCGCCACGCGAAAATGCGTCCTCTTTTTCGACGAGTTCGAGACCCTCGGCAAGGAAAGAGGCGACCTGCACGAGAGCGGAGAGATCAAGCGGGTGGTGAGCTCGCTGCTCATGCAGATCGACAACCTGCCAAGCCATGTCATGGTACTCGGGGCCACCAATCACGCGGAATTGCTAGACCGCGCCGTATGGCGGCGCTTCCAGGTGCGTATGACGTTGCCCAGCCCGACCCAGGCGCGCCTGACGGAGTGGTTCGAGAAGTTCCAGCGGCGGATCGATATCCCCCTGGGATATGCACCCGGCACATTAGCTAAACGTATCCAGGGATCGAACTTCGCGGAAGTCGAGGAATTCGGCGCTACCGTGTTTCGACAGTATGTATTGGAACAACCGGATGCCCAGATGAAGAAGATCGTATCCAAAACTCTCCGGGATTGGTCCGCCAGATCGGTGACCGTGGCGCAACAGAACGGATTGGAGGTGAAAGATGGCTGAGCTGTAGCAGTTCAGCTTTGATCTGGCACTGCACCTGAAAGAAGATGTCTCCACGTATAAGATTATGAAACTCTTGTTTGTTCGCGAGGATCCTGGGATTTGAAAATGAGAAATAAAAAAATCATCGTTGCTGCTCTAAATATTACAATGCATCCCCATTCGCCAGAGAAATACTATCGGCTGTTCCAGGATGTTCGCGCCATGGAACTCAAAAAACCGTATCGCGGAAACAGCTACGGTATGATTGGATTGATGAGTACGCTGAAAGCCGAAGAAGAAATTACGGAAAGGACGGAGATTGCCGGTTTGATCTATCGATTTCTTCAGTTTGACCCGGATGAGCCATGGATAAATTTCCGTGAAGGGAAGCAAGCAAAACCGGAAGATCTTGCGGCAGTGCAAATCCCGGATCATCTGCGACCCGGTTATGCCTCGTTCCATTTCCTTTTCTCTCCCTTCCATCACCGTTTGTTCTTCGAAACCACCACAGAGAAGCGTGAGAAATTCACTCCAGGCAGCATGCGTACACTGGTCGAGAATCTCTTGAACGATTCCCGTCTGCACAACAAATACGCTCCGGTCGATGTTACAGTAGAGCCAACAATGGATGCTCTGGATCGCATCTTTTCGCTGCCGCACCTGAGCCGTCTGGAGATGAGGATCAATCGCCCGAATCCCGACACGGGCGACGATGAGTTGGAGAAGGAAGTGTTCGAGCGTCTCAATAATCAAAACGCGGACCGCGAGGAGATCAAGTTGACAGCGACGCCCGGCAAATCCCTACAACCGGACGACAGCACAACATCATTGGCCAGAATCGCGCAAAACAATGGCTATGTGAAAGCGTCCGGTCATGATGAAAACCGCACTCTCACCGAAGAAAGCACAGAGCAACATCCGTGGAAAGAATCGGTTTCCTATAATCCCAACCTGACTACGGCAGCCGACGCGCTCCGAGAAAAGGCGCGCGAGATGTGGCAAAAGATAAAAGACAGGCTACGTAGTACATAGATTGTAAACACCGAAACGGAGAACGCCGATGAAATGGTTCAAGTTCTACGAGGACCTGCACGGTAGTTTCAGAATCTATTGGAGGGCCTATGGAGGATGGAGCGCCTTGGTACGTTCTCCCTATCTATTCTTGGCCATAGTGTTCTCTTGTCTCATGTTCCCTTATTGGGAAGAAGCGTGGTGGCAGGTTGCCTTGAATACCATCTCCAACCTTTTGGGATTTTCCATAGGTGGCTACGCGATCTGGTTGGCCATCGGCGACCAAAAGTTTACGGACAAACTTGCCGGTCCCGGTAGAGATAATGGGAAACACTCACCCTACATTACCGTAAACGCTACCTTCGTCCACTTCGTGTTCGTGCAGCTTTTAGTCATGCTGACCGCCTTGTTATTCCAAGCATGGATACCGGAATATAACGGATCGGTCTATATTCAGATCGGAACGGTGACTTGGTTTTTATCGGCGATTGGATACACCCTATTTCTCTATGCGTTATTTATGGCGCTTGCCGCCGCATTTACCGTTTTCCGTGTGTCCCAATGGTATGACCGTTTTATTGCTTTTGAGAAAAAAACCAAGGGATAAAGCTACTGATACATGATTTTGGAACTTGAGATCGAACACCGCCATAAGACGATTCACATGTGGAATGTGAATGATGATCGGTTCGCGAACCGAATTCAAAGTTGCTAACCCCACGGAAAAGGAAACGGCTGTCGTAAAATCCCTATTCGCGGATGCGAGGAACCGGAAACTGCTCTCTCCGGCCGAGAGCATCAACGGATTGACCGTAGGGGCAATTCAATACGACTCGGCCCAATTTGAGCCGGTAGGCAACCGATTCAATCCTTTTCTGCACGATTTACCAAGCCTCGTTTCCGCCTTCGGCAGCGGCTATCGAAGATCCATCAAGCCGGACTGCGTTTTCCCCGGCGGAAGAATGCTGTATCAGGAGGATTTGGGATCATCGAGACAGGATAACTACGTCATCGCGCCGGTAGTACCATCGATTCGGAATACCCCGCCAGGCAACCAAACCGCGATCCCCGGCCCCGGCAAGCAACCGGAAAGCCTCGGCGTCGCTTATTCGTCTGGCACGAGTAATGCCACCGCATTGATCAGCCGCGCCGCCGGTGTCTGTTATGACTCCCTTCAGCAACTATTTACCGAACAGGCAGCGGACGTCGATACCCGCGCCTTTGATGCGCCATTACTCAAGGCCATGTTGGTGCACGGCTGCGCGTGGGGTGATGTTGGCCCGAAGATCGCGGATCTGCTACGAACCAAGGAGAACAAAAGACAGATTAGCGGGCTTGTCAGCCGGTGGATGGGCTATGGGGTTCCGCAAGTGGATCGCGTGTTGGACTGCACAGCGCAGCGGGCGACATTATTGGGGTTCGGGCAACTTTCCGACGGCAAGGCCCATGTGTTTCGGTTGCCGTTGCCGCCCTCTTTGGGGGCCCGACCTGAATGGCGACGCCTGACAGTGACCCTTGCCTGGTTGTCGCCGATATCCCCTGGAACGCAAAAGTACAGAACCGCAGGCTTGTGGTTCGAGGTTAAGGGTATTTCTCTCGCGAAGGACAGACAAGAGAGCTGTAGCGGCACTGGCGGCTGGCAGACAGTCAAGCGAGGAACGGTCCAACACGAAGTGTTCGAAGGCCACAAAGCGGAGCCGTTCAGCGATGGGGGCGCCATCGAAATCAAAGTGAACTGCCGTGAAGATGCCGAAAAAATTAAAAAGCCTGTCGCGTATGGGTTGGCGATGTCGCTGGAAGTGGCCGAGGATGTCGATATCGCTGTTTACGACGAGATCCGAATGCGCATTGTGGCGCCTGCGCCTGCGCCTGCTGCGCCTTAAGATGCAGTAGGCTGCAAATCAAGTGGCATCCCCGGCCCATGCCGGAAACGATACAAACCAATAGGACAACCCACCATGTTCGACAACGACATTTTCGAAAAATGGCTCGATACCAAGTCACAGGAGATCGTCGAGAAGATGGGCCGGGGAGAGCAATTGCGCACGGAGGAGATGATGGTGCTCGTCCTTGAGGCCCAATCCAATCATTTCTATCACCTGGATCGGGATCTCCGCAATGAAATAAAAACGCTGCGCGAGGATATGAATATGCTGCGCGAGGATATGAATAAACGTTTCGAAGAGGTCATGCGGCGTATGGATCGCTTCATGTTTTGGTCATTGGGAATCACCATAGCGGCAGCGGCGTTCGTGGTCAGTTATCTGAAGTAGCGTAAAGTATCGGGAAACCTCGGAAATCATTACCCCAATCATCTCCCCTCCTGGATCCGCCGAATCTCGTCCCGAATCGCCGCCGCTTCCTCGAACTCGAGATTCTCGGCATGTCGGTACATGCGGGCCTCCAATTGCGCCATGGCCTTTTTACGTTTATCGGGTGATTGCGCCAAGTATTCGGCGGTCTCCTCGGCGACATGATACTGCTTCTTGGTCTGCGCAGTGTCCGTGCGGCTGCCTTCCAGGATATCGGTGATGGTCTTTTCGATGCCCCGGGGCGTAATGCCGTGGGTTTCATTGTAGGCGATCTGTTTTTGCCGCCGCCGCTCGGTTTCGTCGATGGCGCGTTGCATGGAGCCGGTCTCGGTGTCCGCGTACAGGATCGCCTTGCCGTGGATGTTGCGTGCCGCGCGCCCGATAGTCTGGATGAGCGAGCGCTCGGAACGCAAAAAGCCTTCTTTGTCGGCATCCAGGATGGCCACCAGCGACACCTCCGGCATATCCAGGCCCTCCCGCAGCAGATTGATACCCACCAACACATCGAATTTCCCCAGGCGCAGATCACGAATGATCTCCACCCGCTCCACGGTATCGATGTCCGAGTGTAGATAACGCACCGCAACACCGTGTTCGGCTAGATAGTCGGTAAGGTCCTCGGCCATGCGCTTGGTCAGGGTGGTGACCAATATTCGTTCCCGGGCGGCGACACGAAGCCGAATCTCCGAGAGCAGATCGTCTACCTGGGTGCTGGCAGGACGCACCTCCAATTCCGGGTCCACGAGCCCCGTGGGGCGCACCACCTGTTCCGCGATCTGTCCTGCATATTCCTTTTCGTAGAGACCCGGCGTCGCGGAGGTGAAGATGATTTGCGGTGCCAGGGCCTCGAATTCCTCGAAGCGGAGTGGTCGGTTGTCCATGGCCGATGGCAGGCGGAACCCATACATTACCAGGGTCTCCTTACGGGATCGGTCGCCCCGGTACATGGCGCCCAGTTGTGGCACCGTGACATGGCTTTCGTCGATGATGAGCAGGCCATTGGCGGGGAGATAATCGAACAGGGTTGGCGGAGGCTGGCCTGCTTCCCGTCCGGAAAGGTAGCGGGAGTAGTTTTCGATACCCTTGCAATAGCCCAGTTCCTGCATCATTTCGAGGTCGAACAGGGTTCGTTGCTCCAAACGCTGCGCCTCTACCAGTTTGTTGGCCAGGGTCAATTCCGCCAGGCGCTCCCTGAGTTCCACCTTGATGACATCGATAGTCGCCAGAATGGTCTCCCGGGGCGTCACGTAATGGCTTTTGGGATAGATGGTAAGCCGGGGAACGCGCCGCGCCACCACGCCCGTCAGCGGATCGAAAAAGGCAAGGGATTCGATTTCATCATCGAACAGCTCTATGCGCACCGCCTCGCGTTCCGATTCCGCGGGATAGATATCGATCACCTCGCCCCGCGCTCGATAGGCACCCCGCTTGAGTTCCGTGTCGTTACGGGTGTATTGGATCTCCGCCAGGCGACGCAGGATCTTTCTTTGCTCCATGCGCTCGCCGCGCTTCAGGTGCAAAACCATGGAATGAAAGGCCACCGGGTCACCCAGCCCATAGATGGCCGATACGGTTGCCACGATCACTACGTCTTCCTGTTCCAGCAGGGCCTTGGTGGCCGAGAGTCGCATCTGTTCGATGTGGTCGTTGATGGATGCGTCTTTTTCTATGTAGAGATCGGAGGCGGGGACATAGGCCTCCGGCTGATAGTAATCGTAATAGGAGACGAAATACTCCACTGCGTTGTGGGGGAAAAACTCCCGCATTTCCCCATAGAGCTGCGCTGCCAGGGTCTTGTTGGGTGCCAGAATCAATGTCGGCCTTTGCGCGTTTGCGATCACGTTGGCGATGGTATAGGTCTTTCCGGAACCGGTAACCCCCAGGAGGACCTGATGGCTGAGGCCATCTTCGAGACCCGCCGCGAGCGCGCCGATGGCCGAACCCTGGTCTCCAGAGGGCTTGAATTTGGCATTGAGTTGGAATGTGCTTGACATGGGTAGCGACAGGTAATTCTCGAAGGCCGAAAAGTAATGCTTCGACTGTGATCCAACGAAACTTCGCTAGAGCAAAATCAGTGTTTTTGTGAAATGGCGACTCATTTACGAAGATGAGCCGGAAATAAACAAATTATTGGCCGCGCCAAGGAAAAAACGACTATTCTACTTGTTTTGGTATATTTTTTATTTCTCGCTCGGCTTCATAAATGAGTCGAGTTTCACAAAACACTATATTTGGTATATGTCGGCAACCAAAAACAGAACCACGGGAAACAGAAACATGGATATCGGAATCATCGGACTCGGAAAGATGGGTACTGGCATGGCCGAACGACTGTCGAAAGCTGGTCATCGGGTGGTGACCTTCGATGAGAATGAAGCGGCCATCCGGGTAGCCAGTGCCCATGGTGCCGAGGGCGCGCGGGACATCGCCGACATGATCGAAAAATTACCCCTGCCTGGCCGCGTGGTGTGGGTGATGGTGCCCGCCGGAGACCCCACAGAACAGGTCCTCGACACGCTGCTCCGTGGATTGCATGTCGGTGATATGGTCGTGGATGGCGGAAACAGTCATTACAAGGACTCCATGCGGCGGGCGGTTTTGCTCGAAGGGAAAGGGCTGCACTTCGTGGACGTGGGTACCAGCGGCGGCGTGTGGGGCGCCGCCAAAGGCTACAGTATGATGGTCGGCGGCAAGCCCGAGGCGGTGGAGCGGTTACGTCCCATCCTGGAAACCCTTGCCCCTGCCCCCGACCGAGGCTGGGGACGCGTGGGTCCCGCGGGGACCGGGCACTTTGTCAAGATGGTTCACAACGGTATCGAGTACGGGCTGATGCAGGCCTACGCCGAAGGGTTCGGCTTGTTGCGCCGCAAGTCGGAATTCGACCTCGACCTTGCCCAAATCGCTGACATTTGGTGTCATGGCAGCGTGGTTCGATCCTGGTTATTGGACCTGATCACACGGGTGTTGGAAGACAATCCGATGCTTTCCGGCATCGCCCCCTTCGTACCGGACTCCGGTGAAGGACGTTGGACGGTACAGGAGGCCATGGATCAGGATCTGTCGACGCCGGTGATCGCCCTGTCGCTCATGCAACGCCTTCGTTCCCGGGAGGAAGAAGGATTTTCGGACAAGCTGCTCGCGGCAATGCGCAATCGGTTCGGCGGACACACTGTCAAGAATATCCCAGAGTAACTATCGGCTCAGGACACATCCGAACGTTACTACGCGTTCGGATGTGTCATTTGTCAGCGTTTCGCACCAAAACCAAAACGGGATGGGCTCGAATTTCAGTGCCGGGTTTCCCAGGATTTTTATTTTGCCGATACGTCGAATAAATGCCAGTGGCTGCTGTTTCTCATCGATCACTCGCTCCCGGTTCGTGCAATCCATCACTTCCACGCCGACCCCCTCAACCGTCCCGCAATCCCTTGGAAGACACGCTACCGACAACCGCCAGCGCTTCCCGGACCTCTTCTCCTTTCTCCTCGATGATCGCCAGCAACTCATCCGGTGTGCGTGTATCCACCCCCAGTCGTTTATTGGGATTGCTTGCCCTCAGGTCATAGACGGCATTTTCGATACCGGTAGCCTTGGCAGTGAATTGCCTGGCTGCCCGCGTCAGTCTTTTGAGTTTGTCGCTTGCCTCCTCGATGGCGGCTGCATCGCGTTCCACGGGCACCAGGGCACGCAGTTTTCTCAATCTTTCCTTCCAATGGGCCGCTTCCCGGCTTTTCTCCCGAGCCCGGTCATGAAATGGCCTGGCCCTCGATGCAGCCCGCTCCCTGCGAACCACCACATCCACCGTCCAGCTCGCCTTGCTTTGTGAACGCGCTGGCAGGCGTTGAAAAAAATCGCCGAAGCGCGCCAGGGTCAGGGGCCTTCGTTTGGTAACCTTGAGGTCGGAAAGGTCGTAATACCAGATTGCCTTCGTGCACTCCCCCTTGGTAAAAAAAAGCAAATTGGTCTTTACGCTCGCTCCGGCCTGGGTAAAGACCCCACCGGGCAGGCTAACCACGCACCAAAGATTGCATTCATCGAGCAACCTGCGCTTGGTCTCGACGAAGGCCTCTTCGTTGGTACGGAACAACAGCCCTTCGTCCACTACGATGCCACAGCGCCCCTTCGGTTTCAGGGTGTCCATGACGTGTTGCAAGTAGAGGACTTGGGTAGCGCTGGTCTTGTAATCGAATCGGTTCCGGGCATCCCTGCCCTCCTTGCCGCCAAAGGGCGGATTGGTGAGTACCACGTCGAACCGATGCGGCGCGGACGCAAAGAGGTCCCCATGGATTTCCCTACCGGTGAGGGTGTTGCCGTGCCAGATATGGGGATGATCGATGCCGTGCAACACCAGGTTGGCGAGCGCAATGGGGTAGATGAGGCTTTCTTTTTCGCACCCGTAGAAGGTGCGCTCCTTCAATGTGGCGTATTGTTCGTCGGAAGCGCCGACGGCATCGATGGCCTCTTCGATGTGTTCATAACTCTGGGCGAGAAAGCCGCCAGTGCCACTACCAGGGTCATAGATCGTCTCGCCGATTCGCGGATCGATCACCCGAACCATGGCGCGAATCACCTGGCGCGGGGTAAAGAACTGACCGCCGTCGTTGTTCTTTTCCCCCATCTTCAGCAGCAGGCCCTCATAGACCTGGGAAAGACCGAAGACGTGGTCCTTATCCATGGTACGGTGACGGAAGCGGTGCACCCGATCAAGCACATCGAGAAAATTGCGCTCGGTGTCGATACCTACTTGCCGGACACCACTCATGATCTCGCTGATTACTTTCTGACGCGCCGTAGCGTCGGGCCGCCCCTTCAGTCCCTTCAGATACGGGATCAATCCGTCATTTACGAAAGCGAACATGGCACCGGGGGATTTCTCGTCCAATCCTTTGCGGATATCGCCGTCCGGGGCAGCCCAGTCACGCCAGCGGTAGGGCTCGTGGAGTGGCGGCGTGTAGGTCACCCCCAGGGCATCGGACTCCTCCTGCATCTCCCGATCGATGTCGTCCAATGCACATAGAAACAGTATCCAGGTCAGTTCCGGCACATATTGCACCGCGCTGGTGACATTGCCCCGGCGCATGATGTCGCAGATCGACTTCACGGCGTCGTTCACCGACTTTGGGCCGTAGAGGATTTTAGTATTGGTTGTTTTGGCCGTTCCGGGCATCGTCACTCCCCGTGGCCGGAGCATGGGCGGTCGTGATCACTTCGAAGCAGAAATCATCTACCACAATGAAATGACTGGCGAAGCTTCACTTCGAACCAATAAAGGGTGATTCGCTCGTAGTAGAGCAAAACCGGCGTTCCGTAAAACCGACTCATTTGCGAAGATGGGCGGGAAATCAACAAAATAATCCGGGAATGAACGACCCGGGCGTCGTTCACGAGAATGCACCAAGGGTATCCTGCGGTTTCAACGACTCGCCGAGGACATCCACTCCCTGCCCTTGGAGCATGGTTACCAAACGGATCAGGGGCAATCCCACGAGTGCCGTCGGGTCATCGCCCTCCATACGCTGGAAAAGCGCGACGCCCAAGTGTTCGGACTTGAAGCCACCGGCACAGTCGAAGGGCCTCTCCCGGTCGACATAATTTTCTATCTGGGCCCGAGTAAGTCCTCGGAATACCACGGAAAACGGAATTACATCGCTTTCGGCCCGGTGAGTACGGGTATTCAGCAGGCAAAGCCCGGTCAGGAATGTAACTCGCCTACCCGCCGCGCGACACAATTGCCCGATGTTGGCCGCTCGGTTCCCGGGTTTCCCCAAAACGTCTCCATCCAGCACCGCCACCTGATCGGAACCGATGATCAAGGCGTCCGGGTGATGCAACTGAATGGATCCGGCCTTGGCCTCGGAAAGACGGCGCACCAATCGTCCCGGGGATTCCCCAGGCAACGGGTGCTCGTCGGTCGTCGGGGATTCGGTCTCGAACGGGATATTCAAACGACAGAGAAGATCGCGCCGATACACGGATGTAGAGGCCAGAATAATGCGTTGTCTGTCCATTGGGGAATGTGTCGAAGTTCGATGAATACGCCTAGCGAAGCTTTGCCTCGAACCGACAAAGCATGATTGAGTGTTGATAAGGCGAAATCGGTACCTTAGTAAAACTTGATCCAATTGTGAAGCCGAGCGGGAAATAATAACGATTACGATGCACCTACATGATCCTCGACCCCAGCAATATCCTCGACCCCAGCAATGACCGCAACCGAAGATGGCCGCGATCCAAGGATGGCAACCGAAACCATGCGGAACAGCCACCCGATTCCTTAGCATTCGGTTGCGGCGAGCTATAGAGACGGAAAGGCTCGATGCTTTGCTTCGACCAAAATGGTTCCCGCAGGGGAAAACAAAGGATCAAGAAATAGAAGAGGTGGCGTGATTTATGATCGACATGTAAACGAAATTATTGACAAACCCGCTGAATCCCGCTTAGGGCGGGCATTTCTTACCAATCGGGTCAGAAAAAGGAATCACAATGCAGGTATCTATTCGAGAATTCAAGGGCCATTTATCCCAATACCTTAACCCGGCAAAGCCGGAACCAAAATTCCATCGCATGGATAAAGGATATGTCATCTCGACCGGAGGGAGAGATCTTGTGCATTTGGAATTTTTCAAGCCAGAAGATTTCTCGCTACGCTCGAAATGACAGATTAAAAATTTTTCGATCGTTTTGTTCAAGATCTTCCGGGTAACTGATTAACCAGGCGCGAAACGGTCAGACCCTTGAAGTTACTTCGCATCGCAAGGCCGTGGCGCGAATTATCGGCATACCCGCTGCACCCAATGACGGCCTTACCCACCTGCTGGCCAGTGGCGCGGGCTACCTGGGCAGGCGGAAAACCCACCGGTGCCAACTTGCGCCTTACTCCGAAAGGAACACCCGTCTCGCAAATGGTCGTGGAAGATCGCAATTGATACTCTACTGCGATACCTCCGCTCTACTCGAACTGTACATCCAAGGGACCCACAGCGACCTCATCGAGACACAGATCGATGAAGCGGATGCTGTCGCCGTATGCCGCATCGCCTGGGCCGAAGCACACGCCGCATTGGCCCGCCGCGCCAGGGAAGTACCAGAAGACCGACTCGTCATCGAAACCGCCAAGACTACCCTGAGATCGGACTGGCCGCGTTATGTCGTATTGGAAATAAGCCAGACCGTGGTGGAACGTGCTGGAGAATACGCCGACATCTTTGCCCTGCGCGGCTATGACAGTGTACAACTGGCGACAGCATTCGAAATACGGCGACTCTCTCGAGCCACGATTCACTTTGCCTGTTTCGATGTGCGCCTGAACAAGGCCGCACGGGTATTGGGGATGCAGACGATTCCCTAGCGAAGCCTCGCCTCGAACCGATGAAGCATCGATTTGGTATTCGTAGAGAAAGCCAACGTCTTGTAAAACCTGACTCACTCGGGAATACCGAGCGGGAAGTAAACAAATCAACGGACTGTCCTCCCCCTCCCCTACTTACTTCGACGAAAAAGCCAAGACAAAAACATTCTTGGCGCAATACCATGTTTCCCATAATTACCCCTGACGACAGCGTTTCCGAATCTCACGAGCAGCTGGGCACCAAGGAAAAGTACTGGCTGCGTATCGACGACCAATTACATCTCTTCAAGATAGGTCGACCCGGCACGGGAGAAAATTGGGCGGAAAAGATTGCCGCTGAACTGGCCGGATTGCTCGGGCTGCCCCATGCCCATTACGACCTTGCCACCTGGCGGGGGGAAAAGGGCGTATTAACACCCTCTATCCAGCCGAAGGGTGGTTTGTTGGTACTGGGTAACGAGTCGCTGGCTGCTGTTTACGCCGATTATCCGAAACATAAGGTAAGACACGTGCGGGATCACACCTTGGGTCGAATCCACGCTCTGTTGATTGATCGCAAAATCGGCTTTCCGGACCGGCAGCCACCCGATGACGAGATTGCCACCGCTTATGACCTTTTTCTGGGTTATCTGTTGTTGGACGCATGGATCGCCAACCAGGATCGCCACCACGAGAACTGGGGACTGATCCGAGATAGAGAACGGATCTACCTCGCCCCCACCTTCGACCATGCCGCTTCCATGGGACAAAACGAAACCGACACTACACGCCAGGATCGACTGAGCACCAAGGACCGAGGACGGCATATCAGCACCTACATAAAAAAGGCACGCTCGGCCATCTACGAAAACAAAACCGACAAAAGCCCTTTGCCGACTTCGGATCTGTTCCGAAAGGCAGCGGCCAAATCTCCCGAGGCGGCCCGAATATGGCTGGATCGACTGCAACAAATCTCGCAAAATAGCTGTCTGGGCCTCTTCGAACAGCTATCCCCCGAGACGATAACGCCGTCGGCAAAACAATTCGCCCTGACCCTGCTGGCATTGAACCAAGAACGTCTGTTGGAGCACATCAACCCATGAATACCTTGTATCTCGCCGCGCAACATCCGGATACGCGTCGCTGGTATACCGTCGGACGCCTCACCAGAGAAAACGGACACTATCTCTTCGGTTACACGCAAGGCGCAATAAAATTCCCCGACTTCGGCTATCTGGGACGGATGAAGGATATGTCTCGGATCTATTATTCCACTCAACTCTTTCCCACCTTTGCCAATCGTCTCCTGAATAAATCCCGGCCGGAGTATCCCGATTATCTCGCCTGGATGGGCCTGAACGAGACAGCCAGCGACATGGAATTGCTGGCCCGTTCCGGTGGGCAGCGTGCCACCGATTGGTTTTGCGTCTACCCGGAAGTGGAACCCAATAAGCAAGGAGAAGCGGTGCTCTATTTCTTCAGTCATGGGGTACGGCATCTCGATAGCACCGGGCAAGAGGCCATCCGACATCTAAAAACGGGTGATCCCCTGCAATCGATAGCCGAAGACGACAACCCCCACGATCCCCGTGCCCTATTGTTGGAAACCGCCCAATCGGTTCCGGTTGGCTACTGCCCCCGTTATCTCAACAGGGGGCTACGCTCCATCCAGGACCGGGACCGAACCCTGCTTCGAGTCGAGGTGGAGCGAGCCAATCCCGATGCCCCACTGCAATTCCAGCTCCTGTGCAAGGCAGTATTCGCACTCCCCGAGGGCCTCGATCTCTATGCCACGGAGGAGCACCAACCACTAGCGCAAGAGATAACGGCGGGGTGAGCCAAGAAAAGGGAAAGGGACTACCAACGGTATGGCGGATAGAGAAGCTTGGCGATGTTTGTGACTTTCTCGACTCCCGAAGGGTTCCGCTGAACGAAGCCGAAAGGGCCAAACGAATCGCAGGGAAAAAGCCATCGGAGTTATACCCGTATTACGGAGCCAATGGCCAGATTGGATGGATCGACGGCTACTTATTCGATGAGCCACTGGTTCTCCTTGCCGAAGATGGCGGTTTCTTCGGCTCGCCTTCGAGATCGATTGCCTACACCATTTCGGGCAAGACATGGGTAAACAACCATGCCCACGTGCTGAGGCCGAAAGACGGCATCGACATCCATTTTCTTGCCTTCGCCCTCTCCATTCGCCCAGATGTCGGGGATATGGTAATGGGAAATACGCGACCAAAGCTCAATCAGCGAATCGCAAAGGAGATTCCCGTTCCCTTCCCATCCCTTTCCGAACAAAAGCGCATCGCCGCTATCCTTGCCGAACAACTGGCCGCCGTGGAACGGGCGCGCAAAGCGGCACAGGAGCAGCTGAATGAAATCGAAAATCTCCCTGCTTCCCTTCTCCGTCAGGCCTTCTCGGGATCGCCATTGGAAATGCACGAATGAAACCTCGTTTACAAGCTCGTGACCAAGCAGGCCAAGGAGATACCGAGAAAGGGCGCGAAAACGCTGACGAATAACGCTACCTTGATTATCTTCCTTCCATGGATATCAAGGGGTGCGAAACGCCTGATAGATGATCTTAGCCAGATCCAAACTGATGCCCCGCACCCTGGCGAGATCCTCGACACCAGCGCGCTTGATACCCTGTAGTCCGCCAAATTCATTGAGCAATTGACGACGACGCTTTACACCGATGCCAGAAATTTGCTCAAGGGTGGATGTATTGCGCATGCGGGATCGCCGGGCTCTATGGCCTGCTACCGCAAAGCGATGGGCCTCATCGCGAACCTGCTGAATCAGGTGGAGCGCCGCAGAATCAGCAGGCAATGTAAGTGGCGTTTCCCGATCGGGAGAGAATAACACCTCCAATCCCGGTTTACGCGAAGGTCCCTTGGCAACGGCCACGATCACCATTCCATGGATTTGTAACTCGGTAACCACCGAGATCGCCTGCGCCAATTGTCCTTTACCCCCATCCACAAGCAGAAGATCGGGAAGCTTGGTCTCTTCTCCTCGCAGCCGGGTATATCGGCGCCGCAGGGCCTGCCGCAACCCCGCATAGTCATCCCCAGGTTCGACGTCCCGGAGATTAAAGCGGCGATAATCACTTTTCATTGCCCCCTTGGGACCGAATACCACACAAGACGCCACGGGGGACTCTCCTTGCGTATGGCTAACATCGAAACACTCGATGCGAGTCGGCGCTTCGTCCAGATCCAGCGCTGCTCGAAGGGTATCGAATCGTTCATCCAGTGTGCTTCGATCCGTAAGCCGCCGCGAGAGGGCCAACTCGGCATTTTGAACCGCCATGGATAACCAACGCGTGCGCTCCCCACGCTGGGGGAAAAGGACTGCGACTTTTTTGCCCGCGCGTTCACCAAGAGCTGTTTCCAATAGAGAAATATCGTGAATTGGTTCATTCACCAGGATCTGCTCCGGAAGCGCGGAATCCCGATACGTCGATAGGTAGAATTGGGGAAGAAAGGCTGTCAAAACCTCTACCGCGTCGGCGTGGATCGTATGCTGGGGAAAAAAAGTCCTATTGCCCAGATTCCGCCCCGCACGAATGAAAAAAACCTGCACTGCCGCCACGCCATCGCGGCACACAGCCGCCACGATGTCGATATCCCGAATATTTTCGCTATTTCGTTCAGTATTGATATATTGCCGTTCCTGGATCTGGCGCAGATTCCGAACCCGATCCCGATAGTGAGCGGCAGTCTCGTAGGCCAAAGACTTTGCCGCCGCTTCCATGCGCACCACGAGATTCTCGATGATCTCCTGATCCTTGCCATCAAGAAACATAAGGGTATGTCGAACATCAATCCCGTATACGACCTTGTCCACAAGACCGACACAAGGCGCCGTACAGCGATCGATTTGATATTGCAAACAGGGGCGAGATCGGTTACGGAAAAACGAATCCTCGCATTGTCGAATCCGAAACAGCTTCTGCAAGAGATTCAGAGTCTCGCGAACCGCGCCAGCGCTTGGAAAGGGGCCGAAATAGCGCCCCGCTGCCAACCTCGCTCCCCGGTGAAAAACCAACCTTGGAAACTCCTCCCGGGTAGATACATAGATATAAGGATAGCTCTTATCGTCGCGCAGTAAGATATTGTAGCGGGGACTCAGTGACTTGATGAGGTTATTTTCGAGGAGGAGCGCTTCTGTTTCGGTGTGGGTAACGGTAACTTCCATGGCCCGGATACGGGAAACCATGACTTGCAATTTACCGGAAAGTGGATTAGGGCATCGGGCCTGCTCCCGGAAATAACTTGCGATCCGCTTCTTAAGATCACGAGCCTTTCCCACATACAAAACATTGCCCACCTCGTTTAGCATCCGGTATACACCCGGCTGGTTGGGGACGGTTTTCAAAAATGCCGCGTGATCGAAACTGGTACTGGTCATGAATGATAAATTTTAGGCCTCCTCGAAAAATTTTGTGAGGCTCTTCAAAGAAATCCGTGGGTAGTGTGAGCCGCAGGCATCGTCGGCTTAGTCTCAAACGGTGCGACCAATCCGAAGCAAGGTGAATCGGACTGGTCTAATCCTACCTGTGCGGGTCCGTACCTGTACAGAACTACTTACTCGAACTCACCGACAGGTAGGGTATGTAGCCACTTCATCAGGTACGTCGTTACGGAAATGAGCGGTTGAAGCGAGCATGTGTTCAAGCAGTAAAGATTGGCTCACCTACCTACCGAAGCATCGCTTCGATCCTCAAAAAACTTGGATCGGCATCCTCCTTCTCAGAAACCAATACCTGAACATAATGCCCCTTCGGGGCAATTGGTGGCCTCATCAGGGAATGAGGTAGAATTCGATTCATGGAAACCATCGGTAAAACTTGTTTTACTCTCAAGCAAATTTTCAAGGATAACTGGGAGCGGTTTGTTTCGAAGAACCGGTCAGGAGTTACCTTCTCTGCTGCCTACAACGTTTGGAAGGTTATGAACTGTCGGGAGCCTGGAGGCTTCGGTTATGCCACCTACGCCTGCCCCGATCATCCTGACCAAGTCACCCACATTCCCAGAACGTGCAAAAGTCGTTTCTGTTCGGTCTGCGCCAAAATTCAAGTCGATAAATGGGTGTCTGACATGAATCGGTTGTTTCCGAATTGCCCTTATTTCCACATCACCTTCACGGTCCCATCCCAATTCCGCACATTGCTCTTTGAAAAACGGTCTTTACTGAATGCCGTTTTCTCCGCAGGTACGCAGACTCTTCTTTCCTTTCTAAGGTAACAAGGGTTTTTACCGGCAATCACCGGTGTTCTCCACACTTTCGGCAGTGACTTGAAACGCCATATCCATATTCACTTCATCGTCAGCGCCGGTGGATTGAAGCTTTCCGGAAAGGCGGAACGGTTTACCCGGTATATCAAGCGAAAAGCGAAGAATCGCCGAGCCAAAAAACGAGCCAAGAAAAAGAAAGTTACTGTTTTACTGGATGAACCCAGCTGGATCCACTGGTCGTTCTTCCCCCACAAAATTCTTCGAAAGCGCTATCAGAATCTTCTCATCAAGTGCTTGAAAGAACGAATTCGCAAAGAGCTTTGTTCCGACAAACCGGACCCGGATCTCATGGTCTTTCCAGAACCATCGGCAATGAAGGGATTCTTCGATGACCTTAAAAAGGAGTATGAAAACGGTTTCTTCGTTCACATTACCGAAGAGCGTACAGAGCTTGAACCAACAGTTGAATATATCGGAAGGTATGCACGGCGTCCCCCTTTATCCGAAGTCCGAATCAAAAAGATGGCTATTCATCAAATCGTGTGGGTAATGTGATTTTAATAACCAAGTAAACTCT
>CAZSVE010000063.1:0-17656 GCA_964610175.1 uncultured Thiotrichales bacterium
AAATCAAAACAATCAACTCCCCGTAGGGGAAACTCCGGGCGGAGTCGCCCGATGCCCGAAACGGGCACGTCGGTAAATGGGGGGAATCGACCCCCTCGCGGCAACGGGGAGGGAGTGGCGCAAGCCTCTCCCTTACCCAATGCATGTTCGATCAGTCCTTGGATCATCCCAGCCAGTCCTTCCCCCCATGGTCCCGATAGAAGTTCTCGTGGGTACCGAAGTAGAGCAACACAATTCGATCGTTATCGACATCATCGATATACGAGAACAAATAAAGCTGGGTTTTCACCTTGAACTTGTAGACGCGGATTCCAGCCAGATCCCCCACCTTCATTCGGCCCGCCTCGGGATCGGATATCACGATTCGGATCGCTTCATCCAATGCCGCCTTGACCCTCGGGGAAAGCTTTTCGACGATGCGGTTGAAGTGCCCGGTAGCAACTACGCCCCTCTCGAGGCTTTCATCTCGGGACTTCATCTTGGGATTTTTACCCGAAGGTATATTCTTGTACGCCCCCTGCTTCTGCCTCCGCCTTCGCCAGGAGTGTATTGGTAACGAATCGCGGGGGAAGATCGGAATTCTCTTCGGCCATCTTTCCCAGAAAGGCCCAATATTCGATTTGCTTGGGGATCGAGCGTCTTTGCGTCACGCCGTGAATTCCAGCCGCGGTGATCAGTGCATCGGAGAGTTTGACTGCTTGTGGCATAGGAGGGTCCAACCTGAAGGGAATCATGAACTAGCGAGCTTGTGCTCGAACCGATGAAGCATGATTTGGCATCGGTAAAGCAAAACTGGTATTTCGTAGAATTCGACGCATTTGCGAAGCTGAACGGGAAATAAACAATTGAACAAACGGTGAAAAGCTTCGTTCCTTTGAAGGTGGCGATATATCCCCGGACCACACACTGGGAGAAGATTGCATTTTACCCCTTCCCGACCCGGCCAAGCCGGAGCCAGAGTCTTCCGGGCAAGGGGCAACGAGTGTCATTTCCATGGAAGGGAGAAATCTGCCGACTTTCTTGGGATCTCGAGCACACAAGGTTTCTCCCTGTGGTCGAAGCGAAAAAAAGCAAAAAATCCTTTGATCGTTTTGTTCAAGATTCCCCGAATAACGGATTGCCAAGGATCGATTCGGTATCAAATGGTAACCTTAGTAGTATCTTATACGACTTTATTCCCGATCCCAAACCCGAATTTCCCAACCCCCGAAATGCTAATCCATAGTATTTCGGGCTTGGCGAAGCTTCGCCAGGCGGTTTATTTCTCTTCGCTTTCGCCGTGACCTTCGCTTTTACCGCGACGCCCGAAGATTCAACCCCTTGAAATGCCAGGTTCACTCGAGAAGAGCGCTACCCAAAACTTCATCCATTTGTAAAGATCGCCGTCAATGAAAATCTATCGTTGGGAAAACCCAATCCATCCAGGAAATCATTCGCAATGATCCATCGGAAAACCGAAAATACACGAAAAGGAAATCCGCTTTTCCAGGGATTCTTCATGGATACACTCTTGTCGATTACTCATTGAACAATCAACCTCGAACACCTTCAATCGTGGGGTAAGCTGCATTGGAACTCGATAATCTAAAAAAGGTCGGCCTCAAGACCACGGTGCCACGCATGCGAATATTGCAGGTTCTGGCGGATAACCCTCAACGGCACATGAGTGCCGAGGATGTGTACAAGGCGCTATTGGATGCCGGGGAGGAGATCGGTATCGGGACCATATACCGGGTGTTGACGCAATTCGAGTCGGCGGGGCTCATCAATCGGCTACATTTCGAAGGTGCCCAATCGGTATTCGAACTGGATGAAGGCAGCCATCATGATCATCTGCTTTGCGCCCGGTGCGGCTCCATCGAGGAGTTCATCGATGAGACCATCGAGCAGCGTCAGCGCACCATCGCGGAGAGATTCGGTTTCACCATGACCGATCACAGCCTGTACATTTATGGGGTATGCCCAAAGTGTAGCCGGGGGGATTAGTTTGTTTTCCCCGCTCATCTTCGCAATCGGATCAGGTTTTACAAGGCCCCGATTTCGCTTCACCGACACTCAACCATGCTTTGTCGCCTCAAAGCGGGAGCTTCACTAGCCATGCTCGATATTCCAGCACAACTCAATGCAGCCACCGTCCTCGTCGACATGCACATGACCGGGGAACGGGGAGGAAAACCCGCCATCCTTTGCGGGGAAGATACCATCACCTATGCCGATCTTCGTGACGGCGTAAATCGCTTTGGAAACATTCTGAAGGAACTCGATACCCGCATGGAGGAAAGGGTAGCCATCCTGCTGCCTGATATCCCGGAATTCGCCTTCGCCTTCTTCGGGACCATGAAAACAGGCGCGGTGGCCGTGCCGTTGAACACCTTCCTCGACCCCGAAGAATACGTGTATCTGCTCAACGACTGCCGCGCTCGGATACTGGTGGTGCATGCCCTGCTGATGGATCGCATTCTCGGTGTCCGGGCCAAACTAAAATACCTCCAGTACATTACCGTGTGCGGCGGTGATTGCAACTGTGACGCCAACTATCCCCGCCTCGAGCCTCTCCTGCAAAGCGTACCGAACTTTTTGGAGGCCGCGGAAACCTGCGGTGACGACACCGCCTTCTGGCTTTACAGCGCAGGGGGCAACGGTGTTCCCAAAGGGGTCATACATCGGCACCACGACATGATCGCGGCGGCCGATGGGTATGCCGGGGAAACACTTGGTTTGCGTGAATCCGATGTCTCCCTCTCCGTGGCCAAACTCTTCTCCGCCTACGGACTTGGAAACAGTCTTTATTTTCCCTTCCGGGTCGGCGGTACCAGTATATTCCTCCCCGACGAGCCCCAACCGAACCTCGTGTTCGATACCATCGATAAACACCAGGTTACGGTCTTCTACGCCGCGCCCAGCAGTTATGCGGCACTATTGCGGACTGCGGAAAACGAGGGGAGGGAGAGCCTCGGCCAAGTCCGCCTATGTATATCGGCGGGGGAGCCGTTGCCAGATCCCATCTTCGAGAAATGGCTTGCGCGCTTCGGTGTGGAGATCCTGGATGGGATCGTATCCACGGAGGCGCTACATATCTTTCTCTCCAATCGGCCTGGAAAGGCCAGGGGAAACAGCATGGGGCAGACGGTACCGGGATACCATGCCCGGATCGTCGATGACGCCGGTTACGAGCTGCCACGGGGAAAGATCGGCACCCTTCTCATCCGAGGAGACAGCATTACTCCGGGATATTGGAACAAACACCAGGCCACCAGGAAAACCATCCTTGGGGAATGGTGTGACACTGGTGACAGGTTCTGGGTCGATGAGGATGGCCTTTATCACTATGTCGGACGCGCCGACGACACCGTGAAGGCAAGCGGTCGATAAAGGGAAATGGATAGCCGACGGGGCTGGAGACAGAGCTGGAAGCAGTGTTGCAAAAACACCCGGCGGTCTTCGAGAGCGGTGTTGCGGACACATCCCCGACCAGGATAACCGACGGGGGACGGATCAGTCGGATCTTCGCCCGTATGGTCCAGATCTATCGCCCGTATGGTCATCGAGGGAAGGATTCGAAATTTCTCGCCATACCTTTCGTGTGGAAACCTCGTGGGAAAACCATCCATAAGCAGGGAGGCGTACACCGTAAGCTTACAAGAGGTTTTCCACCAGAGTTTTCACACGATTCCACACGATCACGAAGCGAAATCCACGAACTGCCCATACCGGATCCGGCATGGGTGGCAATGGATTTCCCACGGATTTTTCGAAGCGCCATGTTTTCATCGTTCAGGGCGTAATTATCCGTGGGACTTTCTCTTTGGATTTTTTTCTATCCCCCACCCTTTTTGGCCTTGATCCGTTCGAGCACCGCATTGGCGGATGCAGCGCCACTGACGATCCCGGCCGCCTTGAGTTTGGTCTGCAAATCATCGCCGGACGCCTCTTTTTGCAAATCCACGGCGGCTTTCATTTGATCGGTGCGTTTTTGTTGCTTGGCCTTGATGCGCTCCAGGGAATCCGTCGCCCGAAGCATGGATGAATCGGCACCGGAGAATTTGGCTGCAATCGCCGTATTGGCCTTTTGCACGGCCTCGGTGGATTTGACCACCGAGATCTCCCGCTGCATCATCTTGATGTTGCGCTCGGTTTCGGCGATGGTGCGCTTGAGTTGCGTTATGTTGGCCACATACCCTTGAGCGAGTTGCTCTTGTGCCTCCAGTTCATTGCTGAACTCGGCGATCTTGTTGGCGATCTCCAATGCCAGGGTCTCGTTGCCTTGTTCCAGGGCCCTTGCCGCATAACCTTCGTGCTCTTCGATCCTGGAACGGAGATCCTTGACAGCGCGGTGCACGACCATGTCTTCGGCCATGATAGCGGTAAGATTTTCCTTGGCGTTCTTGAGTTGTGTGCGGGCATCACGCATTTCTTGATCCAGGATACGTAGTGCTTGGTTGTCGACGATGGTTTCGCCGGCCTCGGTAGCGGCGCCACGCACCGCCGTGAATAGTTTTTTCCAGACACTCATGGTTTATCTCCATCGTAATTTGTTTATTTCTCGCTCGGCTTCGCAAATGAATCGAGTTCTACAAAACGCCAATTTTGCCCTCGATACCAAATCATGTTTCATGGGTTCGAGGCGAAGCTTCGCCGGGTTCGACTTATCGTATCAGTTCGTGGGTACCAGGTATCCACTCATGGTCTCGACGGCATTCAATGTATTGTCGCTTAGAATGCAAATCTCGTGTTGTATCTCCTCTATGCGGGAACCGACGGCCATGGCGCCGAAAATGAGGTATTGATCGCCAACCTTCCCGAAAGAGGAAAGTGGCATGGGTAGATTCATGGTCAACATGTCCTCCAGGAGATCGGTGCGCCTTGCCGGATCTATCTCGTTTTCCTTCCATAGATAGGTGGTACACAAGATCTGATCGTCATCCACGGTAAGATAGATGGGGAATTCCTCCCGATCTTCAACCGCTACTTTTACCAATGGGATTTCGCCTTCCACGATTTCGGCCAAAAGCTTCATCCCCTCGAAGGTAACAACGCCATTCAAGCCGTGGACCAGTAATGCGAGTTTTTCATTTGCCATCGTTTTTCTCCATGGAATTTTATCGGAATCATTTTGAAACACTATTATAGATCAATTGATTGGGAGGCGGCTTTACCAGGCTATTCGCATTCTTCTCGCCAATAGCCCGATTTCCTCCGCGCACCATCACCGGATCGTCGTCCGGACCATTGCGCGGGATATCGAGCCCAGGCGAAAAGGGGCCAAATAGCGTGTTCCAGACCCACGTCCGGATAGATACGCCGGGCCAATTCCAACCCGCTGGCCACAGTGCACTCCAACGCCCCGGCAAGGGAGGCGAGAAACGACCGGTCTTCCAACTCTTTCAATCCCAACGCATCCGGGTCGACGACCTCTCCACTCGTAAGCCTCATCGAGAGGAGGTCCTGGACCTTTTTAGGGTGCCTCGGCAGTTTTCGGTAAGGGGTCGGGTAAAGCCGATATGAACGCGAGGATGATTCGATCTCGAGGCGGGGCGCGACGATCTCGAGCATGGCATCGATGAGCGAACCGGATCTCTCCCCGGAACGCAGTCGATCCTGGGCAAAAATTACTTTGACCCCGTTATTTCCGACTATTGGTTGACGCCAGCTCTCCTCGATAAAACGCCATGCGGATCGCCAGGGCTCGCCTGGTTTTTCTCCGTTTTGCAGCGCCCATCTGTCCAGGAGATCCAGCACCGCCCCACGTCGGATGGTATCGCTGGGTTCCAGCCCCAGCCCCAGCCCCAGCGCCCAGTCGATGGTGGCCCGTTCTTTGATCCGGCCCTCCAGGAATACCATCGCGGCCCAACGCGCCATCTGCTCCGCTCCATGGGTATCCCCGCAGCGCGATTCCGCCGGTGTGGGCGCCGGATGGTGCCGCGCCGCAATTTCGATGATGGCGTCGAGCCAGCCGAGGTCCGCCTTGTGTCAGGAGGCCAATCCGGAGAGACGGGTGCGTTCCTGCGGGTCCGTGCGCCGGATCAAGTGGTCGAACAGGTCCCGGTCGGCATCGCTGGCATTACCTCGCCCCGTCCGAACCATGCGCTTGATCTCCCGATCCACCAGAGTTTTCTTGCCATCGATGGCCGACAGATCGGCCCATCGTTCCAGGGTGGCGGTAAGGGCAGCATGACCGTCCGCCGGGTCGTAGGGAATGGGAATGATTCCGCGGCCTTTCCAATCCTTCAGCGCAACCGGGTCGTGGGTGTCCACGAAAACAAAACGCTCCTTGAGATCGGGAAAGCGCGCGGAGTCCCCGGCGACGGCATTCAGGAGATAGCGCATGGGCGGGTCGTTGGCGCTGTAGCCGACGAGCACAAGATGGAACAGCCGGGCCGCGTCGTAGATAAAATCCGGCACGATGCGCCGGCGCAGATAAAACTCCCCGAAATCCTGATCGGTGACGATGAGGTCCGAGTACCTTTTCGGATCGCGATCCAGCGCCCCATGGAGGTGGAGGATGCCGGTGAAATCGGTTCTGTGGCTCGGTCTCGGAATTGCGCCCAGGGCGTATGTCTGGAGCGGTTGGCGCAACCTTCGGGCGGCATCCTCCAGCAGAAGGTCGAAGTTGGTGGTCAGGATGGCCGTCGCGCCACCCCGGTCGGCGAGGCGTATCAGAGCCCGGTGAATCGGGGTGGGCCCGAGGCTGGATTCGCGCAGTACTTCCACTACCCTTTTCCTGACGCGGCTTGCCTTATGGGATTGCTTGTCCATTCTCCGCTCCAGCATGCCCAGGGCCACATCGTAGTCCCTGCTGAAAAAGCGCTCGATCTCGGCGATGATTCTGTAATCGGTCAGATGGTGGGACAGATAATGCTTCCAACGGTCATAGGCCGTGGGTGGAACATCGGAGAGGATATCGGAGATGGTGGTATGAACAGTTGAATCGAGCGCTTTGTAGACGGCCAGTACCAGTCCACCAAAATCGGGTAGACCAGCGGACCGGGAAACCCCGGCCCCGGCCAGGAAAAGGACCTCGCCGCGGGCATGGGCCAGGAGCAGGCGTTCCGGTATAGCGGGTAATTCGGGACCCATCGAGATCCGTAGGTCACCGATAGCGTTGTCTCGATCCGATTGTTTATTCGATTGTTCCATGTTTCCAGCGAGGCTTCGCTAGAGCCTTTCCTGCAACATTTCCCGGATCTCGCCCTGTGTAAGTTCGATGGGGTTGTTGCGGTTTTGTGCCTTTTCGGCGATTGCATCGAGGTCTTGCTCGCGTATCCCGTACTGGCCAAGGCGCGGTGCGTGGAAGTCGCGTGTCCATTCGTCGAGGATGTCGAGGAGCCCATCGCAATGCTTGTCTCGGTCCCTTGCCGAGTTGCCGATTTCCAGGGAGTTGCTCGGCATGGAAATTTCCCGATCGGGGAGGGGATGGGCACCTTGTCCATGTCCATGAGCGGATAACAACGCACCGACCCGGGCCATCTTGTCGAGGGCGGGGCTTTGGGGGGCGCGGGCGCGCAAGGCCTCGAGATTGGCACGCACCGAGGGGGCCGTCAGTGTGGCGCATACCGCGCCGTGGGGGATGGGGAAGCGTCCACCGATGGGAGAGGCCAATCCGTGCACGATGCCGACGCCATCATTGGCAAGGGCGACGCCGGACAGCAGCGCCCCATAGGCCATGCCCTGGCGTGCCTTCGTGTCGTGGGAGGCGGCGTCGCAGACATGGGGAAAGTTTTCGGCGATGGCCTCGAAGCCACTCCAGGCCATGGCCTCGGTCAACCTGGAGACCCGTGGGGATAGGTAGGGCTCCAATAACTGGGTGAAGGCGTCCATTCCACAGGCGAAGGTAATCTCCGGCGGGCAGGAGATCAATAGCTCGCCATCGATGATGACTGCGTCGGGGATGAGGTTGTCGTGACGTAGCGATTTTTTGTAGCCCGTGGGACCGACCTCGCTGATGACGGCGTTTTTGGTGGTTTCGCTCCCGGTGCCGGAAGTGGTCGGTACGGCAATATAGGGTTTCTTGACGCCATTGTAGGGTATGCCGCGTCCTACGCCCTCGATGTGGTCGAAGATGGAGTTTTCATGGGGCAGCATGGCGGAGATGGCCTTTCCGGCGTCCACGACGCTGCCGCCGCCGATGCCCACGACCACATCGATGGATCGCGAACGAAATCGAGCGCAGGTGTCGTCGATGAATGATGTGCTCGGCTCGCCGGGACAGGCGACGGAATGAACGGCGATACCGGCGTTTCGTAGCAGGGTTTCGATGTATTGGCGTTTTCCGGATGCCTGCAGAGAGGCCCCGCCTGTTACGAGCAGGATGCGTTTGCCGCCTAGTTGGGATGTAATGGTGGGCAAACGGGAGAGTTTTCCACTCCCGAAATAGATGGGCGGGACCCGCCCATAGTCGAAGTCGTGCATAGCGGATTGATTGGTGAGTTGTCGTGTTGGGTCTGTCGGGTTTTGCCGGGATCGGAGGTCCCCCGCGCCGTGTGGCAATGATTCAGCCAGCCAGGATCGTGGGTCGATGGGGTCCTCTTCGATGTCGCATCGGTATCGCTGGAGTCGGTGCCAGAGCCGAGAGAAACGACGGGAATTACGATGCGATGGCTACGTACGGTACGCCCTCGCGAGGCCTTTCCATCCAGGGATCCACAGCTTTCCGCCAGGCGAGATAATGGGGGGTATTTTTGTGGGCTTTCGCGCCTGCTTCGTCTTCGTAGGCCTCGTAGAGCAGAAAACGGCTGGGGTCTTCCTTGGATTGAAGTACATCGAAGCGCAGATTGGTAGGTTCTGCGATGGAGCCTTGGTGATTTTCCCTGGAGGCTTCGATGAAATCATCGATGTTTTCAGGTTTTACATGTACGGAAACGCAAGTGACGATCATGGGTTTCTCCGTTGGGGATGATGTGAGCGGATCTGGATGGGCGTTACGTCTCGAAGTTTTTAGCGAGGCGAAATTCGATGAGGGAACAGGTTGGCGCTTCGCGCCAGGACCGAAGCGGGATGGGTCCAGACACGCGCACCGGTTCTCTCAAGTGTCTTTGTTTTTCCGATACCTTGAAAGTAGGGCGCTTGGCCATCTTCGGGGATGGTGACGATGGGTGTCAATAGCCAGTTGGCCCAGCCGGCCCATAGGCCAGCCCGAGGTTCGACGTTGGCCCGAGGTCCGAGTCGACATGGCCATGGTTCGGTGCAGGGGGTTCCGAGATTTTACCCTGGTTGAATTTTCTGAGTGTAGGCCTTTGGATGTCCGTCAGGTATGTATCCTGAAGTAACGGGCCTTGCGGTACAGGGTTCGTTCGCTGATGCCGAGTTTTTCGGCGATTTTTCGTTTGGCGTCTGGGTATTTGAGCAGGATGCTGCGAAGATATTTTTCTTCTACCACATCGAGTGGAAGGACCTCTTCGAGGTTGTCCTGGTGGTTTCCGATGGTGTCGTGGAATGGCGAGATGAAGTTTTGCTGGACACGGCATTCCTCGGGCAGATGCATGGGAAGGATTATTTTGCCATCGACCAGGAGGCTTGCCCGTTCCAGGATATTACGCAGCTCTCGAATGTTACCCGGGAAATGGTAATCGGCGAGAAGACTCATGGTTTCGGGGTGCAGGGATAGCCCTTGGGACCCGTTGACTTTTCGCAGCAGGGCATCGACTAGCAGGGGGAGGTCTTCCCGGCGCTCTCGCAGTGCCGGCAAACGGATGGGGAACGTGCTGATTCGGTAGTACAAGTCTTGTCGAAGTGTGCCCGCTTTTACCATTGCATCGAGATTCTGATGGGTGGCGCAGATGAGGCGGAAGTCCGCGTATTCCAGTTGGATGCTGCCAACGCGCCGGTAGGTGCCTGTTTCGAGAAGACGCAGCAGTTTGACTTGGATCGGCAGGGGAATGTCCCCGATTTCGTCGAGCAACAGCGTGCCACCGTGGGCGGCTTCCACCAATCCGATTTTTTGGGTGTATGCGCCCGTGAAGGCCCCTTTCTCGTGTCCGAAGAGCTCGTTTTCGAAGAGGGATTCGGTAAGGCCGGAGCACTCTACGGCCACGAAGGCCTGTTGTGCCCGCTTACTGGCTTTGTGGATTTCTTGCGCGACCAGCTCTTTGCCTACTCCCGATTCGCCAAGCAGTAGTACGGCCACGTTGCTCTTGGCAACTCGCCGGACGAGTTCCTGCATATGGTTGAAGGTCGGTGAATTTCCTATCGGAGTTTGAATCTCTTCCGAGTCCGTGCTTGCGGTACCGATGTGCCGCAGGATCTCCATGTAGTAGAGAATCTCGCCGGCTTCGTTTCGTATGGGCCGGGTCTCTACCTCGACGTGTTCCGTGCCGTTCGGTGTATGATGTACGTGTAGGATTCGTTGCAGCCCTCCGGTTGCCTTGCTGCCTTGAAGTGGGCATTGTTCTCCTGCCTGATCACAAGGCATTGGGTTGCCGTGGGAGACCGAGTGGCAATATTGCTGACAAGGATTGCGACCGCGGGCATAGCGGTTCCGGTAGGCGCGATTCGCCGCGAGGATGCGATAGTCAGCGCCCACTAGAATAGAGGGAGCCGAATAGCCATCGAGAATGGTGATAATCTCCGCCGACGGGGGTACGAGCGGCGCGTCGTCTATCTTGGCTGTAGAGACTTTTCTCATGAGTGTATGCTTCGTAACCAAAGCGTTGGGTATTTCCTTGGCTTGGAAGTGACTTCGGAAATATTTCCCGGATGTTGTTTGCCGTCTTTTGGCAAGGTTTTCTTCGGGGGGGCTTTATTTTGATTTATTTCCTGCTCAGCTTCGGAAATAAGTCGAGTTTTACGACATGCCAGTTTTGCTTTACCGATGCCGGGTCATGTCGGTTCGAGCACAAGCTTCGCTAGGATTGAGTTCATGGGGTTCGGGGAACGACCTTCATCGAGAACACTGACAATCATATCATTTTCGATAGCGTCTGTATGACAAATCTGGCGTAAATCTTTAGAGATCTGACGTAAATCTTTAGCTAATGAGCTCGTTTATGGAGGATATGGAAAGGGAAAAAACAATGCTTTATTATTGAATTTCAATATGTTGTCCGCTACTTTTTTCGATATTTCGAGCCCATGATCATGGGTTTGGCACGTTCCTTGCTTTACCCGGAGTCTGGAAGTTTCACCGGGTAACCGCTTAGGAAAGATCAGGCGAGTTCCGGGTATAGAACATATAGAAGCACAACAAGAACGATATAATCATCCATCCTAACGGGAGGGGGACCACCATGGCGTGGAAATATCCGCGGCTCACACGCCGCACCTTTTTGAAATCGACTGCCTACGGCGGTGCCGGGCTTGCTCTGCTTAAGCCCGCGGAACTTCTTGGAAAACCAATATCAAAGGATACGGAACGCAATGAGGAGATTTCCTACAGTATCTGTAACTTTTGCTCATCGCTCTGTAATGTCAAGGTAACTACCCACACCAACAACGGTGAAAAGAGGGTCGTCAAGCTGGATGGTAACCCGCATTCAACGCTGAACCGCGGTAAGATCTGTGCCCGTGGTCAGGCGGGATTACGTCAGACTTACGACACCGACCGACTAAAGACACCACTCATCCGAGTGGAAGGCTCCAAACGCGGAGAATACAAGTTTCGGCAGGCAAGCTGGGAAGAGGCGTGGGAATACATCGCTGCCAAGAATAAATCCGCCAAAATTCAACCCTGGGAATGGACTATGATGGGAGGATGGACATCCTGTGTATTTTATATGTATTGGGCGGTGCCATTTGCCGTGGCAAATGGTATACCCAACATCATTGCCTCTCCTATGCAGCACTGTGTAACCACCGGTCATTTAGGTACCGATGGCGTTACCGGTAACTTCAATATTCATGACGAGGTATTACCCGATTACGATAATGCCCGTTATATCCTATTTATGGGTAATAACGCCTCGATTGCCGGGGTATCCACCTGCCGCATGGTGCGTTTTGCCAATGGCAAGAAGAATGGTGCCAAGGTAATTGCGGTAGACCCCCGCTGCTCGGAGACTGCCGCGAAGGCCGATGAATGGATTCCCATCCGGCCCGGTACCGATCTCGACTTCATGTTGGCCATGTTGCGCACCATGTTGAACGAAGGCTATTACGACGACGGGTTTCTGCGCAACTATACCAACATGCCGTTTCTGGTCTATAAGGACAGCAAAGGTCAATGGCAACTTGCCAATGATAGCGATGGACGCCCACAAGTCATGGATCATGACGGTGATATTCGGACACTTCCTGCCTTTACGAACAACAATTTGCGGGATGTAGGTGGTAAGTCTTTATTCCCCGGACTCAAGGTACCCAAAGACACTAAACTGGATGATGGTCGTACGGTAGTGACGGTCATGCAGGCGCAATACGAGGAAATCGAGTTTTGTACGCCGGAGTGGGCTTCCAAAACTACCGGTATTCCCGCCGAGATCATTTACCGCATCGCGCATGAATTCGGCACCGCCCGCCCATCCATTATCGATCCGGGTTGGCACGGTGCACGCTATGGCAATATGATGATGGTGCGGCGTGTGCAGGCTATGATCCAAGCGTTGACCGGTGGTATCGACAAACCCGGTGGCTGGATTATGAGCGGTGAGTTTCATCATAAGGCCGAGAATCAGAACCAGAAATTAACCGAAACTAACGGCATGCTGGCGCAGGCCATGTTCAAGGGCGAGGCCCATCCTCCTGGTCCACCGCTTGTGACTTTAGCAGGGAGACCATTCCTGGAGTTGGTTGCCGGTGTCGTCTTCAATCCCTTTAAGCAGCATGGAAAACCTTGTTGGTCCTGGGCATTCAGAGAGCAGGAAAAGGCTGCGGGGCGCGATTATGTGTATTGGCCAGCCATGGCCGATACCGGATATAAGGAATCTGTAGAAGGTAAATTGACCTACAAAGGTGAGCCGTACCGAAGTCGCGCTTTGCTTGTCAATGCTGCCAATCCGATGCGACACTATTATCCGGAAAGCAGATGGAAAGATATCCTCACCCATAAAAATATGGAGTTGGTCGTCGTCGTAGATGTGTTGCCATCAGACACCACGCCCTATGCCGATGTAATTTTGCCCAACTCCACTTATCTCGAGCGTGACGAACCTATCCTTTATGGAAACGGTGTTAACCATGATCTTGCTCTGACTACGCGCTATGCCGCTATCGAACCGCTCTACGACACCCAGGAATCGCCGGATATATTGTTGGCTTTGACGAAGATCCTCAGCGGAGAAAGGGGAACAAAGCATTTTATGGGTGCGGTACAGCAACTGGTAGGGTTACCAGCGGAGTTGGTTGGAAAGGAATTAGCACAGCTCAAGGAAGCCGGAAACAAGAGCCCGTTTTCGGCTGCATGCCGAAAAGTATCCTTTGGCGTTTCTGCAAAAAAGGCCCATAAAACGCCCGAGGAGCTCGATCGTCTCCTCCGAGAAAAGGGTGTGTTCACAGAGGAGAAGGGTAAGGATATCCTGAAACATGCAAGCATGCCGCGGAAATTAGCCATGCCTACACCGACCGGACGAGTCGAGTTCTTTAGTTATCTTTTCGATAGCATACGTCAGGATGATGCCAAGGGTCCGCATTTCAGTCCAATGGCTGCGCACATCCTAACGGAATGTCGGGATGGGGAGACCATGGATGCCCCCCTTGCAAAGGATGAATTTTATTTCACCTATGGCAAGGCACCAAGTGTCTCCTATGCCTCGACCAATAGCAATAATCCGGTATTGAAGGCCATCAATGAGTTCAAGAGGGATATCTATACCGGTGTATGGGTTCATCCTGATCGGGCTGAGCCACTTGGGATAAAAACAGGTGACGCCATCCGACTCACCAACAAAAAATCAGGGCAGAAGGCAGACGGTATCGCATACGTCACTCGGAAGATACATAAAGATGCACTCTTCCTCCATTCTGCCTTTGGTGTGGAGAACCCTCAGTTGACACGGACCGCGGGTATTGGTACGGCCACCAATAAATTGATTCCCTACAGCGTCGATCCGGTCGTGGCGGGATTCCGCTCTCAGGAATTCACTATCCGAGTGACCAAACTCGAAGGAGGTGCGGCATGACACGCTATGCCATGGTAATCGATCTGAACACCTGTGTTGGTTGCAATGCCTGTATGGTCGCCTGTGCCATGGAGAACCAGGTACCTGTGTGGAAAGGAGCATGGCGAACCTGGGTCCACGATAAGGAGATTGGAAGCACCACGGATAATGTTGTTCGCCGTTTCTTTCCACGGTTGTGCAACCACTGTTCGAACCCGCCCTGCATGACGGTATGCCCGACGGGTGCTACCTACCAGATGGACAATGGCATCATCATGGTAGATGAAAAGACTTGTATGGGCTGTGGTGCCTGCGCCATGGCTTGTCCCTATAAGGCCCGTTATGCCATAACCTACGATGATATCGACAAGGGCGAGAAATTCTATGGCCAGGATTTCGAGCGTAAGAGCCCAAGCGTGGACAAGTGTGATTTCTGTGCGCATCGGGTAGCAAAAGGGAAAGTACCGGCTTGTGTCGAAACCTGTGTCGGTACGGCGCGCATATTTGGAAATCTCGATGATCCGGGCGATCCCATAACCGAACTGGTGGCAGGTGGCTTGGCACGGCCACTGATGCCTTACCTGGGCACTCGTCCTAACGTCTATTACATCGATGACCTGAAAAGGAGAGGCTAATGGATGCAACCGTCAGTTTTATGACTCAAGATTGGTGGACATGGTGGTTTGCCGTCTATCTCTTTCTCGGTGGCATGGGTGCGGCAGTCATGGCTGTTGCCTTCATGACCGATATGTACCTGAAAAGGCACCCGAGTCTGGCGATTTCGGGAATGATCGCTAGCATCGCCATGCTAGGTCTTGGTTCCGGTCTGTTGTTCGTGCACCTTTTGGATCGTGTCGCAGTGGTCCATGTTTTAAATCCTTTGGTGGTGTTCAATAAGCCGGATGCCTGGATAGCCTGGGGTACCCAATTCATCACTTGGTCGATGATTTTCGGTGTGCTGTACTCGTTGCCTTACTTGGTGGAGTCTCCTTCTTTTCAGAAAATTCCTGTGATAGGGGGAATTCTGCGTTCGTCTTTTGTTGGTAAGATGGCGATGTTTTGCGGGCGTCATCGCAAAGTCCTGGGTTGGATCGCAACTATCAGTGGTACCGGCGTTGCGGTTTACACCGGCCTTCTGCTTCAATCCTTTCCGGCGGTGCCGCTATGGAACAATCCTGCAATACCGGTACTTTTCACCATTTCGGCCTTTTCTACGGCTATGGCTTTCCTGCTTGTGGTGCTCAATGTCTTTATCAAAGACCCTGAAGATCACGGAATTCGTGCCTTCTACGAACGTACGGATCTGGGTCTTATCGCTGCTGAACTGATTGTGATCTTTGCCTTCTTCCAGTACCTTCGAATGGGGGAGGGATCTGCAGTGGCGGAGTCGTTCAAATTACTGTTCAACGATCTCGGCTGGCTTATCGGTTTCATCGGCTTTGGCTTGATCGTTCCTTTTCTATTGGAACTCAAGGGTGTCGTCAAAGGCTGGACGAGCCATATGCCTATTATCATGGCCTCAATCTTGGTCATGATAGGTGGATATTTGCTTCGGCATTATTTCATGTATGCAGGTGTATATGCATATCCGTGGTAAGGTACCGGATCGATAAGCGTTGGGATTGTGTCCCAATATCCTGACGCTGATCATCAAAAATATCCTTACTGCGAAAAACCTAATACGGACTATCTCGGTAAAACAAGAAGAAAATGGCAGGATGGCCTGATCCTAATCATTTACGCCTCCTGGCGGGCCTTTTGGCCGCGCCGGAGGCGGATTCATTTGTAGTACTTGCGGCATTGGCTGACGAACATGCTTGGTTGCATGATCCAATCGCGGAACTTTCCACCCTGGGTTTGCCCCATTGGCAATCCGAACATACCCGCCTTTTTATAAGCAATTATCCGAAAACTTTGTGCCCGCCGTTTGAATCTGCTTATCGGGGGGGGGCTCCCACCGTAGAACTGGCCGGGCTGTATCTGCGTGTCGGTCTGGAAGCGAACGACATATCGCCGGATTATTTAGGTGCGATGCTGGAGTGTGCTGCGTATCTGCTGGAAAAATCCGATTTCGCCACCGACAGTGATCTATGGCATGAGTTATGGGATGAACATCTTGCCGCCTGGGTGCCTCGTTTTTCTGATGATCTCATCAATACTGAGAATTGTCTGTTACTCTATCGCTGTTTAGGAGAAAAACTTTCTGCCTTATTTACCGTGTAGGTCGAAGAAAATGCCTTTTAAGGAAAAGTTGCAAAGCTGAACGAATTGGTCTTTTACTGGATTCTTCAATCGTAAAGAGTAGCAGTATTTTGAGTACTTTCTAATTTCGTCCCTGTAGGGAACGGCACGGAGGCCGTTCCCTACACGCGCAAATGGCAAACTCTTTTCGCTATAGGGAGGGGTATTTCGGCTCCCCCTCCCTCCGAATCGTACGCGCGGTTTTCCTGCACACGGTTCGAAGATCGACAGTTTCTTCATTGAGGTCGGCACGCCGATAATCGACTTCATACTTGGTGAAAAGTCCGATTTTCGCGCGGCGCGGGCCATACATGTCGGTTTGAAGCGAAGCTTCACTAGATGGGGTTCAGTGGCCCGCGATTCATAAAATCTCCGGGTCGAAATCTGTCCCGCAGGTTGCCATGAAAGTGAGGTCTGAATCGACCTTCCGTTCAAGGACTGATTACGGGTCATCTCCGGCAACTCCGACAGGCGCTTCCGGATCTCAAGCCGCCTGCCATCGAACACGATGGCCAATTCCAGCACCTCCCGGCACCCCTCGCCGCGCAGGGTAGCGGCGTATCGTTTTTCCTCGATCTGGGCAAGCGCCGCCTGCAACTGCTCCTCCATGGACTCGTTCTCACCAAGCCGCTTGAACTCCATGACGATGCCGCGCTTAGCCGACCCCACCGGGCTCATGAGGATATCGGCCCGACCCAGGCCCGACTCGATAGAGGAGATTGGAAAGGCTCCTTTCCAGTTCATATCCAGCGCACTCGCATAAGCGGATCTTTCGAAATTGTTTTTGTTCTTCCGTATCCAGGAATCCACTCTCCAACAACATTTCGTGGCGTTTGAACTCTCTGGAAATAAGCTGACGCAGATGTCCAATGCAATCGTCCCAGTTGTCGGTCTTTACATCCTTCAGAGTCAGAAACACCACCGGATAGCGCCCTTGGTGGGTGGCGTACTCTTCCCCGGCCCGTTCGATATCGAGCCCTCGGAAGAGTTCGGCGCTACCGGGCATGCCCCGGTCGAAGAAGGTCCGTAGCATGGAGATGTTCAAGGTTTTGCCGAAACGCCGGGGACGGGGCAGCAGCAATACCTGGGCGGGCGAATCCAGTACCGACCGGATCAGAAGGGATTTATCCACGTAGGAATATCCTTCCCGAATCAGTTCCGGAAAGTTGGAAAGCCCGATGGGCGGCTTGCCTGCGAGTGATTTGGGCAGATGATCGGGGGTGATATTCATGGCAGAGATGATATTCATCGGGGCATTGGTGTGGCAACATCGGACGCCATACCTCACATTCGACCGCTCCGGCATCTCATCTGCCCACGCGCCGGCAGTGGATAAGGGAGAGGCCTTAGCCACTCCCTCCCCGTTGCCGCGAAGGGGTTGATTCCCC
>CAZSVE010000064.1:0-17506 GCA_964610175.1 uncultured Thiotrichales bacterium
CGCTAACATGTCCTCCATGCGATGGAATTTTGGTTCCGGCTTTGCCGGGTTAGGGTGCAGTGCCACCCAGTATCCCGCTCCACTCCTGAAGCTCTCTGATCTCACGTCTCCGATTCGCCGCGAGATATTCCGGGTTTATGGTCCCATTCTGGGTAATCGCCCGCGCTTTCCCTCGGGCATACTCATGGTATCCGTAGCATACGACATCGATGAGCAGATCCAGCGAACCACAATGTTCCCGGATGGCTTGCCTTCGAATGCTTTCGTGAGCTTCCTGTCCCGGTGTGTCGATGAAGGAAAAAGGGACCTTGTTTATCTCCATGGAAGAAGCGGGGGTACCGCTTGTTCTGGTGGAATAATGGATGACCTCGGGCATATCCGTGGTCAACGATTGAATCAGGTTGGTTTTTCCGACGCCACTCGATCCCAGCATCAATACCTTGACTCTCTTTTTGAATAACGCGAGGAGCTGGTCGATCCAACCCTGCTGTTTAGCGATGTCGTGGATCTGTTTGGCTCCAATCCCAATATCCATGGCTGACTCCTTATGATTTTACGATGAAACAGCAACCGCTCTTTTGTTTTCCGGGGTGATGGAAGCTTCCTTCATGATCGTTGGATCGATGGTGGGCACGCTGCGCTTTGCCCATTCTGCATGGGGCATATCTTTCATCGTCGGGAGGATAGGGGTCGATCTTGAATGCAAAGCCTTGGTCCATAGTAAAGGCAGCCTTTAATATGGAAGAAAAATCTCGCTATGATAAACCAAACTTAAATAAAGAAGTTGCTTACTCGAGGTCTTGATCGGGGTGTATGACTAGCGAAGCTTCGCTTTGATCCGATGAAGCATGATTTGGTAGTAGTAGGGCAAAATCAGTGTTTTATAAAACTTGACTCATTTGCGAAGATGAGTGGGAAATAAACAAAATATACCCATGGCGAAATCGAATAACGACACCAGGGCAGGACGATATGTCAACCAGATGAATGGTTACAAGGCATTCATTCCGGCGCCACTACCTCCGGATCCGCCCATCGAGCTGAAAGGAAAACTGCAAAATTTACTTTCACGGGCCGACCGGGCCCTCGGACGTCTTGATGGATCGATTCAGACCCTGCCGAATTCCGACCTTTTCGTCACAATGTACATTCGCAAGGAGGCCGTGCTTTCCAGTCAAATCGAGGGTACGCAAAGTTCCTTGCAGGATGTGCTCACCGCCGAGGCTCGGATGTACTCACCCAGCAGACCGAGCGATGTCGATGAAGTATTCAACTACGTCCGCGCCATGAATCATGGTCTTGAACGATTACGAGAGCTACCAATTTCCGTACGACTCATCCGCGAGATCCATACGGAGCTGCTCAGCGGCGCTCGGGGACAACATCTAACCCCCGGGGAGTTGCGCACCAGCCAGAACTGGATTGGTTCCGCCGGTTGCGCATTGCGTGAAGCGACCTTCGTTCCACCGCCTCCCCATGAAGTACCGGTGGCGCTCGGCGAGCTGGAGCGTTTCTTGCATGGAGACACGCAGCTTCCACTGCTGATCAAAATCGGCCTGTCCCATGCCCAGTTCGAGACCATCCACCCGTTTCTCGATGGTAATGGGCGCATCGGGCGTTTGCTGATTACCTTTTTACTGTGTGAGAAAAAGGTCCTGTTGAAACCCGTGCTGTACCTCTCCCACTTCTTCAAGCACCATCGCCAGGAATATTATGAGCACCTTCAGGCCGTCCGTGATCGGGGTGCCTGGGAAGAGTGGCTGATTTTCTTTCTGGAGAGCGTTTTCGAGGTGAGTCGGCAAGCTACCAACACGGCCCGGCAGATTCTCATGCTGCGCGAGCAACACCGCCAGGTAATTACGGATAAACTCGGGCGTGCCTCCGGCAATGGGCACCGTGTCTTGGAATACCTCTATCGGCACCCCATTCTCTCCGTCCGCGAAGTGAAGGAACTAACGAATGTCTCTTCCCCGGCAGCCAATAATCTCGTTGCCAAATTGGTCGAGCATGGAATCCTCCACGAACTGACCAACCAGAAGCGCAATCGACGTTTTACATACCAGGATTATATCCGCTTGTTTCAGGATGAGGTGTAACGAGTGATGATTGCTAGCGAAGCTTTGCCTCGAACCATTAAGGCATGGCACAGCATTGGTAAAGCAAAACCGGCGTTTCGCGAACGAGTCGAGTTTTACAAAACACTAGGTTTTGCTCTACTAATATCAAATCACGCTTCATCGGATCAAAGAGAAGCTTCGCTGGCAGTGATTTCCCGTGATGCTCCCTTTTGATGAACCAGGCACGTGGAGAATCGATTCGGTCAGGAAACTCGAAGCCATGGGGTTCGATATCGATCCAAACCGCGTACTCGGAACGTGAGAGAATCAATAATGATGAAATTACAAGCTAAACACGCCGGGATTTCTTTCCGTGAACGGATCGAATCCAACAAGATATTACCCCTTATCGGTGTTTATGACGTCTTTTCGGCATGCCTTGTCGCGAAGCATTTCGATGGTGTTTTTTGTAGCGGTTTCGGTTTTTCCGCAAGCTGTTATGGGATACCCGACATCGGTTTCGCCAATTGGCGGGACATGCTCGATTACGCTTCGCGCATCCGGCATGTCCTCCCGGAGAGCCATATCCTGGTGGATATCGACGATGGTCTCGGCGATGAGATCATGGCGGCGAATACGGTGCATGCCCTGGAGAACAATGGTATTTCCGCGGTGATGTTGGAGGATCAGCAACGCCCTCGAAGGTGTGGGCACTCCGAAGGCAAACGGATACTGCCCATCGGGGAGTATCTGATCAAATTGAACCATGCCTTGAAATCCCGAGACGAACTCTTCGTCATTGCCCGCACCGATGCCGTGATCCCGGAGGAAGGGATGGATCGGGCCGTGGCCTATGCCGAAGCGGGCGCCGATGGGGTGATGGTGGAGGCCATCGACGATCTGGAGGTGATTCGGCAATTACGCCAGGAAGTGCAATGCCCAATCATGGTCAATCGACTCCATGATGGTCGAAGCCCGAATTGGACGTTACCGGAGATGGAAGAGGCCGGTGTGTCCATCGTGATATATAGCGCGCCTTGTCTCTTTGCGGCCCAGTACGGCATCGAACGTTACCTGGAAGACCTGGTTCGGGGACGAGGTAAACTGCCGGAATCGGGTACGGTGGATGTGGATGCCTGCAGGATGGTTTTGGCGGAAGGGATGGAGGCGGCCTGGTTCAGGCCATGATGACGGTCATTGTCATGCAATTTCCCCTCGACAATCGACATGACCGCCGACATGACCGCGCGAATGCTTGGACACGGTTTTCTACATTGAACCGTATGTCATTTCTCGCTTCGCTCGAAATGACAACATCATCGATGGGGATACTCGACCTTTTGGCCGCGGCCAAGGGCCGTGCTATGAAAGTACATAAAAAATACTTGGAAATCATTGGATGATTGATGGCGACGAAGGATCCATTCCAGGCAGGACGAGGAGCTTTCATCGCCGGGGGTGATGAGATTCGACGCGACTTGTTGTCATGTTCGGGATGTTTCGAGTCGAGGAAATTTTCCGATTGAGGGGTCGAGAATCGAATGGATATCGCCAGTCTATTGTTGTTGGGGGTTGTCGCGGGAATCCTGGCGGGGTTGCTGGGGATCGGCGGCGGCGTGGTGATCGTGCCGGTGCTGTTTTGGATCCTCGGCGCCAGGGCCGAGGTGCCCACGGCCTATCTCATGCATATCGCCCTGGGTACCTCCCTGGCGACTATCGTCGTTACCTCGCTTTCCTCCATCCGCGCCCATCATAGACGAGGAGCGGTCCAGTGGCCCATCGTGGGAAAGCTGGCGCCTGGCCTCGTCATCGGCGTTTTGCTGGGCGCGGTGGTTGCCGATGCCCTGCCGAGTGACGGCTTGCGGCTTTTCTTCGCGGTATTTATTTTACTGATATCCGTTCAACTCGGTTTCGATATCGAGGTGCATCCCCGCCGCCAACTACCTGGCGGGGCTGGCATCGGTATTGCCGGACTTTTCATCGGAAAAATATCCGCTTTGGTGGGAATAGGCGGTGGCACGTTGACGGTTCCGTTTCTCTTGTGGTGCAACGTGCCCATTCGCCATGCCGTCGCGACGTCGGCCGCCGGTGGTTTCCCCATTGCCGTAGCGGGAACCGCGGGGTTCATGGCCACCGGCTGGCACGTGGCCGATCTACCCGCCTGGAGCAGTGGCTACATTTATTGGCCGGCGTTTGCCGCCATTGCACCGGTAAGCCTGTTGTTTGCGCCATTGGGCGCGAAACTGGCCCATACGCTCCCCGTCGATGTGTTGAAAAGATTGTTCGCGGTGTATCTGGTGTTGGTTGGCGTCGGTATGTTGCTTGCTTGAAGGGATGGTGATTCTCCCACCCGTAAGACCTTCTACAAAACGCGCAGGAAATTTGTTGTCCAGGGAGAGCGAGGTTCCTGCCGATCCGAAGTTTCCCCCGAACCGACAATGGATCGAGTTTGGTGTCACTCGCAGGCATCGTCGATTTGGTCTCCAACGGCGCGTCCAGACCGATAGACAAACATCACTTCGGCCATGTACAAAACCGCCTTACCACGGTAATCTTTGCTCCGAAGGAACGTTGTCATTTCGTTCTTCTCCTCGGTTTGCTTTCTCGAAAATGGAGAGGGTGCCCGATAGCGGTCCTTCGTGGTTGCCATGAGAGTGCTGGCTGTTTGCTCGATTGGAGGACGCTTGCCAACCGCGGTTTGACTGCGCTCGGTGCCTGGGCATGGTCCTCAAGCAGGGTCGGTAGTCCCCGAGCGGGGTCGAAGGAACCGCCTCGGGGCTTTTTCATTGTCAGGGATGATGTTCTTGGCGACATGACCGTTTCTTCCAGTGACCCTGTTCTGCCGAGCGAAATGACCACAAGACAAAATCACATCCGAAATTTCTCCATCATCGCCCATATCGACCATGGGAAATCCACCTTGGCCGACCGGTTCATCCAGGTCTGCGGTGGATTGACCGATCGGGAGATGGCCGAACAGGTCCTGGATTCCATGGATCTCGAGCGTGAGCGGGGGATCACCATCAAGGCCCAAAGCGTTGCCTTGCAATACAGCCGGAATGGGGAGACCTATTACCTCAACTTCATCGACACACCCGGACATGTGGATTTTTCCTATGAGGTATCCCGATCCCTTGCCGCTTGCGAGGGCGCCTTGCTGGTGGTCGATGCCGCCCAGGGTGTAGAGGCGCAAAGCGTCGCCAACTGTTACACCGCCCTGGATCAGGGACTCGAGGTCATTCCGGTACTCAATAAACTCGATCTCCCTTCCGCCGATGTCGGGCGGGTCAGCGAGGAGATCGAGGAAATCATCGGCATCGATGCCAGGGATGCACTACACGTCAGCGCCAAACACGGCACGGGTATCGGGGAACTACTGGATGCCATCGTATCCCGCATTCCAGCGCCTTCCGGCGGACCGGAGGCACCACTGGAGGCCCTGATCATCGATTCCTGGTTCGACAGCTATCTGGGGGTCGTGTCCCTGGTTCGCGTGGTGCACGGCAGCATCGGTAAAAGGACCAAAATCCTGGTGATGTCCACCGGTGTTTCGTATCAGGTGGACAAGGTGGGTGTCTTCACCCCCAAGCAACGGGAACTGGAAAGGCTCGAGATCGGGGACGTCGGTTTCGTCGTTGCCGGTATCAAGGAGGTCAATGGCGCTCCGGTCGGTGACACATTGACCGATGTGGCGCGTCCCGCCAAGGCCCCATTGCCCGGCTTCAAGACCGTAAAACCGCAGGTCTACGCCGGCATGTTCCCGGTGGATTCCAGCGACTACGAAGACTTTCGCGAGGCCCTCGGCAAGTTGCGCCTCAACGATACCGCGCTGCAATATGAACCCGAGACATCCACCGCCTTCGGTTTCGGTTTCCGCTGTGGGTTCCTCGGCCTCTTGCACATGGACATTGTCCAGGAGCGTCTGGAGCGGGAATACAAGCTCGATCTCATTACCACCGCGCCCACCGTCGTCTATGAAATCCTGACCACCTCGGGCGACATCCGCTACGTGGACAACCCCGCCCATCTGCCCGCGCCCAACCAGATTACCGAAATCCGCGAGCCCATCGTGAATGCCGACATGCTCTTGCCGGGGGAATACGTCGGTAATGTCATCAGTCTGTGCACCGAAAAGCGCGGCGTGCAAAAAAGACTTCACTACCTTGGGCAGCAGGTGGCCTTGAGTTATGAACTCCCCATGAGCGAAGTGGTGCTCGACTTCTTCGACCGCCTGAAATCCGTCAGTCGGGGCTATGCCTCCCTGGATTATCAGTTCGTCCGCTACCAGACTGCCAACTTGATACAGCTCGATATTCTCATCAACGACGAAAAGGTCGATGCCCTTTCCACCATCGTGCACCGGGACAGGAGCTATAGCACCGGACGCACCCTCACCAAACGCATGAAGGAAATCATCCCTCGCCAGATGTTTCAGGTCGCCATTCAGGCCACCATCGGCTCCCAGGTCATCGCACGCCAAACCGTCAAACCCTTACGCAAGAATGTCACGGCCAAATGCTACGGGGGAGATGTCACCCGCAAACGCAAACTCCTGGAAAAACAAAAGGCCGGCAAGCGGCGCATGAAGCAATTCGGCAAGGTGGAGATCCCCCAGGCGGCATTCCTGGCCATGTTGGACAGGGGAGGAGAGTAAATTCTCCCGGCGGAAGGGAATTACCGAAAGCCGAATTGCATGGCGTGGTATTACATGCCATCCGTCGTACCCATCCTTCAGTCGGAACGAGGATCCGGCGCTCGTTTCTGCACCCAAATACAGCACCTCTTGGCTTCTGTATCCGGTTCCTTTTATGGCCGTTGGGCCCTCTTCGAGATTGGCTGCATTTTCCCCTTCCCAGGTTGCATTGGTTTTTCATGGTGCCATTCCCGCTAGCTAGCGAAGCTTCGTTTTGAGCCGATGCAGCGTGATTTGGTAGTAGTAGAGAAAATCAGCGTTTTTTGGTGGATTTTTCCGATGTCAAATCGGCACCGCACAGTTTCCTCGATGCGCTCCTGGCGGCGGTCATTCGGGTGATGGGCATGAAAGCGTACAAAAAGATCAAGATCATCGATGCGGCAACGGAAATACGGGAAACCATCGATTTTATCCTGGACGAGAATACCTGACTTCCACAGAAATTCCCATTTTGGGAACAAAGAATTACAATGCGGGTACTGGGTAGAGATAAGCTTGTAAAGTTTTGGCGCAGACACGTAGATGTGAAAAGCGCGCTTCGGACATGGTTTCACGAAACCGAGAAGGCCGTCTGGAGAACCCCGGAAGACATCGAGCGTCGCTACCGGAGCGCGGACTTTCTTGGCGATAACCGCGTCATCTTCGATATCCGGGGCAACCATTACCGTTTGATGGTGAGGGTGCGCTACCGGAATGGTATCGTCGTTGTCGAGTGGGTGGGAACCCACGCCGAATACGATAAGAAAAACTTTCGAGACAGGGGACGAAGATGAAAATCATCGACACCGACCGCGAACATGAGCAGGCCCTCGCTCGTTTGATCGGGCTAATGGACCATGATCCCGCCCCCGGCACTCCGGAGGCCAATGAGCTCGAGCTACTGTCGCTCGTCATCGAACACTATGAAAAGAAGCGCTACCCCATCGATCCGCCCGATCCCATCGATGCCATCGAGTTCCGCATGGATCAGATGGGACTGACCCGTAAAGATCTTGTTCGGTATATAGGCTCCGCTTCCAAGGTCTCCGAGGTCTTGAATGGCAAACGCTCCCTGAGCCTCAATATGATCCGGAAGTTAAGCCGCGGCCTTGGACTCTCCGCCGATGTTCTGATACGACAGTCTCTCTGAAGTGTTTGGGGAGATGGTGGAAATGCCAATCGATCATAAACGAGAGAAACTTATCAACGCCATTATCTATTTTGTCGTGAATACAAAATCTTGTGGTAAGACAAAGCTGTTCAAGCTCTTATAGTTCCTGGATTTCGAGCATTACGCCCAAACGGGCCGTAGCGTAACGGGTCTTGATTACCACGCTTGGCCGAAGGGGCCTGTTCCTGTCGATCTATTCAATGAAATCGACGAGATCGATAATGGTTTGGCCGATGATAATCTGAAAGATGCCATGGAAATAAGCAAAAGAAAGATCTCCGAAGGGAAGGAAATGCCAAGCATCGTTCCGAAAAGGGAATTCTCGAAAGAACACTTTACGAAAAGAGAATCGAGGCTCCTTGAAAAGTTTGGTAGGGAATATGCCGGTTCGCGTGCGCAAGAAATGGTCGAAGCCACGCACCTGGAAAGCTCGCCATGGCATGAAGCATATGAAGTCGGCGGCTTAAGACAGCAAGCCATTCCCTACGAACTGGCATTGAAAAATCGGAGTATGGGCAGCTCATGAAGAATGTTATCGATAATAAGGAGTTCGAGGAGAATTACGCGTGATTCCGGGAACATTCCCAGCGAAGCTTCGCATTAAACCGATAAAACATGATTCGGCATAAATTCAATTAAAATTGCTTCCGGAAAATCTTGAACTATTTGCGAAGCTGAGTGAAAAATAAAAAATCCAGATAACAAGTTTCGATTTCATGATGGAAAGCGAAGAGAAAGGATTTTTATGTTATTTTTCTTGATGATGCTCGATCGCTGGCACTTATTATTTGTTGTCTTCCAATCTGGCTATATCATGCCATTCGACATGTCCCTGACCCACAGCCCGTAAAAATCGTGTCCAAAATCGAAATAGCAAAGGGGAAATCCATGTCCGATTCGAATACTCAATCCGCTGAAATGACGTTGCCTCGACAAACTGGAACGCAAAGCCAAACGCAGGAAAAAACTCAGGCAAAAAGGCCGCCATCCACCGCGCCATCGGCGACGGTCTCACAACCGCGACCGATATTTCCAACACGAAAGATGGTTTTGGACGAGGTGGACGTAATAGACCCGAACGACTGACAAACTCCGAATCCATTTAGGGTTCCGAACCTTTTCGGCAAGGGTCCGACTCTTTGTTGATGAGGTTTCGATCCGCGGCAATAAGGCTCCAGACCTCTTCGATGAGGTTCGGAATCTTTTTGATGAGGTTCAGAACCTGAATGATGAGACTCCGGATATCGACGATAAGGTTCCGTTCCTGAATGGTGAGGTTGGGATTCTGAATGGAGTCATTCAAGGACCAAAGCTTTGGAATCAAAGACACTATTCATGAGTGTTATTTGACTGTTTTACTGGTTTACCTGTGGAGAACCGCAAAAACCACAATTTTAAAATATAGCAAACTCTGTTTTTACCAATATGTTTGTTTGTAGCGATCGCAAAGCGGTTAATCTCATTGGTTTTTTCTTCAAATTTTATGTATAAATTATATGGAATAAAGGTGTATTATGATTAAAAATCAAGTTTTAAGTATTTTATTGTCAACTTCTGGTGTTTTATTGTTAATAATCGCTATTATATTTTTGGACGAAAAAGAAAATACAATAATTAAAATAGCGGCGTCACTGGGTGGAACATTTCTCGGGGTTGGTATCAGCTTCTTTCTTTCATTAAAAGATGAACAACAATTAAAAAAACTTGAAAGAAACCTTCTAAATGTTATTGATGGTCATATCAATTCGTTTGAAAATAAAATAAAACCATTTAGGAAACAGTGGCACGTATATTATGGGACAAAAGTTCCCCTTGAAACAGGTCGTGAATATGATAAATATCAATGGAGGCATGCTACTTGGAATCTCGCTAAGCAGCATGAGTTAGGTATGCTCTCTGGAACTATGGAAAGCTATAATGAAAGAGGAGGACCTGAAGAATATCAGCTAAAAGGTATGTTGAGAGATGAAAGAATAATTATCTTTGCAAAATCAAAAGAAGGGCAGGAACCTGTTGATGTAACGGTAATGCCTTTTATGGGAAGGCAACCAAGAGGTGTTCACTATGGCGTGAAATTTCATGAAACATGGGATACTGGTCAACATTCAGTGAGTTCGGTAATTGTATCTCCGACCCCAATAGAAGATTATGAGAAAATCGGTCCTATTAAGAATCCGGAAAAATTGGTTGCTCGATGGAAAAGGAAATTCGAGGAACTTAACGAAATATTGCCACATATGTTACTGATGGTTGGTAGAAGTGGAGGCTGATATCGACCTCGACCAGACAGGCTCTTGATTGTTATGAAAAAAATGCTCCAAATAACCTATCTCAACGATATCCCCTTCCCAATAAACCCCGGCGAAACCATCCTGGATTTCGCGTGGCGCACCGGACACCATAACATCCCCACGCTTTGCTACGTCCTCAATTTTTCTCTCGTTTCTACGCACTTTGCGTGGGAACGAGAAAAAGGTTTCGAGTGTGAGCCCAATTACTGTAATTTCCGAATTTCCTCATCGAAATAACAAAATTTTCAAAAATTTCCACCCTTTTTACAAAAAAACAACTATTGGGAAAACCTCTCATGAAGTATCGTGTGATTATCGAACAAGACGAAGATGGCATTTTCATCGTGGAAGCGCCTTCTTTGCCCGGTTGCGTGACCCAGGGGGCCACGAGGTTGGAGGCGCTATCGAATATTCACGAGGCCATCGAAGTGTATTTGGAAAGTATGAAGAAACACGGAGAGTCTATTCCATCCGGCATCTCGGAAGAGATTATCGAGATAGCCGCGTGAGTGGTCTTCCTCCCGTTTTCGGGCGCCAAGTGGTTGCCGCGCTTGAGAAAATCGGCCACGAGAAGGATCGAAAAAAAGGGAGCCATATCGTCATGCGTCGCACCGATTATCCACATCGACGACAAGTAGTACCCGATCACAAGCAAGACGCCAAAGGTACGCTAAGGGCAATCATCAGACAATGTGGGCCCTCCGTAGGCGAATTTCGCGCTTTGCTGTGAGTGTATGGAATCAATCGATCTCCGGTACGAGACCTTTCGACATAGTCCTTTCCAATACAGAGATGAGACTGAACGTTGAGGCTCTGAGGTTGCATGGCGAGGATCGGAACTGTAACGTCGGCGACCGAATTGGCTTCCGAGTCCGGTTACGATACCGGAAATTTTTTCAGGGCGCTGCGGGTGGTCCAGGCATCTTGATGCCGGGTCATGTCGGTTTGAGGCGAAACTTCGCTAGTTTCTTCGGTAGACAGCTCAAAGATCTCTTCCTTTATCGTGATATCGGCGTCCCTGTCCAAAAACAGTCTAAGTCATTGGCAAAACATAAAAAGGAAACCATCTTGTGGAACAAAAAAGTAAATTAAAAATTTTCATCAGTTATGCTCACGAAGACGAGGATCATGTCAGGAACTTCGAGAAATACCTTTCTCCGTTGCTAAATGATGGCTCAATAGACTTTTGGTACGATAAAAAATAAGGGCTGGTGAACCTTTCCAGGATAATATTGATGCTAACATAAAGAGTGCGGATATTATTTGCTTATTCATTTCCGCGGAAGCCCTTTCATCTGACGCCTGTATAGAAGAAAGGGAAACGGCGCTTAAACTGAATGGAAAAAAAGGGATTACAGTTATACCAATTATTCTAAGTGAGTGCGGCTGGTTGGATTGCAAAGAAATATCTCCATTATTAGCTTTGCCTACCGATGGGAAACCGATCTCATTATTTCTGAAGGTCGATAAAGCCTGGAAAGATGTATATGACGGGTTTAAAAGAGTAATAGAACATCAACGCAAAATTAAATCCATAGAAAATACCGAGGATTTCTTGAATTTCCTAAATGATGCGGAATCCTTGACGAAAGCCAGCGCTCATAAGGAGGCCGTTGCCTTAGCTGATATTTTCATCCATCCCGAGTTGATGAAATTCGATGATCTGGGGGAACATGAGCGAAAGATAGATTCACAAAAGTTGATAGAATCCTTGCCTGATGATCAAAGGGTCCTTATTTCAGGAGAGAATCAATCCGGCAGGACAACACTATGCAAGATGATATTCATGTTCCTGCGCAGGCAAGGTTTCATTCCGGTATATGTATCCGGAAAAGATAATAACTATAAGGGATTGATGGTAAATAGGATATCAGAAGCATTCAAGAAACAATATAAAAATGTATCAGCAGATGAAATCGATAAAAGAAAAATAATTCCAATCTTGGATGATTTTCACTTTGCGAAGAATAGAGAGAAGCATGTAGATAGCTTGTCTTCTTATGGTTGCTGTATTCTTACTGTCGATGATATTTCCACTCTAAACTTTCGAGACGAATACACTTTGAAATCCTTTTCCCGATTTAGCATAAAGGAATTTTCTCCCTCGCTGAGAAATCAGTTGATTGAAAAATGGGTAACCCTAACGGATAGAGATGGTCATAGTGGAAACAAAATATATGGACGCATTGATGGCGTCTCCGAATTGGTCGATACATCATTAGGTAAGGTTATTGGCGGCGGCATCATGCCGGCATACCCCTTCTTTATTCTTTCTATCATTACAATCCATGAGAATTTCAAACCGCTGGAAGAAATCACTTCACAAGGCTATTGTTATCAGGCGCTGATATACATATATCTGAGAAAGAGTGGGGTTGCAAACGACGAAATAGACACCTATATCAATTTCTTGACCGAGTTTTCATTCTTCTTTTTCGAATCAGGGAAATCGGAGCTTTCAGGGAATGATTTCGATTCGTTCATGAAATCCTATTTGGAGAAATATAATTTCCCTGTGGAGTTGGATACTTTGTTGAGGAATTTACAAGAAACCAGAATAATTTCGTTAGATAATTTCGGTAATTATTCTTTTCGTTATCCGTATCTTTATTATTTCTTTGTATCGAAATATCTCGCTGAACATATAGACACAAATAAAGAAATCATAGCCAAAGTCATAGCCAATCTCCACAAAGACGAAAATGCCTATATCGCCATCTTTATGTCTCATCATTCCAAGAATTCCTTTGTGCTGGATAAGGTAACCGAGAATGCCAAAGGCCTGTTCGAGAAATACGCGCCTACGAAGTTAAGCAAGGAAGAGCTTGGCTTTTTTGATAAACAAGCGGATATGATAATTCAAGCCGCTCTTCCACCAAAGAATTCGACACCGGCAAAAGAAAGAGCCGAAAGATTAAAAACACAGGATGAGATTGAAGAAACTGGAATCAGGAATAATCGAGAAGATGAAGATTCTCATGATATCGAGATAGGATTTAGAAGAAGCATGAAAACAGCCGATGTCATGGGGAATATAATAAAGAATCGAGCCGGTTCCCTGGAAAAGAAGACCCTTGAATCCATATTCGAGGAAGGAGTGGAAGTTTACCTGAGAATTCTGACATCATTCTTCTCTATCATAGAAAATGAAAGAGAAAAAGAAGTAGTTATCGACTTTATTTCATATAGACTGGATAAGATTATCAAGGACAGAGAAAGAATAAGCCGAGAACAACTGGAAAAAATATCGGAGAAAATATTCTGGAATTTGAATTTTTTAATTACATACAGTTTAATTGAGAAAATCATTCATTCACTTGGCTCCAACAAGCTATCTCGGATCATAGATAAGGTATGTGATGAAAAAGGCACACCGGCTTATTCCCTGATAAAACATGGAATATCCATGTGGTACAACAAGAATCTGCAGATTGATGATATAGCAGAGAGAATTAAGGAGAATGACTTCTCGGAAATTACAAGGAGAATAGTTCGATTCATGATTGTTGATCATGCCTCCATGCACGTGCTTAATTTCGAAGAAATGCAGAGGATAGAAAGCAAATTCGCTATTTCGTCAAGAAGCTTACTAATAAGCCAAAGGAGAGTTACTGACAAATCAAAAGAAGACTCAGAAGAGAGGTCAAAGAAGAGGTTAATGAAGAAATTAAAATAAAATCTGCAGAATTCAGCAAGAATAAATAAACCACCTTCTCATTCTCGCATCGCTATCTCGAATACAGAAGACAGACATAACCAATATGTTGCCCATCCGGTTGCCCTCGGTGTCCCGAAGAAGAAAAGAACTTGAAACTGAAGTTTACCCGCTATTTTTTTATTACCCGACAGCGCCCGGATCGTGCAGGGATTGAACTTTCCTGGATCGAGGCCGTTGTGGCTCATCCCATAGAAACGCAAGTACAAAGCGATGGGCGTATTCGTAAATGGGGTTTCGTTAATGAGGTAAGGAAGTATTTGCGCGTTGTTCTGCTGGAAGATGATGAAACCGTACACAATGTCTTTTTTGATCGGAACTTTGAGGAGCATAAGCTGTGAGAATCAAATATTTCGAAGATACCGATACGGCGCATATGGAGTTTTCGGATCATCCTATTTTGGAAACTCGAGAGATCAACGAAAACCTCTATATCGATTTGGATGATGTCGGTAACGTAGTAAGCATGACCATCGAACATGCTTCGATTCAAGCCAATATTTCGGAATTAGCTTTTCAGCGGATTGCTGCGGAAGGATAAACCGCATGAATGAGAATACCTGAATCGGGAAATAGGGATAAATTCAAGTAATTTGTATCGGAATCGTTCCAAAAGCAATCCACAAAATCTAAATATAAAAACCATGCCCTCCACAGCCCACCTCGATGACATCCCCTTCCCCATAACCCCCGGTGAGACCATTCTCCACTTCGCCCGGCGCACCGGACACCACTCTATCCCCACCCTCTGCCATGCCCCCAACCTTGCCCCTTTCGGTTCGTGTCGACTCTGCTCGGTGGAGGTGGCGACGAACAAAAACGCCCCCCGCCGCGTGGTGGCCTCCTGTCACACGCCGATCCAGGAAGGCCAATACGTATATACGAATTCCGCCAATGTACAGCGCCTGCGGCGCAATATCGTCGAGCTGATCCTCACCGATCATCCCCTGGATTGTCTCACCTGCGAGGCGAACGGCAATTGCGAGCTGCAATGGGTGGCGGCCCAAGTGGGAATCCGGGAGGTCCGGTATCCCGGCGGTCGCAATCATCTGGCAGGTGAGGGGCGTAACCATGGCAAAGACACCTCCCATCCCTATCTGCGTTCCGATTTGGCCAAATGCATCCATTGTTACCGGTGCGTGCGGGCCTGCGACGAGGTGCAGGGGCAATTCGTGCTCACCATGGCGGGAAGAGGTTTCCATAGCCATATCGCCAAGGGAATGGATCAGTCCTTCGCGGAGTCCGATTGCGTCAGTTGTGGCGCCTGCGCGGCAACCTGCCCCACGGCTGCCATCTCCGATGTATTCGAATCCAAGTCGGCCCAAACCGACAAGGTAACCAGGACCGTCTGCACCTATTGCGGCGTCGGCTGCAACCTGGCGGTGTCCGTATCCGATAACAAGATCGTCTCCATCCGCGCGCCCCTGGATGCCGAAGTCAACAGTGGCCATACATGTCTTAAAGGACGTTACGCCTTCGAATTTCTCGATCACCCTGATCGCCTGCGCGCGCCGCTCATCAAGGGCGACGATGGGGAGTTCCGGGAGGTAACCTGGGAAGCGGCCTATGGGCGCATCGTCTCCGAATTCCAGCGCATCAAAAAGACGCGCGGCCCGGACGCCATCGCCGGCATCTCGTCGGCCCGCGCCACCAATGAAGAAAACTACCTCATGCAGAAATTCATGCGCGCCGTCATCGGCACCAACAACATCGATTGCTGCGCGCGGGTGTGTCATTCTCCCACCGCCTTGGGCTTGCAACGCGCCTTCGGCACCGGTGCCGCCACCAATTCCATCGCCGATCTGGATGCCACCGACTGCATCCTGGTCATCGGCGCCAATCCCACCGATGCCCACCCCGTCACCGGGGCCAGGATCAAGCAAAAACTCATGCAGGGCGTCACCGGTATCGTCATCGACCCCAGAAGGATCGAACTCGCCAGATACGCTCGGTACCACCTGCAACTGCGCCCCGGTACCAATGTGGCGCTCTTGAACATGATGCTGCACTACATCGTGCGCGAGGGATGGATCGACAAGGGCTTCATCGATGCCCGGGTGGAAGGATGGCAGGCATTCGAGCGAGAGGTCCTGCGGGTCGATGTGGACGAAATGGCGCGCATCACCGGCGTCGATAAGAGCTTGGTCAAAAAGGCCGCCCATGCCTATGCCATGGCCTCCGCCGCCATGGAATTCCATGGCCTCGGGGTCACCGAGCAAAGACAGGGCACGGCCACCGTTCAGATCATCGCCGGGCTCGCCATGGTTACCGGTAACGTCGGCAAGCCCGGCGCGGGCGTCAATCCCCTGCGCGGTCAGAACAATGTACAGGGCGCCGCCGACATGGGTTGCCAGCCCCATCAGGGCGCGGGGTATCTCGACGTGACCCTTCCCGACATCCATCGAAAATACAACGCCTTTTATGGCGTGGAATGCGTCCCGGACCGGGTGGGATACAAGAGCCCCGAGATGATGCAGGCGGCCATCGACGGCAGGCTCGAGGCCCTGTGGATCATCGGGGAAGACATCCTGCAAACCGACCCCGATACCAATAAGGTCAGACAAGCCCTGGAGAGGGTCGAATTCCTGGTCTGTCAGGAGATCTTCCTGACCGAAACCGCCCGAATGGCCACGGTGATACTCCCCGGTGCCTGCTCCTTCGAAAAGGACGGCACCTTCACCAATGGGGAAAGGCGGATACAGCGGGTGCGCAAGGTCCGCGAGCCCTTGCAAGGCGCCAGACCCGACGGCCAGATCATCATCGACGTCATGAATCGCATGGGTTATCCCCAGGCCGATTACAGCCCCGACGGCATGTTGCAGGAAATCTCCCGCATCGTGCCCTTTTTCGCCGGCGTTACATGGGACGATCTCGGCGACAACGGCAAACAGTGGCCGTTGCAGCCGGGTGGCGCCGGCACCGACATCCTCCACACCGGGGAATTCAAGCGCGGAAAAGGCAAACTCTCCTTCATCCCCTTTCAGGAATCCGATGAAATCCAAAAACACGGGATCGAGTATCCCTATATCCTCACCACCAATCGGGAACTCGCCCACTACAACTGCGGAAACATGACGCGTCGGACCAAAAATACCGAGATCCTCGGCGAAGATCGATTACTCATCAACCCGCTCGATGCCGCGAGAGAAAATATCGGCGACGGCAGCCCGGTCTGGGTGGAGAGCCCGAGAGGAAAAATCATCAGCCGGGCGAGACTCACCGAGGAAGTGAAACCGGGTATCCTCAGCACCACCTTCCACTTCCCGGAGACCATGCTGAACGTCATTACCTCGGAGGAGTGCTGCCCTGAGACCTTGTGCCCGGAGTATAAGGTGGTGAGTTGTCGGGTGGGGGGAGTGGTGGATCGATAAGGAGGTAACCGTGACGGATACTCGCTGGAAGCAGCGTTTCGACAATTTCGATCGGGCATTCGTCCTGTTACGGGAAGTGCACGATTCCGGGATTGACTCCCTTTCACAGTTGGAGCGGGAAGGCACAATCCAACGCTTTGAATTTGCTTTTGAACTTGCCTGGAAGACGCTCGAGGACTGATATGTTTTGACCTGTCAAGGTTCCTTATAGTGGGATGGATAAACCCGT
>CAZSVE010000065.1:0-17383 GCA_964610175.1 uncultured Thiotrichales bacterium
CCTCATCTAACCAACCAGAGATAGAACTAAGTACGCTTTACCCGGATGAGCCGTATTTTCAAGAAGTTCTGCATTACTCATGGTGTAAAAGATAGCTTCCGTTTCGTAGGCATCAAGGAGCTTCCTTCGCTAACGCTCAGGACTCCTCCTTGACACCTACTGCACTTCAGCTAAGAGGTCACCATGAGCTATGCCGGACTATCCAATCGTGGAACCGTTTTACCATTTTTCACTTTACCCACTCGATTTGATGAAGAGCCTGGAAAATAGGCTATATAGCTGGAAGAACAGGTATGGATATGTTGGAGAAAACGATGGAGGAAGACAACCGAAGCCGGAGAACCGGGATGGAGAGAAGAAACTGCTGGCTCGCACGATCCAATCTTATTGGTTAGCGTTTCGCGCCAGAACCAAAACGGGAGAGGCCCGGATTTCGGCGCCGAGTTTCCCAGGATTTTTGTTTTTCCGGTACGTAAAAAGGGAGGCACTCTCCAAGGGCGAGGATGGGCGGGGAATGCCGGCGATCCCTGCCGGCAGATCGGGGAGAAGTTACTGGTGGTTGGCATTATTCTCACTGCTTTTTCACTCTTCCGGGCAGCAACGGGGCCCCGGTAATGAATCGAGCGAGGAGACAAGCCATCCCGAGGAAAGGCATCTCTCTTTATAAAGGGGTGTCCCCCTTTTTTATGAGGAAGAGAGGGGTTCTACCGGATCCAGATGCCAGATATCCTCGTTGTATTCCTTCATGGTGCGATCGGTGGAAAACTTACCGCTGGTAGCGGTATTCATGATGCTCATGCGCGTCCAGCGTTCCTCGTCCTGGTAGGCATTGTTGGCGCGGCGTTGCGCCGCAACGAAGGTGCGAAAATCCGCCGCCGTCAACCAGGGATCATAAGGGCTTCGGATGGAGTCGATGATGGCATCGAAGATGCTGGGTTCGAATTGGTTGAAGTGGCTACCCTCCAACATGTCCATGACACGCCGCAGGTCTTCGTCTTCTTCGATGATGGTGTTCGGATTGTAATCCTGGCGACGGGCGGCAACCTCTTCCGCGGTGAGCCCGAACAGGAAGAAGTTTTCATCCCCGGTTTCTTCCAGTATCTCGATATTGGCACCATCATAGGTGCCGATGGTGATGGCACCGTTCATCATGAACTTCATGTTGCCGGTTCCGGATGCCTCCTTCCCGGCGGTGGAGATCTGTTCCGAGAGATCGGTCCCCGGCGCGATGATCTCCATGGCGGAGACCCGATAGTCGGGGAGAAAGGCCATCTTGAGCTTGTCGCCCACATCGGGGTCGCTGTTGACGACATTGGCGACATTCCCCACCAGCTTGATGATGCGCTTGGCCATCCAATACCCTGGGGCCGCCTTTCCGCCGATCAATACGCACCGTGGTGTCCAATTGTCGGTGTCTCCGCGTTTGATCCGATCATAGAGATGGATGACGTGCAGGACATTGAGCAACTGGCGTTTGTACTCGTGCATGCGTTTGACTTGTACATCGAACAGGGTATCCGGGTTGAAGATGACGCCGCAGTCCTTCTCCACCAATTGGGCCAGCCTTTCCTTGCTTTTCCTTTTGATTTTGCGCCAGCGCTTTCGGAAATCGGCGTCATCGGCGTATGGGATGAGTTTGCGCAACTGACCGAGGTCGGTAACCCATTTATTACCGATGGTTTTGGTAATGAGATCGGAAAGAGGCGGGTTGCACCAGGCGAGCCAGCGCCTCGGGGTAACGCCATTGGTTTTGTTGTTGAACTTTTCCGGCCACAGCTCGTAAAAATCGTGGAATAGGTCCTCTTGCAATAATCTCGAGTGTAAAGCCGCAACCCCGTTGACGGAAAAACTGCCGACGATGGCAAGATAGGCCATGCGCACTTGTTTTTCGTCTCCTTCTTCGATCAGGGACATGCGAGCGATGCGTTCTTCGTCTCCGGGCCACCGGCGGCTTACTTCCGTGAGGAATCTGGCATTTATCTCGTAAATGATCTCCAGGAGGCGCGGGAGGAGACTTTCGAACAGGCGCACCGACCATTTTTCCAATGCCTCGGGCAATAGGGTGTGGTTGGTGTAGGCCATGCAACGGGTGGTGATATCCCATGCCTTTCCCCAGGCAAGTCCATATTCGTCCATCAAAAGATGCATGAGTTCCGCGACGGCGATGCTGGGGTGGGTGTCATTGAGCTGGAAGACGCTTTGATCGGCGAACTGATCGAAATTGTTTCCATGGGCGACCAACCAACGGCGCATGACGTCCCTGATGCTCGCGGAGGCCAGGAAGTATTGTTGTCTGAGGCGGAGCTCCTTACCCATTTCGGTGAGATCATTGGGGTAAAGGACCATGCTGATATTTCCGGCGAGGTTTTTCTTCTCTACGGACCCCGTGTAGTCGCCTTCGTTGAATTGGCCAAGATCGAATATATCGGTGGCACCGGCTTTCCATAAGCGCAGTGTGTTGACGGTGTCGTTTTTATAACCGGGGATCGGTATATCATAGGGTATCGCGAGCACGTCCTCGGTTCCTCGCCAATGGGTTCGAGGTGTCCCATCCGGCCACTCACTCCGCTCGGTATATCCGCCGAATTTGATTCGTTGCGTGAATTCGGGGCGTTCCAGATCCCAGGGATTGCCATGCAATAACCAGTGGTCCGGTTCTTCTATTTGTTCGCCATTTTCGATGATCTGGCGGAAAATCCCATGCTTGTAGAGAATACCGTACCCCATGACCGGATATTGCAGGGTAGCGCAACTATCCAGAAAACACGCTGCGAGCCTGCCGAGGCCTCCGTTGCCAAGTCCGGCATCGCGTTCTATCTCGATGATCTTCGAGATATCCAGGCCAAGGTCACGCATTGCCTTTTCGGTCGTGTCCGTGATGTCCAGGTTCAGCATGGCATTGCCGAGGGCACGCCCCATGAGAAATTCCAGCGACAGATAATAGACCCGCTTACAACCGCGTTTCCGATAGGCGTAGTGTGTATTGCGCCAGCGCTCCGTCAGGCGGTCGCGAAGTGTCATGACCAGCGCTTCGTAGATGTGGTACGCATCCTTGGAATGGATATCACAACCCAGGGTGTAGTTGAAATGACGTCGGAAGTCTTCCCGAATGGTCTTCTCATCCATCAGGAGTGTCGGAAGGTTGGTCAAGAGATCTTCGGGTAGTTCTTTTATTGTCTTTCTTGCCATTGTTTTTCCCCTGTTGTGAATTTCATTCGGTAGCGGCAGGGCGAATCGACTCACGCCGCCTGCCATGTGCCGGAAATCCCCTAATAGTAAATGGGTAAATAAGTAACGAGCATCAGGAGGGCCGATGATAACGTAGTTCTTTCCATTGGCAAAGCGACCCATGGGAGCATTATCCAAACGGCTATCCGAACATGGAAATCGCGCGGGTATTCAGGGATGGAGTCACCCGCGGAAATGGGCACCCGATCTCGCTGGGGAAGAAGTGTCCATTGTTTCGATTCGAGGTTCAGCCGAAAGGCCCCTTGATTTGTTTATTTCCCGCTCAGCTTCACAATTGGATCAAGTTTTACAAGGCAGCAATTCCGCCTTGCTAACACTCAATCATGCTTCATCGGTCTGAGGCGGAGCTTCGCTAGTCTTCTGTTGACAGGCAACAATCCTCCGGGGTTTCTATGCAATTCCCCCCCCGACAATTGACGTCACAGGGGGAATGTTCGTGCATGGTAAAAGTACTCGGGGAAATCGATTTTACGGAAGCGGATAGCAGCCCACATGGAGCAAACCCCTAGCGAGGCATCGCCTCGGACCGCAGCGGGGAAGGAGTTATTTTCGTTAATAGCCGCATAAAGCAGGCGGTGAGACGTTAAGAGTCTGGATGTCAACCAGGGCTGGCAGCCATGATGAAACAAACCATCGGAGAACCGTTAGAAGAATAAAGTGGTTTTGGATATCGAAGACTCCTAATGAGATATGGAGCTGGGACATCACTTCCCTTGTTTCGGCAATACGTGGGAGCTTTTACTATCTCTACATGGTCGAGGATATTTATAGTCGCAAGCCCGTCGGCTGGGAGGTGCATGAACGAGAGAACGCTGAATATGCCGGTGAACCGATTCGTAAGGGATGTTTGGCGGAGGAAATCCATCGAGAGGGGTTGGTTTTGCACTCCGACAATGGTAGCCCCATGAAGGGCGCCACTATGCCGGCCACTTTGCAGCGATTGGATGTTGTTCCCTCATTCAGTCGACCCTCTGTCCAATGACGGCAACCCCTACTCGGAAAGTCTGTTCCACACCCTGAAATACTTGTTTGGCCTATCCGGGAGGCCCTTCGAGAGTGTTGAACAGACTCGCAAATGGGTGCATGAATTCGTGTGGTGATACAACGAAAAGCATCACTACAGTGCTATTCGATATGTCACACCGGAACAACGCCAAACGCCATAGAGGCGAAGACATGACCTTGCTAGACAAAAGGCACAGACTATACGAGGTCACCAAGGCGAGGAATCCTCGGCGCTGGCCAGGCAGAACCAGAAATCGTGAACAGGTGGGTGAAGCCTGGATCAATCCACCTAGAGAGATTCCGTCAAAAAAAGTTGCGTAAGAGTACCGGACAGCTTTGTCGACAAACACCGATTTCCCCTCGACAACCATGTGCCAATCATGGCAAGTTCATACTCCATTGTTTATTATCCAGGTAACCTCCGAGAAAGCTATCCATGGCATTTTTCAAAGGTTACCTGGCGAAGCTTCGCTAGTGTCGTGCACAGTTTCGTGGAGGTGGCATATTCATCATATTCATTTAGGTATCGGAAAAACAAAGACCTTCGATCTTGCCGCGAAGCGCCAACATGTCCTGACATGGAGAACCGGACTCTCCACAAAAACGGCCATGTTGCCAAAAGCATCCTCCCTGGCAATGAAAGGGCTTCGAGGCGGTCCCTTCGACTCGGCCCAGGAATCACGCCCAGGAATCATGCACGGGAACCATACTCTGGGATCACACCCGGGCGCCGAGCGGAGTCGAGGCGCGATTGGCCAGTGTACTTTTGAATCCAACCCTTCGAATGAAGCAAACACCCGGCATGGTAGCCTTGCCCCCGAAGGGGCGCCATGTTCGATAACGTCACGATGAGGTAAGTGGAAAAATGATGGGGAACAGCGCTGATATGGGAGTATATGGTTTTCGCCACGAACATTGGTCGTCGCGATTGGGTTTCATACTGGCCGCTACCGGTTCGGCGGTGGGACTCGGCAATATCTGGAAGTTTCCATATGTTACCGGGGAGAATGGTGGTGGCGCGTTCGTTCTGGTCTATCTGGCGTGCATCGCGCTCATCGGGCTTCCGATCATGATGGCCGAGGTGCTCATCGGTCGTCGGGGACAACGAAGCCCCATCCACAGTATGCGCGCGGTGGCAAGGGAGGAGGGCGCGTCTTCGGGTTGGCAGCTGGTGGGTTGGTCCGGTGTCGTCGCAGGCTTCATCATCTTGTCTTTCTATAGCGTCATCGCGGGGTGGTCGCTGGCGTATATCTTCGAGGCCGGGAGTGGGGTATTCGTGGGGGCGGACGCCAAGGGGATCGATGGCATCTTCGGTGACCTTCTTGGCAGCCCGGCCCGTCTGTTGTTCTGGCATACCGTATTCATGGGCATGACGATATTCGTGGTGGCCGGTGGTGTGCGTGCCGGTCTGGAGCGCGCCGTTTCGGTGCTGATGCCGAGCTTTTTCATCTTGATGCTGGTGCTGGTGGGATACGCCGCCGTGGCGACGGGAAAGTTCGGAGAGGGTGTGGCGTTTCTGTTTCGCCCCGACTTCAGCAAGCTGACGGGAGAGAGCATTCTGGTGGCCATGGGGCAGGCCTTTTTTAGCCTTAGCCTTGGGATGGGCGTCATGTTGGCCTATGGGTCCTATTTACCACAAAGGATTTCCATCGGTCGATCGGTGGCCACGATTTGTGTTGCCGATACCCTGGTTGCCTTGATTGCCGGGCTTGCCATCTTTCCGCTGGTGTTCGCCCATGGTCTCGAGCCTGGCGCGGGGCCCGGGCTGGTTTTCAAGACGTTGCCGCTCGCCTTCGGCCAGATGGGTGGTGGCGTATTGTTCGGAACGCTGTTCTTCGTGCTTTTGGTGGTTGCCGGCTGGACTTCTTCGATTTCGATTCTGGAGCCTACGGTGCAGTGGATGGAAGAGCGTTTCGGCATCCGACGCATTGAGGCCACGGTATCGGCGGGGATCGCCGCGTGGTTGCTGGGCCTTGCTACCGTGTTTTCCTTCAATCTGTGGGCCGAATTCAAGCTATGGGGAAAGACGCCCTTCGATCTGTTGGATTACCTGACATCGAATATCATGTTGCCGCTTGGAGGACTGTTGTTTGCGCTGTTTGCGGGTTGGAAGATGGCGAAGGCCTCCACGCGCGAGGAGCTTGCCGTGGGGGATGCATTTGGCTTCAGACTCTGGCGATTCCTGGTGCGTTATGTGAGTCCGCTCGGGATTGGCCTGGTAATACTGCATTCCCTGGGAATACTGCACCTCTGGGCTTAGCGCAATCCTGCGACTGTGCCTATGTCCATAGCGGCTCTATGAATTCTTCAGCGAAGAGCTTTACCCCGAACCGATCAAGCGTGACTCGGTCGAGTAGAGCAAGTTTCGTGTTGGAGAGATAACAGAGTACAGATCATTGGAGCGTAGCAAGAGGGCTTTTCATCCTTCGGGGTGATGGATACCCGGCGTAATCTATTTTCATGACGAAAGAACCAGGTTTTACCATCGGCATCGAGGAGGAGTACCTTCTCGTCGATAGCGATACCCGCGATCTCATCCGGGAAATCCCGCAGGCTATGTTGTCGGCTTGCAAGGATCTACTGCGTGACCAGGTGACACCGGAGTTTTTGCAATGCCAAATCGAGGTAGGGACGCGTGCCGCAAAGACCCTCGGAGAGGTACGCCGAGATCTTGTTTACCTCCGCAAGACGGTTGCCCGGATAGCGAAGGAACATGGCATTGCGCTGATCGCGGCCTCCACGCATCCCTTTTCCGTATGGGGAAACAAAAAGCGTACCCAAAAGGAACGCTACGACATATTCGCTCGAGACATGCAGGAGGTGGTTCGGCGCTTGATGATCTGCGGTATGCATATTCATGTAGGTATCGAAGACGATGATCTGCGTATCGATCTAATGAATCAGGTGAGTTACATCTTGCCGCACCTTCTGGCGCTCAGTACTTCCTCGCCGTTTTGGGAGGGTCACGATACAGGCCTGAAGTCTTATCGCATTGCCGTGTGGAATGAGATGCCCCGCACGGGGTTCCCTGGGTATTTTGCAAGCTTTGGGGAATATCAACGGCATATCGATGTGCTGGTAAATGCCGGTGTCATACAGGACGCGACGATGCTGTGGTGGGATATTCGCCCCAGCGCGCGCTTTCCTACTTTGGAAATGCGCATATGTGACATGTGTACGCGTATCGAGGATACCGTCTGTATTGCGGCGCTATATTTATGCTGGCTGCATATGTTGTATCGGTTGCGGTTGGGAAACCAACGTTGGAGGACCTATGCGGCATTACTTCTCGATGAGAATCGCTGGCGCGCCCAACGTTATGGAATTGAAAAGGGGCTTATGGACTTCGGTAAGGGGAATATCGTACCGTATGGGGAATTACTGGAGGAGATCTTGTTTCTGGCGCGTGAAGACGCGGAATATTTCGATTGTACAGCGGAGTTGGAACATGCCCGCATGATCGTCGAACGTGGTACCAGCGCTCATTGGCAACTACGGACCTATCGAGATGCAATAGCCCGGGGAGATACCCACAAGGAGGCCCAAAAGGCCGTTGTGGATATGCTGATCGAAGAAACGCTACACGGAACCTGAATATGGCTGCATTTCACTTATGGTCACACCCGGTATATATTAGCTGTCATCGGAGCTTGTCCGGGATGAAGATCCACGTTATTGATTTTCAAAAGTTTTTATAGCGCAATCAATGGCTTGGATAACCGATACATCACTTATAGCATTGTCGATAACATAGAAATGGCCACAACAGAGAACAGCGAAAAAACACAACCCGGTGAGGACAGAGCCGATTACGTATCGAGAAAAAAATCAGCGCGGGAAGCCTCCGGGTTGGCGCTGGATCGATTTGCAAAGAGTTTCGAGTCCAGTGCTCGTCGATGGGAAATGATCGTATATCCCTCCATGTTCGGCTTCATCATCGTGGCAGCGTATGGGTTCTTTCTGATTTACAACGTGACGAGGGATATGCACAGCCTGGCGGAGAGTATGGATCCCGCCATGCAGACCAATATGGAAACAATGGCGCAAAGCATCTCCAAAATGGCCGACTATGTTGCCACCATAACGGCCAACATCGATCAGATGACGAGAAATGTAGAGAATATGGATGCGGCTATCGGTGCCGTGAACACCAGCATGGAGGCGATAAAATCCGATATGGGGGATATGTCGGAAAAAATTAGAACATTGGAACCGATCCTGGTCAATATTTCCGAGATGAACAAATCACTGCATGTGATGAATCAATCTGTCCATACCATGTCCGCCCATACCGACGTAATGAGCCGGGACGTCGGTGCGACTTCGCATCACTTCGTTCGTCCCATGTCGGCGATCAACTCATTCTTTCCCTGGTAACGAAAAAAGGCACATCCCTGTGCCTTGTATCGCTTATCCAAGTACTCTCTTTACCAGTACTTGTTATCGTCTCGTGCTCTTAGTCCTTCTTGGGAGCTGGAGCCTGCGGTGGATATGCAGGGGCCGGGAATCCGTATCCATAGGGAGCATAGCCGCCACCGTACGGATAGCCATGATAACCACCGTAGCCGCCGCCGCCATAAGGGCCACCACCGTAGCCGCCACCGTAGTAGCCACCACCACCACCGTAACCATAACCACCCCCACCCCAGGGGCCGCCACGGTTGCTCATTCCATGCTCACCCCAATTCCACGGTCCAAAACTTCCATAGCCATCCGGAGTCATCCAAAAGGCGTTAGCAGCCTGCATCGTCAGGGCGGAAGCACCAGCGATCAACGCAGCGGCGAGAGTCTTCGATACTAGCTTCATGTCTATTTCCTCCAAGCAAGTTTACAGTAGGTTGTTGGTCCGCTAAGTCTACCTCAAGGACACCTTTCGCGAAAACCGTGGCGATAGAATATTAGTATTTTATTATATTGTCAAGCACTAAAATTCCCTCATGATGAAAATCCGGACCGTCTTTCTCGAATCATCTTTCGTAGTGCAGAAAAGACCGTAACCGAATATTAAGCACTTTTTGGTTATTCGCTTGCTTTTGTCCGTCTCGGTATCGCATCGAATCTTACACCAACATTCTTTTCGATAGCGATCCCGATTTCAATACCGATCGGGGAAATTTCTGTCGAAAGGGTGCAAGATCCGCTGAAAATATCATTTTGGTAATAATCCCAGGAAGTAGAGGTTGCCGAGGTGGACCCATTTGTCGAACGCCACCAATAATGGATTTCCGGCGTGCCGTCGTACTTTGACCGGGATTGTAAATTACTACTGACTGTTTCCGGGATGGGGCCGCTGACTGCTACGACGCTGGTGGCAACGATTGGTCACCCATCGACCTTCAAGAACGATCGGAAATCGACCAGCCTGGTCGATCCTGGTGCCACGACGATCCTCGGCTGTACATGGATATCAAGGGCCAATTCGCCGAAGATGTCAGACAGAGAGATTCATCACAAGAGGTCTTTTTGGTAGGCATACAATAAGGCCGACAGGCAGGGGGGAGGCAAGGCTGTTGCTTGGCCGGAATTTCCATCGTTTTCGACTCTTGCCCAACGAAGTTTCGGAACGGATACGTGTGTCTAACTTGAATGACATAGAGACATGGGTGAAGGGTGTGCTGAACGTGAACCCCCTGGATAGATGTGTTTTCGGAGTCATCATCTTTCGGGGATGAAGAATACCCATGTCGGCGGGATTCACAACACTGGCCGCAGGGAGCATCGCCTTTCCGATACGCTTGGGTGGGGGGTTACGCCCAAGTTTGTATCACGATTTCATGGGCTTCATTTATCCATGATTCCAGCCATGTTTATCCATCCATGCATTTCGGCATTGATATGCTCTCTTGGCATATCTCCCCGTTTTTGTGATACAAGAGGGGCCTTCGAGGCCATTGGATGATCCGAAACGAATAAGTAAGTCTACCAGGGCGTCTGCAAATCAGGTTGTTGGTTCCTGATCGATTTCGGTACTGATTCTGTGTGTTGGTCGTCGTGCAAGGCGAAGGCATACATTCCTTGGAGCGGAATCGCTTCATATTCGTTCCAGGCACGTGCTCGTCGATGTATTGTTCGATACCTTATCCAGGCACGAAAGTGCCGATTTGCTTTGACTACAATGATATGCAAAGGTCCCTTTTGGTTCCGGCTTGGTCGGGTTAGGATTGGTAAAGCGAAACTGGCGTTTCGTAAAACTTGACACGAGCCGGCTAAAGGGTGACTCATGTGCCGGGATGAGCGGGAAATAAACGAATCAAAGCACCTTGAAGATATCTACGAACAACACCCGCATGCAAAACAGTAGTGCAATTGCACCAAAGAGTAATCGTACCGCATCCGATTCCCCCGTATCGTCCCGCCAGGTTAGTCCATGCCAGGCAATGATGGCGGTGATAACCACGAAAAGAATATCTATGAACATAATATTAAAGACCAGGAGGATGAACTGTGGAATATAAAAACCTTACCATGCCTACGGATGGAAAAAAAATCACGGTGGACAATGGTGCCCTGCGCGTCCCTGATCATCCGATTATCGGATTTATCGAAGGAGATGGCATTGGCCCCGATATCATGGTCGCTTGTCTTCGCGTTTGGGACGCCGCAGTCGCCAAGGCATACGCGGGCAAACGGGCAATTCATTGGATGGAGCTCTATATGGGGGAGAAGGCGGCAGCCAAATACGACGGGGATTATTTTCCGGAGGAGACACTCCGAGCATTGAGGGATCTTGTGGTTGGGATCAAGGGGCCGTTGACGACACCAGTCGGCGGCGGTTTCCGTTCCCTCAACGTATCCTTGCGTCAGGAACTAGATCTCTACGCCTGCGTGCGCCCGGTCCGCTACTACCAGGGTGTTCCCTCGCCACTGCGCCACCCCGAGAAGATCGATGTGGTTATCTTTCGGGAAAATACCGAGGATGTTTATGCGGGTATCGAATACGAATCCGGTTCCGAGGATATGCGCAAGCTCGAGTCCTTTCTCAAACAGGAGATGGGGGCGAAATTCTTCAACGATGCCGGCATCGGTGTAAAGCCCATCAGTCCTTTCGGGTCCAAGCGACTGATCCGAAAGGCGATCGAATACGCCATCGATAACAACCGCGCCAGTGTTACCTTGGTGCATAAAGGAAACATCATGAAATTCACGGAGGGTGCCTTCCGCAACTGGGGATATCAAGTAGCGCGTGAGGAATTTCCGGACTCGACTATCACCGAGGATGCGCTCTGGGACGAGTACGGGGGCGAGCGACCCGAGGGAAAGGTGGTTATCAAGGATCGCATCGCGGATGTCATGTTTCAGCACATGTTGCTGCGTCCCGAGGAGTTCGATGTGCTCGCCACGCCCAACCTGAATGGTGATTACCTGTCCGACGCTACTGCTGCGGAGGTTGGCGGAATCGGCATCGCACCAGGTGCCAATATGGCCGACCATGTGGCGGTCTTCGAAGCCACCCACGGGACCGCCCCGAAGTATGCCAATCAGGATAAGGTCAATCCCGGTTCGCTGCTTTTCAGCGGCGTCATGATGCTTGATTATATCGGTTGGCGGGAGGCGGCGAATCTGATAAGCAACGCCTACCCCCAAGTCGTCGACAGCGGGACCGTAACCTATGATTTCGCGCGCCAAATGACCGGAGCGAACCAGGTTTCCACCAGTGGTTTTGCCGATGCACTTGTCAAAGCGCTTTGATTTGCCATCATTTTCGGGGATGGCACCGATTCGCTGTCGAGGGCGTTTCTCGAAATGGCCGGTGTCGACTTCGGATGCCCTCATTTACCCCCTACAGTCGGTACGGACACCATCGATGAGCCCATTTGCTCGAATTTCCGGTTCGGTCCGGGGTAAAATCTTCTTCGATAACAATACGATTTCGGACGAATTGTATGATAACTCTCCAGAATAATCCTCCGAAGGAGCGCTACACAATGAAACAAAGAAAGATATCTTTCCTTCTGGGCGGCGTATTACTCGCGGCGATACTGACTTTCCCATCTCTATCCAATGCCGGTGGACGAATCGTATTCGGAGGTGGTCCTGCCGGGGGAACGTTTCAGACCGTTGCTAACGCGATACAGATCTATGATCCGGTCAAGAAATCGGGTCTCAAGGTCAGAGCGCAATCCTCCGCCGGTTCGGTAGAAAATCTACGCAAGGTAAATAGCGGAAAATCGCATTTTGGCGTTGTCTATGCCGGACATGTCTATCTCGGCAGAAACGGAAAGCTCAAGAATGACCCGAGAAAATACGAAAACGTTCTGGTCGTATCCTATCTGTATGGGGCCCCGGCTCAATTGGTGATTCACGCCGATTCCGGTATCGGGAGCGCAAAAGATCTGGTGGGTAAAAAGGTCGGCGTCGGCAATGCCGGTTCTGGTGCGTTTGCCAATTGTGAGCTTTTCTTCTCGCATCTCGGTATCTGGGACAAGATCGAACGCAATGCCATGGGCTACAACGATGCCGCCAGCGCGTTCGGCAACAAACAGCTCGACGCCTTCTGGCTCTTTACTGCCCTTCCCAGTGGTGCGGTCATCATGGCAGCCCAGACCAACGATATCGCTCTTGTCGATCTAGACAAGGATGCCGAAGAAAGCGGCTTTTATGAAAAATATCCCTACATCTCCAAGATCTCCATCCCCACGGGAACATACAAGGGGGTAGATACAAAAACCCCATCTTTCCATGATTCCGCACTCTGGGTAGCAGGTGCCGATACTCCCGATGAGGTAGTCTACAAACTCCTCTCCCTGATCTATACCAAAGAGGGGCTCGCCCATATGGTGGGGCAAAAAGAAACCTTCAAGGAAATGAGTGTTGAAACAGGTATCCATGGAATCATTACACCGCTGCATCCTGGGGCGAAGAAATTCTGGGAGGAAAAGGGCGTGTGGCATTCACCTGCGACGCGGACGGAATAGGGTATTACCGCCATTCACGAATCTTGGATATGATGTCTTGACCTGCCCGGACTCGAAGCACGTGGTTTATGTTACGTTATCGAGGTGGGCAGGTGATGAACAAATATAACGCAAAAGATTTCGAGTTCAGGTCGAACGCGAAGTCGGATCGCATGCATCGAGTATCATGATTAGCCGAGAAAGAGGATACACACGTTACCTCCAGAGGATACAATTGAACGCAAGGGCCTACATTGGTTTGGATAACCACTAGCGAAGCTTCTCCCCGATCCGACAAAGCATGATTCAGCATCGGTAAAACAAAACCGGCATTTCGTAAAACGTGACTCATTTCCCAGGATGAGCGGGAAATAAACAAACCAAGAACACAATTGTCATTGAAGTAACCGAGCCGGGTCGGGCAGACCCGTATTACGAAGGAGAAATTGCCAACACCCCACGCCAAGTAGCCAAATTGGTCGCGCGACTGAGCGAGCGTCATGGAAGGCAAATTCTGCTGTGGTGTTACTAGGCAGGTCCATGTAGATACGTGCTTTACCACCAGGTTACGGAATCTGGATGTAGTGAGATATCGAAAAATGACAAAAAATACAAATACATCAGACGAACTTCATATTGCATTGATCAGTGTTCATGGTCTGATCCGCGGTGATGACCTCGAGTTGGGTCGCGATCCCGATACCGGGGGACAAACCAAATACGTGGTCGAGGTCGCGCGGGCATTGGCCGCTCATCCGGATGTAGGACGAGTAGATCTCTTTACACGACAAATTATCGACTCCTCCGTCAGCGAAGATTACGCCCAGCCCGAAGAATCTCTGGGCGGAGAGGCCAGAATCATTCGCATCGGCGCGGGCCCCCCCGGCTATATCCGCAAGGAGGAACTTTGGGATTATCTCGATGCCTTCGCGGATAACACCTTGTGCTACTTACGGGAAATAAATCGTACGCCGGATATAGTACATAGTCATTATGCGGATGCTGGCTATGTAGGGGTTCGAATCGCCCACCAGCTTGGCGTACCCCTCGTGCATACCGGGCATTCCCTGGGGCGTGTAAAGCGCAGACGCTTGCTTGCTACCGGCCTTACCCTGGGCGATATCGAAACGCGCTATCACATGACGCGTCGAGTGGAAGCCGAAGAGGATACCCTGGCTACCGCTAATCTCGTCGTCGTCAGCACCCGGAACGAGATCGAGGAGCAGTACCGACTATACGATCATTATCGACCCGATCGCATGAGCGTGGTGCCTCCCGGTACCGACCTGACGCGCTTTTATCCTCCAATCGGAGACGAAACGGCCACACCCCTTGCCGGCGAGATCGGGCGCTTCCTGCGCGCTCCGGAAAAACCCATGATTCTGGCGGTTTCCCGCGCCGATGAGCGGAAAAACATCGCAGCCCTGGTGCGAGCCTATGGAGAATCCCCCGAACTTCGGGAAATAGCCAATCTGGTCATTTCGGCGGGTACCCGAGATGATATTCGCGATCTCGATGCCGCCACCCGCGATGTGTTGACCGATCTTCTCCTGCTTATCGATCAATACGACCTCTATGGGCGCGTTGCCTATCCCAAACAAATCGGTTCCGAAGAGGTATCGTTGATCTACCGATTAGCCGCTATCAGCAAAGGCGTGTTCGTCAATCCGGCGTTGACGGAACCCTTTGGTCTTACCCTCATCGAGGCGGCGGCGAGTGGATTGCCCATCGTCGCCACCGAAGACGGTGGACCAATGGATATTATCGGCAACTGTAAAAATGGACTATTGATCGACCCGCTGGACATCGACGCCATCGCAAGTGCCATATGGAAGGTGCTAAGAGAAAAGGAAAACTGGCAACCACTCGCCGATAACGGTCTCAAAGGTGTACAAACCTACTATTCCTGGCAGGCCCATGCGGAAAATTATCTGGAACGGCTAAGATCGGTTCTTGGGCAGCAGGAGCAATCCATAGAGAGCGAGTTACCGAGACGGCACCCGCTCCTTTTCCAGGATCGGGCATTGGTTGTGGACCTCGATTGCTCGCTCTTGGGAGAGCGGGAAGCGCTCAGCGCCTTTCTCGATCTGCTCCGAGGAAAAAGACGCCATGTCGGCTTTGGGATCGTCACGGCCCATGGGATTGAATTCGCCCGAAAGCTACTCAAGAAAAATCGCATCATTACCCCGGATGTGCTGATTGCCGGCATGGGTACGGAGCTCTATTATGCCCCGCAGTTTTTCGTCGATACGGCATGGGGCGAACACATCGACCATCAGTGGCATCCGAGGGCGCTGCGCCGCATTCTCAATAAAATCCCCGGATTATCGCTGTGTCCCAGGGAAGAGCAGCTCTACTTCAAGCTTCGCTACACATTCGACGCGGATCGAGCCCCAAGCGTCGAGTATATTACCCGGGCCCTGCGCCAGGAAGGGGAACCCGTTACCCTGTTTCGTCCTGATCCCACCCACATCGAAATCACCCCGGCACGGGCATCCAAGGGTCTTGCTGTGCGCTATTTCGCCAATCAGTGGGGTATTCCCTTGGAAAAAATCCTCGTCGCCGGCGGCTCGACGAGTGACGAAGATATGATACGGGGTAATACCCTGGGTAGCGTGATTGCCAATCCCAGTGCCGACGGTCTATCCCACCTTGCCGAGGGCGAACGGGTATATTTCTCCGACGGTCGATATGCGCAGGGGATCCTGGATGCCATCGATCACTATGATTTCTTCGGCGAATGCCGCATTCCGTCCATAACCTCCAACGGAGCTTTGCCTCGAACCGATGAAGCATGATTTGGTATCGAGGGCAAAACCAGCCTTTTGTAAAACTTGACCCATTTGGGAATGCCGAGCGGGAAATAAACAAACGAGCGCAATTCTGCCCCGAGATGTGGGAATGGTTGCCAGGAAAGCGCGCTGTACGTGGCAACGAGGAGCTTTCATCGTCGAAGGCGATGAGGCTCGACATGGCTTGTTGTCACAAGAAGATACTCACGAGATCCTTCGATTCGCGAGACACGGCAGTAAGCTTGCCTGTCATTTCGCTTCCAGAAAAAACCTTTTATTCTCAGGGGGGCGAAAGGTATTCGACGCGATCCATTTCCGGAAGCTGCACAAACCATGAAAAGCTTCGATACCGTCGGGCCCATAAAACCAGAAAAGAATTACAACATCCCCGCCCTGTCCCGTTGGGACAGCGACCAAATCCATCGACTCATCGACGAAGAGCGCTACTTCGTCCTCCACGCCCCGCGCCAAACCGGCAAGACCACCTGCCTGTTGGCCCTCATGGAAGGGCTCGATGGGGAGGGAAACCACACCACCCTCTACGTCAACGTGGAACCTGCACAGGCGGCGCGGGGAGATGTGGAAGCCGGGATGCGCACCATCGTCAGCACCATTGCTCGAAACGCCCACCGTTACCTGACAATCAACGGCCTCGGACATGGGTCGATGAAACCCTTCACGAATTCGGCCCCCATGGTGCCCTGCAGGGCTTGCTCTCCCGCTGGTCCGAGGAAAACCATCTCCCCATCGTCCTGCTCCTCGACGAGGTGGACAGCCTGGTAGGGGACACCCTGATCTCGGTCTTGCGCCAGATCCGCGCCGGGTACCCGGATCGCCCCGACGCCTTTCCGCAAACGGTGCTCCTCACCGGCGTACGAGATGTGCGGGACTACCGCATCCACAACAATGATCATCGGGGCGACAACCGGATCATCACCGGCGGCAGCGCCTTCGACATCGAATCCGAATCCCTGCGCTTGGGAAACTTTACACGGGAAGACGTTGCCGCGCTTTATGCCCAACACAGCCAAGATACCGGGCAGGTCTTCGAGGAGGGCGTCATCGATTACGTCTTCGAGCAGACCGATGGTCAGCCCTGGCGGTCAATGCCCTCGGCTACGAGGTCTGTTTCAGAACCAGGCAAAACCGCCACCGCGACCGCCCGATCACCCTGACAGCCGTCATGGATGCACGGGAGGAACTTATCGAACGACGGGACACCCACCTCGATCAGCTGACCGGCAAACTCAAGGAAGGGCGCGTACACAAAGTAATCAGTGAACTGCTGGGGGGTGATATCGAAACCGGGTCTTCGCCACCCAGCGAAGATGACCAGCTTTATGCACAGGATCTTGGCCTCATCTCCCGAATAAAAATTTTTTGAAGAACCAAAAACCATTCCACGCAACATGATCCCGAGAGGATGCGCGTGGAATACGGCGC
>CAZSVE010000066.1:0-17104 GCA_964610175.1 uncultured Thiotrichales bacterium
TCGCGGCAACGGGGAGGGAGTGGCGCAAGCCTCTCCCTTACCCAATACATGTTCCAGCTTGCCCCCAAAGGAGATTTCTGCTTTGTCGACCACCCTGAAAATCTTCTCGTGCGAGAAGATGAAACCGACACGTCGTTTGGTGAGTGAACTAAAACAGGTGTTTCCCAGTGTCGAAGCCGGAAGTTTGCTGTGTCGTTTATGTTATTTGGATACTTTCGACTGGCGTTTGTACAACCGAGGCTGGGTATTGGAGGTGCTTGGGGAAAAAGGAGAAACTCGACTTGTATGGCGCGACATGAATAGTGGTCATATTCATGGCATCGTTCGGGTCGATAGCGTTCCGGTGTTTTCCAAGGATTTGCCCAAGGGGAATCACTGGACGCAATTGGGCGAAATCTTGGATGAGCGTGCGCTGATGTCGGTGGTGTGCAGCGATATCGAAGGACAGCGGGTAGTGCTGCGCAATGGCGAAGGCAAGACCGTGGTGGGCATGGAATTACATTCGGCAGACGATAATGACTGGGTAAGTGTGAAAGGATCTCGTGGATTCGAGAAGGGATTGAAAAAGGCGTTGGACGTCATCGAGTCGAAGTTCCATTGTGAAGAACCAGCCATCGACCCCGCGCAGAAAGCGTTCGAGACCGGGAAACGCAAACCGGGAACCTACCAGCCAAAGCCACCTTCCGGCAATGACCCGACCATCCGCACCGATGAAGCCTGTAAGGAGATCCTGATGCACCTGATTGGCATCATGTGCGAGAACGAGTCGGGTATCCGAAAGCAAATCGATACTGAATTTCTGCACGATTTTCGCGTTGCCGTTCGTCGTAGTCGTTCCTTGCTCGGCCAGGTCAAGGGTATTTTTCCAAAACCGCGTGAACAACGCTTTCGCCGTGAGCTTGCCTGGCTGCAGGAGATTACCGGACCGCTGCGCGACATGGATGTCTATCTGCTGGAGTTTTCACGATTGCAGCGAGAACTGCCCGCCGACAAACGTCAGGATCTATTACCGATGCGGACGTTCCTGATCGACCGCCAACGCCGAGCCCACCGGGATCTGATACGGGCGCTGGATTCATCGCGCTACCGAACCTTCGTCCGGGATTGGCGCGCCTTTCTCGAAAGGTCGGCTCCTCGGTACACTTCCCTGCCCAACGCATCGACGCCCATAGCAGAGATGGCCCGCGAACGTATTTCGAAACTTTTTCGCCAGGCAATCCGCGAGGGCGAGGCCATCACCGATACCAACCCGGCGACGGATCTCCACGAGTTACGCAAGACCTGCAAGAAACTACGCTATCTGCTGGAATTTTTCGGTGGCCTGTTTTCAGCGAAAAAGATCGATACCATCATCAAAGCGCTCAAGGTACTGCAGGACAACCTCGGCACCTATCAGGATCTGCAGGTACAGCAGGAATCATTACTTGGGTTCGAGAAGTCCATGAGTGAAGAAGGGGCATTGGCAAGTACCACCAGCAGTGCCATGGAGGCGTTGGTTACCGTGTTCGCCGAACGGGAACAACTAGTACGCAGTGAATTTTCCGCTCGATTCGAGGTCTTCTCCAAGGAAAACAAGAAGTTGTTCAAAACCCTGTTTCGATCATGAGCGAAAAACAGTGAAAACACTGGCAACTTACAATATCAAGGGGGGCGTGGGCAAAACCGCCACTGCCGTCAATCTGGCCTATCTGTCTGCTCGGGAGGGATATCGCACGGCAATATGGGATTTGGATCCCCAGGGAGCGGCTTCGTTCTATTTTCGTATCAAGCCGAAAATAAAAGGCGGCGCGGATGCACTGCTGAACAAACGACGTGAACTCGACGACATATTGAAGGAGACGGACTTCCCGGGGCTCGATTTGATCCCAGCGGATTTTTCCTATCGCCACCTGGATCTTTCCTTGGGCGAAATCAAAAAACCCAACAAACAACTGCACCGACTGATACGGCCCCTTTCCAGGGAATATGATTTTTTGTTTCTGGATTGTGCTCCCAGTATCTCCCTGGTATCCGAGTCGGTGTTCCATGCCTCGGATACCCTCCTGGTGCCCATGATCCCCACGACGCTATCTTTACGCACCTATAAGCAACTATTGAAGTATTTCGAAGGGGTCGATTTGCCCAATCCGGATTTGCTGGCGTTTTTCTCCATGGTGGATATACGCAAGCGGTTACATAAGGACATCGTCGATCAGACTGTCGCGCAACACCCTTCCATTCTCAAAACGACAATCCCTTATGCCTCCCAGATTGAGCGGATGGGCGTATTCCGCGCCCCCATCGCTACCTACGCCGGTGAAACGATCCCGGCCGAGGCCTACAAAAACCTTTGGGAAGAGATAAAAAAACGTATCTTCTAGCTGATCGAAAAGGCAGGGCTTCCTTATTTCGTTTATTTCCCGCTCTCATCTTCGCAAACGGGGCAAGTTTTACGAAGCGACAGTTTTTCTTTATCGACACAATGCCGGGTCATGCTTTGTCGGCTCGAGGTGAAGCCTCGCTAGGGATGTAACGCCTTTCTGGTCTTTCCAACCCATTCGATAAGATAGATGGTCCCACTAAGTACGGTCGTCACGAAGACCAGTGCCACCAAAATACTTTGCAATCCGTGCCAGGAAAGCCCTGTACCCTCGAAAAACATCACAGCGAGCGCCAGCAATATTTGGATAACGGTATTCAGTTTGCTAAATAAGTTCGGCCGCACTTCCAATCGTTGCGTAATAGCTTGATAAGCGGCTGCCCAGCCTACGATGATGGCATCGCGCAAGATAATCAATCCCACCAACCATAGCGGGATAAGGGAAAGCCCGCCAAGCGTAATGAATGTCGCTAGAAGAAGCGTCTTGTCCGCCAGGGGATCCAATATACTCCCCAAGCGACTTTTCCAACCGTAGCGCTTTGCCAGGAAACCATCCACTCCATCGGACAATCCGGCGACGAAAAAAACCCCCAGCGCCAGGAGATACTCATTGAAGATGAGAAACAGTACCACGGGTGGTGTCAGCAGAAATCGGAGCCCTGTAATCAGGTTTGGAATATGACGTCTATCCACAATCGAATATAACTACCGAATGCTGGCATGGAACTGTAGGTAAGAAATTCAGGATGGCCTGCAACGATAAACGACGCATGGTCGTTTCCACTCTTCGATCGCTAGATTCAAGCCGGATTCATAAATGTATCATGACTAAAACCAACAATAACATATATTCATGTCCATTGATGCAGATGCGAGCGTTGTGAGGGGGATAGGGAGCAAACCTGACGAACAACGATCAAGGCCTGCATTCACCACCATAAAAACAATACGTGGTTACACATCACCGTACCGTGCGTTCGCCGGGAAAAAAGATTCACTGCCAGCAAAACTTTGCTAGAGCATGATTTAGCATCGGTAAAGCAAAATGGGGGCTCTGTAGAACCTAACCCATCAGCAAAGCTGAACGGGAAATAAACAAAGTATCGGCATTCGTCTCGTCGATAGCTTTCCAACCGACACGGAATGTATCGAATTTCTGCTGTGCTTTCTTCCCTCTACCAAATCATGTCTCATCGGCCGGGAGCAGGGCCTCGCTGATTATCGAATAGTTTTGCCAGCTCCTCCATCATGGTGCCGCCGAGTTGTTCTGCGTCTACCAAGGTTACGGCACGGTGGTAATATTTCGCCACATCGTGCCTCATCCCGATGGCTAAAAGTTCTACAGGACTTTTTTCCTCGATATATTCGACGACCTGATGAAGGTGCCGATCCAGATAATTGGGAGAATTTGCCAGCAAGGTAGCGTCATCGACAGGTGTACCGTCGCTGATCACCATCAAAATACGCCGTTGTTCATAACGTCCGAGTAACCGCTGATGTGCCCACAATAGGGCCTCGCCATCGATATTTTCCTTAAGCAACCCTTCGCGCAGCATAAGCCCGAGATTCTTACGCGCACGGCGCCATGAGCTATCCACCGATTTGTAAATGATATGACGAAGTTCGTTGAGGCGACCTGGAGCTGGCTTTTCCCCTGTCTCCGTCCAGCGTTCCCAAGCACGTCCTCCCTTCCAGGTTCGTGTGGTAAAACCAAGGACCTCCGTTTTGACCCCACAGCGCTCCAGGGTGCGAGTCAAGACATCGGCGCTGATTGCCGCAAGGGTAATGGGGCGCCCCCGCATGGATCCCGAGTTATCGATCAATAGCGTTACCACGGTATCTCGGAATGGCGTCTCTTTTTCCCGTTTATAAGATAGCGAGTTGGCGGGATTGGCAATGATGCGCGCAAGCCGTGACGCATCGAGTAATCCTTCTTCCTGATCGAACTCCCAGGAACGGGCCTGCTGCGCGAGCAATCGACGTTGCAGGCGATTGGCGAGAGGTCCGATAACTCTATGCAACATCGCCAATTCCCGATCCAGTTTCCGGCGCAGACCGATAAGTTCCCGTGCATCGCAGATCTCGGCAGCATCCACTACCTCATCGAAATCCAGGGTATACATGCGATATCCTTCTCGACTTGGCGGTTCGTTGTGGGAAAAACCGTGACCGGTGTACTCCTTTAGTTCCTCGCTGTCCTCATCCATGTAGTCTTCGGCAACATCGAATTCATCCTGCGGCGTCTCGCCGAGACCTGGATCTTCCGTGAGCCCATCCGAGGTATCTACACTATCCATGGGATCGATCTCGGATGGTGGTTCCCCCGAACCGGGTTGATCCTTTTCCTGTTCCAAGGTGTTCTTGCCTTCCTCCTGCGTCCGAAATTCGATTCGCGCATCTTCTCCCGTTCTAGAGGCTTCCGTGGAAAAACCCAGTGTCTTGAGAATGGTGCGAGACACCATGGAAAAGGCATATTGGTCTTGGATCGCGAGCGAAAGATCCGGAAGTAAACCGCCGATCTCCGGCAACAGATATTCATCCCACGATTTCATGAAATTTTGAGCGGTATCGGGTGGCGAACTGCCTTCGACTGCTTTGCGGACCAACAGTCTCATGGCTTCCGGAAGTCGCCAGGGATCGCGTTGGGTAGCGTCGAGGTTGAGGGCGAGACAGCGTTCTTCCCAGGCATTGGCAAGATTCGAGGCAACACCAGTCATTCGGCGCGTACCTAACGCCTCATAACGGACTTGTTCCAACGCATCGAAAAGCATCCGCGCCTCTACATCCACTGGTGCCAGGGCGTTGTGCAAACGGGGATCGTGATAAGCAAAGCGCAGCGCGACGGTGTCCGTTTCCCCTCGAATCCGTGCAATCTCCCGCGGGTGAGGGACTGGCGAGGGGGCGTAAATACTAACCTCTGCGCCAGAGTTGTTCGTCTTTTCCTTTTCGAAAGGTAGCTTTACCTCCGAAGGGGTATAGCTACGAATCTTTGTGCTGAAAGCCGCTCCATCCTCTTCGAAGGACAGCCTTATGTCATTGCGTTTCGCGATGGCCCGGCAAGCCGCGGAGGTTACGCGGCGTAATTGTTCCCTTTTGGTTTCCAAAGGTAGCTGACAAATAATAGGGTTATCGTTGGGGTGTATCTAGCGAAGTTTCGTCTCAAACCGAAACCGACAAGGCATGACCCAGCATCGGTAAAGCAAAACTGGCGTTTCGTAAAATTCGACTCATTTGCGAAACTGAGCGGGGGGGGGAATAAACAAAATAATGGATACAAATAGGCATCGAGGCTGCAAGATTCCGAATCGAAGCAAGAAATCAGGAGTGCGGCTACGGAGTCATTATCGTTATCCTTGAATATGATTCCCACGACGACCGCCTTCTCCTTGATAATATGAAGAGAGGTACTTTGAGGATCTCTGATAATTCAGCTTCTTAGTGATTTCTACCAACAAACACGTTGGGAACAACAGAGTTTACTAATATTTCGACTCATGGTTTTTGTCGTTCTCCGAAAGAGAACCACTTTTCCGAGCGCGGCCTTGGAAAAAGCCTAGCTCTCTACCCGGAAAATCGCCGACGAAACGATCGAAAAATGTAGGTTCGAATGCCCATCGTATTCCATGTTTTTTCGATCCAAAGATGTCCATATCGATTTCGATCGAGGGAGGAATCTTATCAACTACTCGTTCCGGATCGGATTTCTCTCCTCAGGTAAAATGACATGGCGCAATCGAGATAAAAATCCCTGATCCCGGTTTACTTCGTTTATTTCTCGATCAGCTTCGCTGATGAGTCAAGTTTTACGAAACGCCGAGTTTGCTTTACCAATGCCGGGTCATGCTTTGTCGGTTTGAGGCGAAGCTTCGCTAGCAGGTATAGTAGCAAAGTATACCCTTTCCGGAAGAGTCATTTTTCGCCATCCTTTCGCGCTTCTCCGGGATCGAAATCCCTGGGGGAAATTTCGGGAACTTCATCTGTCCGGTACATTATCAGGATTCGGGACCACTTTTCGGCATTTCTTCATCGTTGGATTGGCTACGATCCGACCTTGCCGAATTCCCGACAATAGTTACCACCCCTTACCAATGAAGTGTGCCCTGTATTCGTTACCATGAAGCATGTCCCATAACTTGTCCGTTACCTCATGTGCTGTCACCAACAGCCGATAAGTTCCGTCAATCTCCGACATTTCATGGAAACCCACGTCACCGTAATGCCGCAAAATCAGCCCTACCATGTCATCGTACTTCAAGTGATCAGAATACTGCTTTGGTTAGTGGGATCCTTCAGTGTCGTCTCGGCAGAAACGCAAAAGCAGGAAAATAATACCCTTTCACATTCGCCACTGCGCATAACATCCGATCAAGGACCCGATTCATCACATGCCGAGTTATCGAAAAGGCACCCCGAGAAAAAGCACCTCATCGGACATTTGCCCCAGGTCACGCCTTTTGTCAGCGTCATCGTGGACGATCTCGGTTATCGCCTTGCCGAAGGCATACGAGCGGTCAATCTACCAGGTCCCATAACCCTTTCGATTATCCCTCACACGCCTCATGCCCAAAAACTATCGGACCTGGCGCACAGACTCGGCAAAGAGATTCTCCTGCACATGCCCATGGAGTCCAAGGCCAATCACTACCTGGAACCCGGTGGCTTGACGACCCGCATGACGCGCGCCGAGTTGATCAAGGCCACACGTGCGGGTATCGACTCCCTCCCCCATGCAAGGGGAATAAATAATCACATGGGTAGTCTGTTGACTCGTCAGGAAAAACCCATGCGTTGGTTGATGGAAGCCATTCTCCAACACGAAAAAAATCTCTACTTCGTCGACAGCCGGACAACAGCGGACACGATAGCGGCGACGATGGCGAAACAATACGGCATCCCCACCTTACAACGCGACGTGTTCCTGGACCATGAACCAAACGCAAACGCCATCCTGGCCCAGCTCCATCGGATGGTCCGAAAGGCCAGGGCCCAGGGGACGGCGTTAGGGCTTGCGCATCCATATCCCGAAACATTGGACGTATTGAAACATGCCTTACCACAATTGGAAGATCGAGGCATTACCCTCGTCCCCGTTTCGACACTATTATTGGCGAAGCAAATGCGCCAAGGGCAACAATCCGCCAAGGACACCAACAAACCCGGTTCGAGCCCCACACAGATGGAATCATCGGACTTCATCAGATGGGTGTTTCCATGGGTACGGTGCGTCGAATCCGCATCGAATCGGGTCTGTGGGGATCGAAACACCGTGGAACAGGACAATCCTTCCCGCTGAACGAGCAGTTTCGGCAATCTGGAACAGGTTAGCGCCTCGCGCCAAGACCGGAAGGGCGGTAGGGTCTCCTCGGTGCGCGCACCGGCTCTCCCAGAATCCTTCGTTTTTCCGATACCTGTACGGGATAAACCGAAAAACCACCATCCGACAAGCTGGCAAGCTAGTCTCCCCGGCTCTTCTCGATCAACACCCCATCCTCGAACGCCAGAACCCGATCCATTCTCCCCGCCAGAATAGGATCGTGAGTTACCACGACCAGGCTGGTGCGGTTCTCACGGTTGAGTTCCAACATCAGGTCGTATACCTGCCCCGCCGTTTGGCGATCCAGGTTGCCCGTAGGTTCGTCGGCCAATACGCAGCAAGGAGCGGTGACCAGCGCCCGCGCGATGGCAGCACGTTGCCGCTCGCCACCGGATAATTCGCCAGGTTTATGGATAAGCCGATGGGCGAGTCCCACGCGCGTCGACATCCGGTGCGCGATTTCAAAGGCCGTAGCGTGAGGAATGCGCCGGATGAGTAACGGCATGGCAATGTTTTCCAACGCCGTGAATTCCGCGAGCAGATGATGGAATTGGTAGACAAAGCCAAGGGTGCGATTGCGCAGTATCCCTCGCTCCCTTTCACTGAGACGAAATATGGATTGACCGGTTACAAGAACTTCTCCCTCGGTAGGCATATCCAGCCCTCCAAGGAGATGCAACAGTGTACTTTTCCCGGAACCCGACGATCCGATAATGGCGATTCGTTCGCCAGGGGCTACACTGAAATCGATACCTTTCAATACCACCACATCGAGACCACCCTCGACAAAGGTACGGCACAGGCCTCGGCTTTCCAGGACAGGAGATTCATTCATAGCGCAAGGCTTCGGCCGGTTGCGTCCTGGCGGCACGCCATGCCGGATATAGCGTTGCCAATACACAGAGAATGAATGCCATCGATGTAATAATCCCCACATCGGACCAGCGCATATCCGCCGGAACGTTGCTGATATAGTACACATCTGGGGATAGAAACTTGATATCGAAAAAGGCCTCGATCCGAGGGACAAGCGCCTCGATGTTGGTGGCGAGCCCAATACCACTCGCTGCCCCCAACAAGGTGCCAGTGAAGCCAATCAGCGTTCCTTGAGCGATGAAGATCCACATAATGCTGGCTGGCGACGCGCCCAAAGTGCGTAAAATGGCGATATCGGCCTCCTTGTCCGTCACCACCATAACCAATGCGGATACGATATTGAAGGCGGCTACCGCTACAATCAGCGTCAGGATGATAAACATCACGGTCTTTTCAGTCTTGACAGCGCGAAAGAAATTAGCGTGATACTGGGTCCAGTCACGGACCCAAAAATACCCGTCGAGTTCCCGTGCCAGTTTTCGGCTGATACGGGGCGCATCCATGACATCGGGCAGCATGATCCTGAGACCACTGATCCTGTTTCCCAATCGAAAGAGCCGTGCGCCATCTGCAAGGTGTACGAGGGCCAATCCGCTATCATATTGGGCATGGGCTATTTCGAAGATACCTGCCACGGTGAATCGGCGCATCCGTGGCAGGATTCCAGCCGGTGTCACGCTGGCCTGGGGCACCACCATGGTCACCTTGTCGCCGACTCGAACACCGAGAAGTTGCGCCAGGGTCTTACCGAGAAGAATACGGAATGCCCCTTCTTCCAGGCTGTCGAGGCTCCCTATTATCAGATGACGATCGATCCTGGAGACCGCTGGTTCCTCTTCCGGCAACACACCGCGAACCATGATCCCCTGCATCAGTGACCGGTATGTCAACATTCCTTGCCCTTCCACGTATGGTGCCACATCGACCACCTGCTCGTGTCGTCGCACCCTGTCGCGCAGGAAAGACCAGTCTTCCAGTGTCCCATTCGGGCCCGAGATAGTGGCGTGGGAAACCATTCCCAGGATCTTCTCGCGCAGCTCCCGCTCGAAACCATTCATGACGGACAGGACCGTAATCAAAGCCATGACACCCACGGCAATGCCCAGGATCGAACTGGAACTCATAAACGAGATAAAGTGGTTTCGCCTTTTCGCGCGTGTATAACGAAGTCCGATGGCGATCTCTATGGGTCTTAACATCGAGGTCCTGAACCGATGGTGGTTGTATCGAGGGGCCAAGCGGGGCGAGCTTAGCGACTCCGAACTACATTGACAACGTTCACGTATCTCGGACTGAAAGAAGAAAATCGAATTTCGTATAGAGGCTACTTGCGAAACCCGATCCATCCGTAAAGATAATCGTGGGCTAAATCTTTTAACTGATTCTGTGGACTGTAGAATCGGGAGTCGGGTCTCTAGTCCAACTCCGACACAACACGGAACCCCCTATTCGAATTACGAGTCTGAGCGTTATCCCAACCTCGCAAGGTGGCCCGAATGTTTCGCGGATAGGTATCGAAGGCGCCCCCACGAAGGACAGGACATTCATCAAAGGAGATCTGGAGTCGGAGTGGTTGGGAGGCATCATGCAAGGCCTTCAGATCATCCACTTTGAGGAGATTGGAGTCACGAATTCCCTGAATTCTTCTGGATGCGGTACCTTCGCCAACAATAACGGGTTCAGAGCCGTGAAAAAGTCTGCTCCTATTCTCCAGTGACCATACCTCGACGACCTCGGTTTCTTGGCCATAGGAAGGTGTGTACTTCGTGCTGCACCATTCCCAAATATTCCCGCTCATTTGATAGAGCCCAAGCCGGTTCGGTGAGAGTCTATCGACAGGCAGGGTCGCGCCTCTATACTCGCCGGGATTGCTGTACGGCTCGGCATACGGCTCTCTGGCATCGAAGTTGATTTCGGTTGGTCGCGCGATGTTTTCTCCATTTCCAAAACGCACATTCTCCCCGCCCTGCCTAGCCGCATACTCCCATTCCATTTCTGTGGGGAGCCTTATCGTCCGTCCCGTTCGATCGGACAACCAGAGACAGAAGGCCAGGGCATCGAACCATGTAACATTGATTACGGGCCGATTACCACGCCCCCAGCCATTGTCGGAAGGCTTCGGGAATTCGGCTGCTTTGCAAAAGGCATCGTATTCGTCGAAAGTAACGGTGGTAGCGCTCAATAGGAAGCGACTAATGGAAACGGTTCGAATCGGTATTTCATCGTCATCCCCTTCTCCGAGCACATCGCCCATCTGGAATGTGCCTTCTGGGATCAAAACGAACTCCATATTGCCGATATTCCGCTTTGCTATTTTTGCCGTTTCCCCTATTGCCGCCTTCTCTTCGACGTCCCCTGCCGGAAGGATCATATCAAGGGATTTCTTGGCCGCTTTTTTTACCAAATAACTCCCTACGTCGCGTAGCCTATTCAGGACAACAATAGTGTATAAAGCCCCTTTCTTCTGACGTACTCTCTCTATGAGTTGACCTATCATTAACAGCCGTACAGGATCATTTTCTCCTGCGGTCATTTCGTCGACAAGATCCGAGAATTCCTTAATCGCCTCATTATTCTTCGGATTCGAGGCAATCATTTCTACTAATGATTTATTCCTTCTTGTCAGGGAATCTTCGCGTCTGATTGCCATTATTCAGCCCCTTGGTTTCTATCTATCTATAAAAAATCTCGTTCCGTCCGAAGCGGGAAAACATCAAGACATCCAGCGGGACAGCTAGGATCGAGCACCTGCCACAGGTAGATGCGAACTACCTATTACCTAATCTCCGGGCTAAAGTGTTTGCACATGGGCATAACGTATCAGCTTCTCGTCAGATGTAACGAGGGGGAATTGGTGCAATCGCGCTGTCGCGACAATCATTTGATCCGCCGGGTCCCGATGAAACTCTCCCGGAAGCCGAGTCGACTCGACCACGATGTCAGGGGTGAGGGGCAGGAGAGTAACACCAGGATAGGAGAGCGCCTGTGAGAGCCATTCACCAACTTCATTATCCAGATCGAGCCGACCGTACTCCAGCAATTTGGCTACTTCCCAACATGAAATAATGCTGATGCCAATCTCGTCGGTTTTTGTAATCGATGCCGCCTGCGTACGCGAAAGCCGGGCACCTCCGTGGACCCACCAGACCCAGATATGCGTATCAAGCAGTATCATTACCCCGCTTCCCAATCACTTTCCGCAACACCATCGAAGGGTCTCTCGTATCGCAATGGCTTGCCACGAAGCGGATACCTGTTATTCGGAAGAATCATATCAAGACTCTTCTCGGCTGCCTTAACCACCAGCTTACTTTTTGTATTACGTAATCTGTTCAAAACAGCAATGCAGTATAAGGCTCCCTGCTTCTGACGTACCCTCTCTATTAGTTGACCTATCATAAAAAACCGCACGGAGTCATTCTCTGCTCCAGTCATTTCGTCGACAAAATCTGAAAATTCCTTAATCGCCTCATTGTCTTTCGGATCCGAGGCAATCATTTCTACTAGCTCTTTATTCCTTTTTGTCAGTGAATCTTCATGCCTGATTGCCATTAGTGGCCCCTTGGTTTATGTCTGCGAATTGAAATGGTTCTATTGCATCCGGCGCGGGAGAGAACTGAAGTCTCCGGTTCGTATGATCTCCGCGCATCTCCTGACATGGTAATCGTCATCATCGTCCATATCCGCAAGCCGCTCATCCAAATATTCCTGAACTTTTGGCGTCATCTTCTTCCGAAGGAGATAGAGTTTTAGTGCCAACTGTTCCATTCTATGAACGGCTTTTTCTATTTTATCGCCCCCTTTAATTTGAGAGTCTTCATCCAAAGCACATAGAGCCCCTCCCACCGTAATATCCGCAGAACAAGTTGCAATCTCTTCAAGAAAATCAGAAACGGTTGAATACCTGACGATATCTTGCCCCACTGGTGTCGGAATAGTTAAATCCGCAATTCTAGCAAGCACATCCGAAACAGCTTTCCATTTATGATCTACATCCTGTTCTCCTAACATCGGAAGTGTCGAAAGCAAGTCTGAAAGTTCAGCAAGGAGTCTTGTAAGGATCTCGGAAAATCCCTCCGTAAATCCCTCTGTTTCAGAAAGTGCCCCTACCACAAGACCGGAAACAATTACTTTGGCAAGGACTTCACGCACCATCCATTTAAGGTATGGCTTTGCAGATACGGTTTTTTCGGTAAGCCTCAGAAAAGCATCCTTCGCAACCCAACGAAGATCCGAATCATATGGGTCCGATGTCTGGAATGCCTCACACAAGGCCTTCATTGCCTTTTTGTGCGGGACTCCGATCTTGCCCAATGCCTCCGCAGCTTCCCACCCGACCTTGCCTGCCTGCAATGCATTGGCAAGTGGCAGCGTGGCCCGAGGGTCGCCGATATCTCCCAAGGCCGTTGCCACATAGTATCTCGTGCCACTGTGCTCGTGGTTCAGCGCCTCGATCAGAATCTTTACGGACGGTTTTCCGACCTTGGCCAACTTCTCCGCCGCTCGCGCCCGCTTCCCGCCATCAGGGTTGTTCATCAACTCTTCTCCGAGAGCCTCCAGGTTTACCGGACCGAGACGATAGATGTTGATAAAATACCCTTCTCCGATAAAGTACCATTCTCTGGATAATGCCGTCGCCATTCCCACCAGCATCCTCTGGCGGTCCGGGGTAAACGCCACGGAAATCGGTTGGAAGGGTTCCTTATCATCCTTGATTACCTGGAGACACTTCCCCGATTTGCGTTCCCACAGCCGAATCGTCCCATCTTCCCATCCCGTGGAGGCGATCAGAATGCCATCGCGGGAAATGGCAACCGAAGACACCGCATCTTCGTGACCTTCCAGTGTTTTTAGGCATATCCCTGTTCGCAGGTCCCAAAGCCTGACGGTCTTATCCGCCGAGCCGGATACGGCAAATCGCCCGTCCGGTGTAATTTGAACGGAGTGCACCGGGCCTGAATGGCCTTCGAGTGTTCCAATGAGTTCCCCATCCCTCCGGTCCCAAAGGCGGATCAATCCACTCCGGTGCCCGGAGAGTGTTTCCATTCCCCTTGGATTGACGGCGCTGGTGGAAATATTGTCTTCCCTATGCGTCTCGCACCGGATGACCTCGGTACACTCGTTCGAGGTCAGATCCCAGAACCTCAGCGTTCTATCGTCACCTCCTCCGGAAGAGAGCGCCCGGACACCGCCCGGTAACGCCCCCACCGACTCGATTACCCTTGTATGGCCAACCAATTTCCCCAGTTGCCGACCCGATTCCGCGTCCCAGACCCGAATGGATTTATCGTCGGAACCCGACAGAATCAGCTTATCGTTTGTCGTTATAGCGACAGAGCTTACCTGCGCGATATGTCCTTCCAGGGTCGCCCGGCAATCACCGGTTTCGATATCCCAGATTTTTACCGTCCCATCCGTCGAGCCGGATGCCGCCCAGGTCCCGTCCGAGTTGACGGCAATACTGATAACCCAGTCCTCGTGTCCGGCGAGTAGCTGTTCCAGATCGGCTATTGGAATAAAATACGCCACGGTAATGTTCATCCATTTTTTTCAAACAAAAATCCGCCCGGACCAAAAGCCGCTATGTGGCCTTGGGGCTGGGTTATGTGGCCTTGGGGCTGGATAAGGAGGCATCATGGTTTCGATTTCCGAAATTCCTGATTGGTTCACGCAAACCACAAGGGAAATCGCCGATATTATAAAAGCGGATGACCATCATCGGGCGACTGACATGCTGGAGGAGCTTTCCAGCCAAACGCGAGGGTATCTTAGTGTAACGGCCGTTTCCGATGAGATGAAAATGGAAATGCTGGGCAACATCGCCCTACGATATCGTGATCTTGGTGATACGGAACAAGAGGTGCTTTTTCTCGAAGATGTCTACCAACTCGCCCAGCGTGATCTTCGCCAATCCGGCATCATGGCATTACCCGACGACATCTATAAAACAGCGGTGGATCTCCTTCTGCTCGGAGTTGGCTACATAAAGCTGAACCGGAAGAAGGAGGCTAAAACAAAAATCGATGAAGCCAAACGCCTTTTCACCGAAATTGAATGGGACATCGACGTTCAAGGGATTCTGGCAGATAAACATGTGGTTTATATTGGTCCTGATGGTGGGCGAGAACCTGCCCTGGAACAACTGCCGGATTCGCCAAATCTACCGAAAAACACTAAGCGCCCTTGCCTACTATCCTACAACTTCGAGGATGGCGGAAAATGTTTCATATACTATCCCAGCGATTCTGATCCGTTATCAGGCGCTGGATAACCAAGCGCTGTATTTCCCGTCGGTTCCAAAGAGTTAGCCCGCTGATAATCCCATGGGCCAGAGATTGGGTTTTGCCCCGTATGCAACTTTTTCCGGCAACCTATTGACGGTCCAGGCGCCCACTCAACACAAACACCTACCTTGCTATCCGTACAAAAGAGTTCGCTCCAACACCATGAATCTCCTGGCTGGTGCCATCGGGCCATGATACGCGCACACCATCGATATACCTCGCGGTGCCAAGACCGAAGGTAAGCGGCAATTCCACCTGAGACAAATAGCCGCGGGCAGGCATTACCTGACGGCGTTGCGTGATATGCCCGGTGGTTACTTCCACCCATGCGCCGATGGCGTCACGATTCACCCCGCCCGTATTTCCCTTGCCGAGACTATTCCCCGCAAGCTCGACACGTAACCAACGATGTCCCAGTGTTTGATCGTTGCGCATCAACACCGGGCGGCGACCAACCTGGGTAATCACGATATCCGGATCGCCATCATTATCCATGTCTCCAAAGGCCGCCCCCCGTCCCACCAACGGCCTTGCCAGTCCATCCCGATCATCGAACGGCAACACCCGGCGAAAGGCGGCTTGCGCATCAGGGCCGCAATTCCAGAAAAGCTGTGGCAATTGCGCATAGTGCTGACTCGATTGCACCAGATTGATATCCTCTTCCAGGTGGCCATTGGCCTGAAACAGATCCGGACGGCCATCCAGGTCATAATCGAAAAAAAACACTCCGAAGGTAAGCGCAAGCCGGCTGGCGGTCCCGATACCCTCGCCGATGGACTCATCGGCAAATGGGGCACCGCCCTCGGAAACGTACAGGGAAGACATCTCATTGGCGAAATTACCCACCGCGACGCCAAGGTTATCATCATTACGATAATAGGTGGCATCGCTGCCCATGGCGCCGGTAGCAGCACCGTTTCGATCGAAGGCGACCCCGAGCATGATCCCCTGCTCCTGAAAGCTCCCGTCCCCCTGGTTGTGAAACAGGAAGTTTCGAACCGTATCGTTGGCGAGGAAAATATCCAAAAAACCATCACCATCCACATCCATGGGGGCTACGCCCAAGGTCTTCGCCATGGGCTGCGAGGTAGCCGGATTATCCACCTGAATACCACTTTCCCTCGAAACATCCGTGAATGTCCCGTCCCCATCGTTTCGGTACAAATAGGGATAGGTACCCGCAAAAGTGGTCGGAGGTCCATACGCTCTGCCGATACCAGTCAGCTGAAAACCGACGGCAAGATCGATTTCCCGAGACCAATGGACATAATTGGCGACGAAAAGATCCAGGTCGCCATCATTATCATAGTCCAGAAAGGCGCTACCGGTGCTCCACTCGCGCGCATCGCCCGCCACCCCGGCAACATCGGTCACCTCCCGAAAGCGACCGCGCTCATTGTGAAACAGGCGATTCCTGCCCACGGCGGTGAAAAACACATCCACCCAGCCATCATTATCATAATCGCCCGTGGCAACACCCATCCCGTAAAAACTCACATCGAGTCCCGCATCCTTCGTCACATCGGTGAACCGACCCGTGCCATCATTACGATACAAGGCCATTACGGGGGGGGGCGCAACCGTCCCGGGCGCATGTCCCGGCCAGTAATCTCCATTCACCAACAGGAGATCCTGATTCCCGTCCCCGTCATAATCGAAGATCGCGACGCCCCCCCCCATCGTCTCCGGCAACAATTTATCGCCATAAGCACCATTCACATGGACGAAATCGATACCTGCCTCCTCGGTGATATCCGTGAAGGAAACAACGGGAGGAGACGGTTCCCCGGTGGGCATCGTTTGCTCACGCGGCCCGAGGACAGTAGAGACACCGACAGCGCTTGGGACATCACCAACTCGAAAAAAGTAGACACCCAGGCCCACGATAACGGCGATAACCAATAACACAACCAGCGACCAGCGAAATGCCTTGCCGATAACAGTGTCGTCCTGCATCATAATTTCGTCACGCAACCCGGCACAGCCGAAACTAGGTACGTACCCCAGTGGTGTAGATAAAGACAACCAGCCAAGCTTCGCATCGAGCCGACAAGACATGATTTGGCATCGGAAAAGCAAAACCGGCGTTTCGTAAAACTCCACGCATTTGCGAAGCGCGGAAAACCAACAAAATAACCAAACCGATCCAACGTAAAATCATAATTACCTAACCCGGCAAAGCCGGAACCAAAATTCCATCGCATGGAAGACATGTCAGCGCTTCGCGCCAAGACTGAAGCGGAGTGGGTCTTGGCGGGCGCACTGGTTCTC
>CAZSVE010000067.1:0-17058 GCA_964610175.1 uncultured Thiotrichales bacterium
ATTGGGCGAAACAGAGGGAATACACTTGGCAGGGAATGACTCGACACGGGAGGCCAGTGGAAAAAATGAGGCTTATCCGACTGGCAAATCCGGAACCAAAACTTTTCGATCATTGTTATTTTGTTTATTTCCCGCTCGGCTTCGCAAATAGATCGAGTTTTTACGGAAGCAATTTTTCTTGAACTTATGCCAAATCAGGCTTTGTCGGTTTGGGGCGAAGCTTCGCTAGTGAATGACCTTCCCGATCAAGGAATCGATACCCCAACGTAGCTGGTTTTCGGATGACTTTCCCAATGTCCGCAGCGCTCGCATAAGCGACTACAACTTTCCGTAATAGCCCTCTTTCAGTGCGTCGTACAGGTTGGCCGCGGTATGGATCTCCCCGTCGTATTCGACCTCTTCGTTGCCCCGCAGGGTGACAGTGGAATCGTCTTCCAGGGTGAAGGAATAGACGGTGTTGGCAAGGTCCTGCTCCTTGACCAGCACCCCCTGGAACGCCTCGGGATTGAAACGAAAGGTAGTACAACCCTTGAGCCCCTTGTCGTAGGCATATTGGTAGATGTCCTTGAAGTCATCGAAGGGGTAATCGCTGGGTACGTTGATGGTCTTGGAGATAGAAGAGTCGATCCATTTCTGGGCGCTTGCCTGCACGTCCACATGCGCCTTGGGTGGGATCTCTTCCGCGGTGACGAACCAATCGGGCAGGTAGTCTTGCTCTCTCTCGGCGAAGGGCGATGCACTGGGGTTGACGTATTGTTGATAGGCCAGCAGCTCGAAGGAATAGACCTCCATCTTTTCTTTGGTCTTGCGTCCCTCGCGAATGAGGTTGCGGGCGTATTGATGGGCGAAGCTGGGCTCGATGCCGTTGCTGGCATTATTGGCCAGCGATAGTGCGATGGTGCCGGTGGGTGCGATGGAGGTGTGATGGGTGAAACGGGCGCCGATCTCGGCAAGATCCGCGACCAGTTGGGGATCGATCTCGGCGATCTTCTGCAGATAACGGCTATAGCGGGCATGCAACACCTTGCCCTTGACTTCGTCCCCCACCGCGATGCCATCCCGCGCCATTTCGGGGCGAAGACGCAGCATCTGTTCGGTTATCGTGTATTCCTTTTCCAGAATGGGGGCAGGTCCCTTTTCCCGCCCGAGCGCGAGGGCCGTCCGCCACCCGCGAACGGCCATCTCGCGGGTGACCTGCTCGGTAAATCGCAGGGACTCTTCGTCTCCGTAGCGCATGCCAAGCATGGTGAGCGTGGATCCCAGTCCCAGGTACCCCATGCCGTGGCGTCGTTTTTGGCGAATCTCGTTCTGCTGCGGCGTCAGGGGAAGGCCGTTTATCTCCACCACGTTGTCCAGCATCCGGGTGAAGATGTCCACGATATTGCGGAAACCATCCCAGTCGAAGCGCGCCTCTTCGGCAAATGGGTCGAGCACGAATTTAGCGAGGTTGACAGAGCCCAGCAGACAGGAGCCGTAGGGTGGTAACGGTTGTTCGCCACAGGGGTTGGTAGCGCGGATGTTCTCGCAGAACCAATTGTTGTTCATCTCGTTGATGTTGTCGATGAGGATGAAACCGGGTTCCGCGAAGTCATAGGTAGAGGTCATGATGGCGTCCCAGACACGCCGGGCCCGCAGGGTATTGTAGACCTTGCAGGCCACCTTGCCGTCGGCGTTCGTTAGGTAATCTCCTGCAACCGGCCAGTCCCGCCAGATGATCGCCGATGGGTCATCGGGGTCCAGGCCTTCGCTCCGTATTTCCCGTTCCGTTATGGGAAACGCCAGTTTCCATTGCCCATCCGAGTGAACCGCCTCCATGAACTCGCAGGTGATCAACAGGGATAGATTGAATTGCCGGAGGCGCCCATCTTCGCGCTTGACGCGGATGAAATTCATGATGTCCGGGTGCCCGATATCGAAGGTGGCCATCTGGGCGCCACGCCGACCACCTGCGGACGATACCGTGAAACACATCTTGTCGTAGATATCCATGAACGACAGTGGACCGGAGGTATGCGCACCCGCGCCGGACACGTATGCCCCTTTGGGACGCAGAGTGGAAAATTCGTAGCCGATACCGCAGCCCGCCTTGAGGGTAAGCCCTGCCTCGTGCACCTTGCCCAGAATATCATTCATGGAATCGCGGATCGTTCCGGAAACGGTACAGTTGATGGTGGAAGTCGCCGGCTTGTGATCCAATGCCCCGGCGTTGGAGACGATGCGTCCTGCCGGGATGGCGCCCGCACGCAGTGCGAAAAGGAATTTCTCGTACCACTCGTCGCGCTTTTCCGTCCCTTTCTCCACATCGGCAAGCGCCCGGGCAACGCGCCGGTAGGTATCATCGACGGTCTTGTCGACGATCTCGCCCCCCTTTCTTTTCAAGCGGTATTTGGTATCCCAAATGTCGCGAGATGCCTCTTGCAAAGGGATATCCGCAGCCTTGATCGCGGGGGGAGCACTCTGTCGCAAAGCAGGCTTCATAGTGGTTTCCTCGTTGGTGTTTCCATCGAAATCGGTGTTTTCATCGAACCGCATGGAAAGGCTATTGAACATGTCAGTGCCTCGCGCCAGGACCGAAGCGAGGTGGGTGTCGGCGCATGTGCCGGTTCTCTCGGAAGCCTTTTTCCGATACGTGAATCGTGCTTCGTCGGTTCGAGACGGGGCTTCGCCAGGGATATTCCGGCGATGGGTGAGATTCGGCAATCGGTGAATTACCGGAAGGGTGGTGAAACATGCCATCTTTCACCACCCGTAACGCTGTGTGTTGCCATCTTCAAAGATATCGGAAAAAGCATCCCGATGCGTGCGCCAGGACCGACACCGCCTCGGCCTTGGCGAGAGGCGCCAACATGTGCCGGCTCACGCCATCGAGAATGAAGGAATGGAAATGGAGGGTCAAGAAATCATTTTTTCCATTCCCCAGCGAGGCTTGTGCCGAAGCTTATGCTAGAACCGACACGACACGATTCGCCGGCTCCCAAGCTCCAGCTCCCGGAAAAGGTTCCCAAACTCCCGCTCGGGAACCAGTGGAAAGGTTTTTTCTCGATGACGCCGCTTTCCAAAACTCGATCCATTCGTAATGGATTCCGGGTACTCGAACCTCGTCAAGGAGTAGAGGGGCGGTTTTTTCACCATTTTGCTAGGCAGCGGCAACCTGAATGTCGGAGAAGGCGAGATTTCTATTGCCGGTCAGGGTCGCGATCCGTACGGGGGCGGCGCTGTCGTAGCCATCCCGGTCGAAGGATAATGACCCCGTACCGTTGTCGTAGAGGAAAACGGCGTTGGCGTTGGTGAGGGTCGTGCCGACGGATCGGAAACGATCGGAGCTGAGCGTACCAACGGACAGGTTGCCGAAATTGGGGCTCACTACCTCGATCTTATCGAGACCGGAAGTAAAATCGGTGATGGCATCGGTGCCCTCCGCCGTGGAAACGAACCTGAATATATCGGCGCCATTACCGCCGGTAAGGGTGTCGTTACCGGCACCACCCCCGATTCGATTGCCATGTTGGTTGCCGATGATGGTGTCGGAGTAACGGCTGCCGATGGCATTTTCGATGACGGCGCCATAGGCGATGGTCAGATTGTCGCGTACATTCCCCTGGCCATTGTAGAAGGCGCGGCCGATGGAGCTCCATTGTCCTTCGCCGAGGTCGATGGTACAGGAGTCCCCTTGATTGCTTGCGTTTATCGTGTCATTGCCACCGCTGTCCCAGATGCACGCATATACGCTGTCCGTGCTTCCCCAGGAATACTGGTCGTCGCCGCTGTTGTAGCTGGTATTGGCGCCATACAGATACTGTAACGCGGCGATGTCGTTGAGCATCAATGTGGTAGGATAGTAATGGGTTTCGTATCCGTCCAGCTCGTCCGGGTGGAAATCGCGGTAACTCATGACGCTGTACTTCATCTGGTCTTCCCCGGTTTCGGGGGCCGGTCTTCCATGGTGGGGATGCTCCAATCCAACGGCATGTCCCAATTCGTGGAGGAAGGTGTGGTATCCGTACTGCCCGGAAACAGGGTTGGAGTACTGTGTGCTCGGTCCAATCCAAATGTCACCGCCCGACGGAAATGAGGATGGAAAATCGGCAACTCTTGCAGTCGAGAGACTGCTGGAGTTCGATACCGTCCAACGAATATCGCCTGCCCCGAGACTGGTGTCCTCGACACGTTCGAAGGTGATATCGCAAACATTGGACATCAGGTCTATCACGGATGTAGCGGCCTGTTGCTGAGCCCGATTCAGGGCGTGGAATGAATCTCCCAGGATGGCACGCATGTTCGAGTAGCCCGGCATGTTGGTGTTTTGGTAGTTGAATGTGGATCCTGCACTGGAAAAACTATAGCTGAGCCGCGTCCCCGATCCGATTGCTCCTCCCCATTTCGTGTTTCCCACCAGGTTGTCGATACTGTCATCCACGGCGGCCGGGACCGAAACCGAGGTTACCCGAGTGATGGACCTATCGATACCGCCTCTTGCCGCTGCCAGGGCCGTAGCCGTCAGTCGATAGGTTCCGGTGCCACTACTGCTGTAGGCACCTGCCGAGATGTAGTAGTACCCGGTCGAGGAAGCGGTGAAGGTCACCCGAGAGTTGAGGCTTGTCCCGCCGTCGTCATTGGTGGTTCCGCTGATGAGACTGCCACTGCTGTCGTGGATGCCCCGGAGATAGGTGTCCCCCAGGGTGCCCCGCCCGGTGGGGCTCCCTTCCAGATCGAAGCGCACCCGCTGACCGGCATCGAGATGAATGCGGAACCAGTCGGTGTCCCCGCCACGTTCGATGTTGCCCGTGGCGCTGCCACCGAGGTCGAGGCGCCCCTGGGTGCCGGTATCGGAAGTGAAATCATCGTTTGCCGATATGGTAAAGCTTCGGAGCACCCTGGTATTGTTACCCTCGTTGGATTCGCCGACAGCGCCGGTGTAATCGGCAATGGCGCCGATGTAATAGCTCCCTGGCACCAGGCTCGTGGGCAGAATCAAAGACCTGGAATCGCTATCGCTGCCATTCCGATTCAGGCTATCGGTATGGTCGTAACCCAGCCGAGTGTCCGAAATGGTGATGGTGCTGTCCGTGGATAGGTAGTAACCGACGCGACTGGGTCCCGCCGCCGCCGTACCCCGGTTCGTTACCGTGGCCCTGGCCTCGATGCGACCGCCCGGGGTGAAATTGCCGGTCACCGTACCGCTGCCGACGACCAGATCCGGTCTGCCCGATACCGTGAAACTCCGAAGTATCCTGGCGTTATTGCCTTCGTTGGATTCGCTGACAGTGCCGTCGTAATCGGCAATGGCACCGATGTAATAGGTTCGGCCCGCTACCAGGGTAGTGGGCAAAAGGAAGGATTCGGAATCACTCTCGCTCCTGCCCGGATTCAGGGTGCCGGTAAAGTCGTACCCCAACCGGGTATCCGAGGTCTCGATAGCGCTGTCCGTGGACAAGTAGTAGCCGATCCGGCTGGGTTCCGGCGGCGTCGCCGTGCCCCGATTCGTTACCGTGGCGCCGACCTGGATGCGGCCACCCGGGGTGAGCTCGCCGGTCACCGTACCGCCTGTCACGGTGAGGTCCGGCCTGCCCAATGGCACCGTGAAACTTCGGAGTACCCTGGCATTATTGCCTTCGTTGGATTCGCTGACAGTACCGTCGTAATCGGCAATGGCGCCGATGTAATAGGTTCGACCCGCTATCAGGTTGTCTGGCAGAAGAAAGGATTCGGAATCACTCTCGGTCCCGTTTGGATTCAGGGTGCCGACGTCGTCACGGCCCAATCGGGTGTCGGAGGTGGTGATGGTGCTGTCCGTGGACAGGTAATAGCCCACATGACTGGCCCCGGCCCGCGCCGTACCCTGATTTTTGACCGTGACGTTGGCTTGAATGGAACCGCCAGCGCTCGGATTGCCACTGACGCTGCCGCCGATAACCACCAGATCGGGGCTGGTGGACGGCAGTCCGGAAAGGGTGGCCGTCAAGCGATAGGTCCCCGTTCGGCTGCTGTAGGCACCTGCCGAGATGTAGTAGTACCCGGTCGAGGAAGCGGTGAAGGTCACCCGAGAGTTGAGGCTTGTCCCGCCGTCGTCATTGGTGGTTCCGCTGATGAGACTGCCACTGCTGTCGTGGATGCCCCGGAGATAGGTGTCCCCCAGGGTGCCCCGCCCGGTGGGGCTCCCTTCCAGATCGAAGCGCACCCGCTGACCGGCATCGAGATGAATGCGGAACCAGTCGGTGTCCCCGCCACGTTCGATGTTGCCCGTGGCGCTGCCACCGAGGTCGAGGCGCCCCTGGGTGCCGGTATCGGAAGTGAAATCATCGTTTGCCGATATGGTAAAGCTTCGGAGCACCCTGGTATTGTTACCCTCGTTGGATTCGCCGACAGCGCCGGTGTAATCGGCAATGGCGCCGATGTAATAGGTCCCCGCCGCCAGGTTGGTCGGCAGATTGAAATACTGATAGTCGAATTCACTGCGACCGGTCCCCAGGGCACCGGTGTAATCCTGGCTCAATCGGGTATCCGAGAGGGTGATGGTTCTGTCCGTGGACAGGTAGTAACCCACATAACTGGATCCGGCGGGGGCGGTGCCCTCGTTGGCTACCCCGACATTGGCATAGATGCGACTGCCGGCGCTGAAATTACCGCTCGCCGTACCGCTGCGGATAACCAGATCGGGCCTGTTCGGTAAATATCCGGAGAGGGTCGTGGCCGTTAGCCGATAGGTGCCGGTTCGGGTGCTGTAGGCGCCGGCGGAGACGTAGTAGTACCCGGTCCGGGAGGCGGTGAAATCGACGCGCGAGTCGAGCCCTGTTCCGCCGTCGTCATTGCTGGTTCCGCCGATGAGATTGCCACTGCTGTCGTAGATACCCTGGAGATAGGTGTCCCGCAGGGTGCCGTGCCCCGTGGGGCTCCCTTGGAGATCGAAGCGTACCCGCTGGCCTGCATCGAGACGAATGCGGAACCAGTCGGTATCTCCGCTACGCTCGATGATGCTCGTTACGCTGCCGTTCAGATTCAGGCGGCCTCGTGTGTCGAGGTTGGATTCTATGTCTGGCATGTCGTTTCCTCCGGGCCGTAGACAAATGGATAATTTTCTCTCGGGGGAGCAATCGAACCCCGATTCGTTTATTTCCCGATCACCTTCGCAAATGAGTCGAGTTTTACGAAACGTCGGTTTTGCTTTACCGATGCCGGGTCATGTCGGTTCGAGGCGAAGCTTCGCTGGTTCTACTTCGACTGATGCTAAATCAGGCCTCATGGGTTCGAGGCAAGGCTTTGCTGGTTTTTCTGTTGAAGATTGTATCTCATTGACTAGTAAATGCTGGAAGTAATGATACTACATCGCTTTATTCTCGGTCTTCGTCGATTTCCCGCTATCCCAACAACCACCAGCGAAGCTTCGCCGGATAATCGATAAAGATTTCAAGTAATAATATTACTGATAATTTTATTGTTGACAACCATGAGGTGCAATGTAAACTCTCGGGACTATTCGAAACATCGCCATTCGTACAAGTCATAAACATGGACACCCCCTGTTTGGACGAAAGACATCTCTCACGGATTTCGGCCCTTGAACAACTCATCAATCTGGGTTTCGAGTATCTGACGCCCGAGGAAGCCCTGGCGGCCCGTCAGGGTAAAGTCGGTAATGTACTGTTGGAGTGCATACTGCAAAGGCAGCTCAAGGACATCAACCGGATCACCCATAAGGGGAAGGAGTATCGCTTCAGCGAGGAAAATCTTCAGCTTGCGGTGCAGAGGCTGAAAAATGTCGAAGACGATGGACTCCGCAAAACCAATGAGGCCGTTTACGAACGATTGACGCTGGGCCTGACACTGGGGCAGGTCGTGGAAGGCAACGCCAAGAGTTTCACCTTGCGTTACATCGATTGGCATGGTTGGAAGAACAACGTGTTTCACGTTACCTCTGGGTTTACGGTTGCCTGTCGGCATAGCGTGAAAATCACGCATCTCGACATCGTGTTGTTCGTCAATGGCATTCCCCTTGCGGTACTCGAATGCGTGCCGCCCTCCGTTCCACTCGATCGAGCCATTTCGCGTCTGCTCGAAAGTCAATACGATACGCCATCCCCCAGGTTCTTCAGCTACGCGCAGCTTCTCCTCGCCACCCACCGAGATGGCGCCCGATTCGGGACAATCGGCACACCGGCGAGGTTTTGGTCGATTTGGAGAGAGCCCGACGATCCGGCTACCCGAAATGCCTTGCTGAAATCCATCCGGAAGGGTCCGACACCACGGATCGAGGAGTTGCTTTTCTCGGGAGATTTTGCCCCTTTGCGAGGGTTCTTCGATGCGGACGATCCGGAAAGACATCGGATCACGAAACAGGCAAAGGCCATTCATGGGCTTTGCCGCCCGAAGCGATTATTGGAACTGATATACAAATTCACCGTTTTCGATAATGGCGTCAAAAAGATCGCACGCTATCAACAGTACTTCGCCGTCAAACGTATCCTTTCTCATATTCGTACCCCGAATGCCGATGGCAGGCGCCGGGGCGGCATCGTCTGGCATACGCAAGGGTCCGGAAAGTCTCTGACCATGGTGATGCTGGCGCGTTCTCTCGCCGAGGAACCCGGCATTTCGAATCCGCGCATCGTGTTGGTTACCGACCGCAAAGACCTGGACAAACAGATCAAAGATACCTTCGCGGCGTGCGATATGGCCCCGCGGCGGACCAGGACCGGCCGTGATCTGCTGGAACTGGTTTCCCGACGCAAGGCAAACGTGATTACCACCCTGGTGCATAAGTTCGATAAGGCGCTCAATATCCGAAAGTACCAGGACGATTCCATCGATATCTTCATGCTCATCGACGAGAGCCATCGCACCCAGTTCGGTTCCTTCGCGGCGCGCATGCGGCAGATGTTTCCCAATGCCTGTTACTTGGGGTTCACGGGCACCCCGTTGATGAAGAAAGAGAAAAACAACTTCGCGAAATTCGGTGGACTCATCGATTACTACACCATCGATCGGGCCATCCACGACCAGACCATCGTTCCCCTGTTATACGAGGCGCGACATGTGGAAATGACCCTGGACAAACATGCCATGGATTCGTGGTTTCGGCGCCATACCCGGGGACTTACCGATGCCCAAAAGGTGATGTCGAAGAAAAAATACGCCCGGGCCGAGCGGTTGAACAACACCGAAAAGGTTCTTTATCTCCGTGCCTTCGATATCAGCAGGCACTTTCGAAATGCCCTGCAAGGCAGCGGGTACAAGGGGCAACTCGTGGCGCCCGACAAGACCACCGCACTGGCCTATCATCGATACCTCGATGAAATCGGCCTCGTTTCATCGGAGGTCATTATCTCAGCGCCGGGTAACCATGAAAATCGGAGAAAGGCCCGTGTCGGGTCCGTCGTCGACTCCCCAGAAGAAGATGGCCTCGAAAACCAGGTGGTGGAATTCTGGCGAGAGATGATGAGGCGCTACGGATCCGAGGCGGAATACAACAATCGAATCATCGACCATTTCAAGTATGGCGACGACCCGGAGATCCTCATCGTCGTCGACAAGCTACAAACCGGTTTCGATGCGCCCCGGAACACCGTGTTGTATGTAACGCGCGCCCTGCGCGGACATACGTTGCTGCAGACCATTGCCCGGGTCAATCGTATCCACGAAGACGACCGTGGTCATCGCAAGGAATTCGGATTCATCGTGGATTATGTCGGCATCCTCGGCGATCTCGACAAGGCGCTGTCCCGGTACAGCGCCCTCGAAGATTTCGATGATGAAGATCTGCTCGGGGCCTTGGTGCCGATACGGGAAGAGTTGAAAAAACTGCCCCAAAGACACGCCAATCTTCGGGAATTGTTCATCGATACCCACCACGACGAAGAGATCCACGAAATGCTACGATGCAACGAGACAATCCGAAACACCTTCCACCAGCGACTGGCCGAATTCGGCAAAACCCTGGATATCGCCCTTTCCAACGACAGGTTCATGGCGGAGACATCCGCGGCTGAACGCAAGATGTACAAAGACGATCTTCGGCGATTCCGGGAACTGAAAAAAACCACAAGCCCGCGCTGCGGCGCTGGAATCGACCAAGGTATCGACCACCGCGATGATGAATCGAGGATGAAAGAAATGCTAAACACACATATTTCTGCCTTCGAAGTTACCCAACTCAATCCACCGGTCCCTATTTCTCCGTTCGAGATCCTCAACGAAAACCCATTTTGTCAGGCAAAGGCACCGCCTCTTATCTACGGCACCGACCAGAGTGCCGCCACCAAGGCGAATGCCATCGCCGAAGTTGCCCGAAAACTCCTTGCCGAGCACAAGGAATGGGATCCCGCCTTCTACGGCAAATTCTCCAGGCTCATTCAGCAGGTCATCGACGAATTCAAGGCCAGGCAACTATCCGATGTCGAATACCTGGATCGGATAACCGGAATCTATGCCAGGGTGGAAAAACGAGGAAACCGGGACGTCCCCATAATCCTGCGGGACAATGAAAACACCACGGCATTCTACAGGGCGCTAAAACCCCATTTTACGGTGCACCGGGAGGGAGCGGACGATCTCGACAGGGTATCGTGGGCCGAGGACACGGCATTCTGCGACACGGAAACCGTTACCAATACGGCAATGGCCATCGACGACATCCTTCGTCGCCACTGGAAAGTACGTTTTTGGGATGACCCGGACGCCATCAAGCAGGCAATGAACGACATCGACGACTATCTTTGTGACGAGGTCAATGCAATTCCTGGAATCGAGTTATCTCCGGATCAGATAGATGAGATCATAGAAAAGACAATAAGGATCGCGCGCTCCCTGGCATCATCATCGCCAAGATAGCTTCGTTGGAAGGTTCGAGTACCCGAAGTCCTTACAAATGGATCGAGTTTCGGAAAGCGGCGTAATCGAGGAAAACCTTTCCACTGGTTCCCAAGCGCAGGAACCTTTTCTGGAGTTCCCACGATCCATGCTCCCAAGCCGAAACTCGGGAACCAGTGGAACCGGCGTTTCGTAAAACTCGACCCATTTGCGAAAATGAGCCGGAAATCAGCAGATCAGCGCCTCGCCCCAAGACTGAAGAAGCGGAATGGGTCCAGGCACGCGCACCGGTTCTCTCGGAATCTTTGTTTTTACGATACCTCCAGCTCGATCTCCAGCTTGCCCGCCGCCTTGCTGGAAGCATCGTCTTCCGGACGGAATTTTCGCGAGCGTTATCGTGCCGCTTTGTAGGGTACTCCCGGCAGGCAGCGGCACGGTATCGCAAGGCCTTGGTTTCCCGGCCACGCCGGGTCAGGATATGCCGGGAGAGAACCGAACCTCCTGATGCGCATGGTCGTGAGAGCATTTGCATTCATGGGTCGATCCCTCTATCAGGGAACCGTTCAAAAAGGCACGGATGGCCTTGTCGGGGTCGGTTTCCAGGGTAGCGATCCCTCGGATGTTCCGTTCGGCGAGGCGATGCCGCATTCCTTCTCCCATTCCACCGCTGATCAGCACCTGCACGGAATCCAGCACCGGGTGTGAAACTCCCCGATACCCATGGAGCAATTGTTCCTTGGGTAGTTCCAGGAGTTCTTTACCCTTTATTTCTCCAGGCGATCCCTCCGTGGCATCGTAGATCCAGAACCTCGTGCATTTGCCGGCATGGCCCGTGATCTCGCGGCGGTTCTGACTCGTTACTGCAATCTTCATGCGCTTTATCCTCCAACTTCGAAGGTATCTCCATTACCGATGTAGATATCCGATGTCGATCGGTTCCCGGCTGACCCGCGGACAACGGGTAATCCCAGTTCGATCATGCGCTGCACCGCTTTTTCCCCTGTGCAATGGTTACAGGCGAAGTGATCGATACCATACTCGCCGAGGGCCGTCACCGTCTTGTCGATCTCCTCGTTCCATTCCCCGAAGGGGGAGATATGGAGTCCACCATACACGGCGTAGATCTTTTCTCCCCCTTGGAATTTGCGTTTCGCGTAGTCGAGGAGATTGAGCGCACCGCCATGGCCACAACCGGTAATCATGGCAAGGCCCTTATCCGTCAGATTTACATAAAGGACATTCTCGCCCTCTACGTTACCCAGGGTCTTCATGGGGTAGTGGGCGATGGCGAGCCCCGAAAAGGGGATGATGGGATCGTTCGGCGTCACCACATGCACGGGGCCGGCGTGCCCGCTTTTTTCCATCAGTTGAAATCCACCTCGATGAAAGCCCTCGGGTACGTAGATGGGAATATCCGGTTTGTGCTTGATCGTCGACTCGATACCCCAGAAATGATCGAAATGTTCATGGCTTATCACCAGAAACTCGATCTCCCCCCGTTGCAGCATTTCATCGATCCCTTCCTCGGCGAAGCGCTTATCCATCCATTGTGTATTCCAACCCGAGTCGAACAGGAACCGGCGTATGCCCCCGTCTCGTTCTTCGACCTCGACAAGGGCCGATGAACCACCGGCATTCTCCGGGTGTAGCGTACCGAAAGGGGGAAACGGAAGATCATATTGATCGACCGTGCCGAGATCCTTCCCCGTGGATTTGAGATCCGCCACCAACGTTGGGGTGTCGAACCAACCGGTCTCGGAGATACAGCGAATCTTCACCCGTTTTACGGAACCGATATCGATGGGCGCCCCGACGTGGAATGCCTCCGCATTATTCTTGTCCTGCTTCGTCGTGTCTTGCATCACTTTATTTCTCCTTGCAACGAACTTTTCGAACCACGAATGAACGTGTTCTTCCTGCTGAATTCAGTCCGTGAACCGAAACCCAGTCGATTCGGATTGTCCTGGAAACGGGTTACCCGAAACCTCGGGAGAATCCTGGTACCGTGAATATCGAGATAGAATTGCCCTGGGATCTTTCTGGATAGAATCATCATTGCGGAATGATAATTATTCGCGTTCCTGCTTGCAATATCTTGTTTATTTCCCGCTCATCCTGGCAAATAAGCCGGATTTTACAAGGCAGAAATTTGCTTTGACCGATGCAAAACCACGCTGTATCGGATCGAGACGAAGCTTCGCCAGGCCGGTAACGTACCGACCCTCGCTACAATCGAGAAGCGGACAGCCAAGGATTCGGTGTTTCCCGAGGGTGTTATTTCTCAAGTAAGTTAGCAAAGAAACCTCCCCTTCAGGCTCATATGCCTTTCGAAGAGACTTCGAGTTGCGACACGGTCGCGACTTGCTATATCATAGCAAGTTCATTTTTATAACTCGCTTGTCGGAAGTAAATCCCCGTTACGAGCAACGAAAAACAAATTTCCCGGGACATCGAGATGTACGCAGTAGTTATGACAGGCGGTAAACAGTACCGCATCCAGGTGGGGGACAGTCTGCGCGTGGAAAAACTAACGACCGAAGAAGGCGCTTCGGTAACGCTGGACAAGGTGCTCATGGTGGGTAACGGCGAGAACGTCACTGTAGGAACGCCGTATGTGGAAGGTGGAAATGTCTCCGCCAAGGTAAAATCTCATGGTCGCGGGGAAAAGATCCGCATCATCAAATTCAAGCGGCGCAAGAACTACCAGCGAACCCAGGGGCATCGACAGCCCTTTACCGAACTCGAGATTACCGGGATTGGCGGTGTGCAATAATCGGCTTCGGTGAAGCCCGAATCGAACCACGAGTTTTACAAACCACGAATTTCAATCGACCCGCGGAGCTTCGCTTCGAGCCGAAAAGGCATGACCGATCCCTGGTAAGGCGGAATCGGCCCCTTGAGGTAAAGCTTGATCCGACTTGTGAAGCTGGGCGGGAAATAAACCGATCATAGGCTTGAGAATTGGGGAGGAATCATCGATGGCACATAAAAAAGCCGGTGGGAGTTCACGCAACGGCCGAGATTCCGAATCGAAACGTCTGGGCGTAAAGCGTTACGGTGGTCAGGCCGTGGAACCAGGCTACATCATCGTGCGGCAGCGCGGTACCCGCTTTCACCCCGGTGTCAACGTAGGGTGCGGTCGGGACCACACACTATTCGCAACGGCGGCAGGCAATGTCGTATTCCAAAAAAAAGGCCCGAAAAATCGCCAATATGTCAGTGTTTTGGCCCAATAAAACCAGATTTTCCTGCCCAGCGAGGAAACACGGAAAACCCCGTTTCATAGCGGGGTTTTTTTTCCAATGAAATTCGTCGATGAAGTAAACATTCGGGTGGAAGCAGGTCACGGGGGAAATGGTTGTCTCGGTTTCCGTCGTGAGAAATTCATTCCCAGGGGAGGGCCCGATGGCGGGGATGGTGGAGATGGCGGAGATGTAATCCTGCTTGCCGATACCAATTCGAACACCCTGGTGGATTTTCGTTATACCAGGGTGTTTCGCGCCAAACGAGGCAAGGATGGTAGCGGGGCGCAATGTACCGGGGCGCGAGGTGATGACCTAGTCATACGCGTTCCCGTCGGTACCATGGTATTCAACTCGGCCACCGATGAAATGATCGGTGAGTTGCTGGCAAACGATCACCGACTGACGGTGGCCTATGGTGGCAAGCGAGGTCTTGGTAACGCCCGATTCAAAAGCAGCACGAATCGTGCCCCCCGGAAAACCACCCCCGGCCAACCCGGTGAAGTCCGGGACCTTACCCTGGAATTGAGACTCCTTGCCGACGTAGGGTTACTGGGAAAGCCCAATGCGGGCAAATCCACCCTGATTCGGGCAGTGTCTTCCGCCCGACCCAAAGTAGCCGACTATCCCTTTACCACGTTATACCCCAACCTCGGTGTAGTACGTACCGCAGCGGACCGCAGTTTCGTCATGGCCGACATCCCGGGTCTCATTCCGGGGGCCGCCGAAGGCATGGGGCTTGGCATACAATTCCTGAAACACCTGTCCCGTACCCGGCTTCTATTGCATCTCGTCGATATGACGCCGGAACGGGAAAGCGACGACTTATGGCATGATGTGCAGGCCATCACCGATGAATTGGTGAAGTTCGACACCGATTTGGCAGAGCGGGAACGCTGGCTGGTCCTCAATAAAATCGACCTGTGGCCGCCCGATGAACGACAGCTATGTGGGCAAGAATTACTGCGGAAACTGCAATGGACAGGGCCGGTATTTCGGATTTCCGCCCACACGGGGGAAGGCTGCCGGCAGCTCGTCTCCCAAGTGATGAACCATGTCCTGGGGGAACACTGAGTGTCCAACACTCGCGAAGCTTGTGCTCGAACCGAGCAAAACCATGATTGGGCATTCGTCAAATGCAAAACTATCGTTTTGTAAAAATCGACCCATTTGCGAAGCCGAGCGGGAAATAAACGAATAATGACTGCACACCATTCCTGGTTTATCGTACTGGCACTGCTCACCGGATTCGGCGCCGCGAACACCGGCATGGCCCAAAATCGGCATCCACCGTCGAGCGCGGCCACTGCCACGGAATCACCGATTTCTGCGTTGATCCCGACGCCGATGCCGGACTTCGGGCGGGTCGAAGATGCCGTGAGAGAGCACCTGCAGGCGGCCCATGCCGATCTGGTCTCGTTGCAGGCCGACCCCGAGGTAACCGAATCTGCCCTTGGCGAGGCCTACGGAAAACTCGGGCAAATCTATCACGCGCATCGCCTGGACGCCTCCGCCGAAGCCTGCTACCGCAATGCCGAAAAGTTACTGGCGCAAGATATCCGGTGGCCCTATTTGTCAGGGTACTTGCACCAACAGCGAGTGCAGCTCTCCGATGCCGCGCATGACTACCGCCGGGCGCTGGCGCGAAAGGTCGACTACAGGCCAGCGCAACTTCGACTCGCCCAGGTATTGTTGGGATCGAATCGTCTCGACGAGGCCCTGTCACTCCTGGAACAACTCTCCAAGACCCCGGAATTCCAAGGCATCGCCGCCTTCGAGCGTGGCAAGGTGAAACTCCGCCAGGGACAACATGCCGAGGCCGTGGAATGGTTGACGCGCGCATATGCCGCGCATCCGGAAGCATCCAGGATCCACTACCCACTGGCGATGGCCTACCGTGGTCTGGGAGACGTCGAGGCCGCTCGCCACCACCTGCGGCAACGGGGAGAGGTAGAGCCGGTAATCCCCGACCCCTTGGTGGAAGAACTTGCCGAACTCCTCAGTGGAAAACGGACCCGCCAATACCATGCCATGAAAGCGGTATGGCGCGGCGAATTCCACGCGGCGGCAAAGGAATATCGGGCCATTCTGGCGCTCGATCCCCTGGATAGTGGAGCGCGTGTCAGCCTGGGGCGCTGTCTTTACCTGTCAGGTGACATCGATGGCGCGGCCCAGGCGTTCGGCATCGTCCTGAAGCAAAAACCCGATCACGGAAAGGCCAACTATTTTCTGGGACGACTACGATGGGAGCAGGGAAAAAAGGAAATCGCCGTGACACATTTTCAAGCCACCCTGAAAGCAGATCCACGGCACGCCGGGGCGCACTTTTTCCTCGCCGAAAGCCTGATGCAACAAGGTGATTCTCAGCGAGCAGCCCATCATTTCAGCAGGGTTTCCGAGGTGCTGCCAGAGGACCTGGTGAGCAAACAACGGGAATCCGCCGCGTTACTCGCGGCCGGTACGCCAATGCACCAGCGGGCCCGGGAGCGGATCACCCATGCGCTCGGTACGCACCCCGACGATCCCGTGCTGACACAGCAGCTGGTACGTATCCTGGCCGGAAGCCCCGATCCCCATGCGCGGGATGGGCAACAGGCCCTGACACTGGCCATGAAACTTTTCAGCCAGCGCAACAGCATAGAAAACAGCGAGCTCGTAGCCATGGCCCATGCAGAACTCGGCGACTTCGGACAGGCGCAGGCATATCAGCAGGCAGCCCTGGATACGGCGCTTCAGTATTATGGCCCGTATGGGGAATTCCAATTACTCGAACGGCTGAAAACCAATCTCGACACCTATCTTGCCGAGAAACCGTATCGTGATTCCTAACCCGGCGTAACCGGAACCAAAGCCTTCCGGAAAAGGACCACGAGAGTCATCCAGCGAAGCTTGTGCCCGAAGCGACAAAACATGACTCGGCATCGATATCGAGGCGGGCCCGGGCGTCGGCCAGTAATACCTTGTGATGTGCCTTCGCGACCGTCACCAAAACGGCATCACATCCCCCAGACGC
>CAZSVE010000068.1:0-16925 GCA_964610175.1 uncultured Thiotrichales bacterium
TTTACGTTGGATTCACGTCCAACCTTCAGGCTCATGTGTCTTTGGATAAGGCTGTAAATTCCATACCAGTGCCTCGATGCAGTAAACTTACCGATTCGATTCAGACATAAAATTTCGCTCTGGAAAGAATCAGCACTGGAAAGAATCACCAGCGAAGCTTCGCTTCGAGCCGATGAAGCGTGATTGATTCGGCATTAAGGTAAAGCCAAATTATTGTTTTGTAGAATTCGACTCATTTGCGAAGATGAGCGGGAAATAAGCAAATTATCGGAAACGACACAATGGGAAAACCAACAGGCTTCATGGAAATCAAGCGTCAGGATCGATCCTATGGACCGGTCGTTGATCGCATACGTCATTACGGGGAATTCGTGGTCCCGCTGCCGGAGGAAGCGGTGCGGAAACAGGGGGCGCGCTGCATGGATTGCGGTATTCCCTATTGCCACGGAGGCTGCCCCGTGAACAACATCATCCCGGAGTGGAACGATCTCGTCTACCGAGACCGTTGGCGCGACGCCGTGGAGGTACTGCATACCACCAATAATTTCCCCGAATTCACCGGTCGGGTCTGTCCCGCGCCTTGCGAGGCATCCTGCACGCTCAATCTCACCCATGAGGCCGTAACCATCAAGACCATCGAATGCGCCATCATCGACAAGGCCTGGCAGGCAGGCTGGATCACCCCGGAGGTCCCATTGGTCCGCACCGGCAAGCGGGTGGCCATCGTCGGTTCCGGCCCTGCGGGCCTGGCCTCGGCCCAGCAACTCGCCCGTGCCGGTCACGAGGTCGTGGTCTACGAAAAGCGTGCTCGCGTCGGCGGATTGCTCCGTTATGGGATCCCCGACTTCAAATTGGAAAAACATCTCATCGACCGGCGCATGGCCCAAATGCAGGCGGAAGGGGTCGATTTCCGCACCAACAGTCACATCGGCGGAGTAGGGGGGATACCGGCCCGGGAACTGCTGCGAGACTATGATGCACTGGTGCTTGCCGGTGGTTCCGAGCAGCCGCGGGATCTTGCCATCCCGGGTCGGGAACTCGACGGTATTCACCTGGCCATGGATTTCCTTGCGCAACAAAACGACCGGGTGGCGGGGATCGATCCGGAGGAGGAGGGTGCCCGGGAATTGACGGCCAGGGACAAGCACGTGGTAGTGATTGGCGGTGGGGACACCGGCTCCGACTGCGTGGGCACCTCGATACGCCAGGGGGCCCGTTCCGTGCTCCAGATCGAGATCATGCCCAAGCCCCCGGAGCAGGAAGACAAATTGCTTACCTGGCCCGATTGGCCCCTGAAACTGCGTACCTCCAGCTCCCAGGAAGAAGGCTGCAAGCGGGACTGGGCCGTGGCGAGTCGCTCCTTCACCGGCAAAGACGGGAAGGTTACTGGCATCGACTTGATTCGTGTCGAGTGGAAACAGCAGGACGGACGGCAGATCATGCAGGAGATCCCCGGCAGCGAGTTCTCCGTGGAAGCCGATCTGGTGTTGCTCGCCATGGGTTTCATGCATCCTACCCAGGGCGGTCTACTCGAGGAGCTCGGGGTCGCCCTGGATGATCGCGGCAATGTAGCGGCGGCGGACGGATATCGAACCTCCGTCGATAAGGTCTTTACCGCTGGCGACATGCACCGGGGGCAATCCCTGGTAGTCTGGGCCATCCGGGAAGGCCGCCAATGCGCGAGTGCGGTGGATGAATATTGCAGTAGATGAATATTTGCGCTGACGAAGATTCGGGATCAAGTTCGAAGCGGTATTCTTCTTGGCGACATTGCCCTCCGTGGTGGTTCGATCACTTGGCATCCAAAAAGCCAAGATGCCTTGAATAATACCTCGGATTCGCAGCATTTTATTTCTACGAGGTTAGCTTCGCTAACAGTCGAGCTGCAATCGATTTTCGGCTCATCCCTTACTCCGATCGCCAATTCTTACCGGAACAAAAAGAGTCGCGCGGGGGGTGAGGCAAAGGCCCCCAGCCCATCACTATAGGCCGTGCTCATCTTCTCGCCGATGCTGGGTACGGCGCTTTTTTTGCCTGCAAGACCGCAGCAAAAAAACGAGGAACCGACGGAATAGTAATATGAGGTCCTTGCAAAGGACCAAAAACAGAGGGAGAAAGATCATGACCCACCACGACGCCCACGGTCCCAAGGACCGGTACTTCGTGCCTTTATCGATCGCAGTGTTGACGGTGTCGGATTCCCGCACCGAGGAGACGGATAGTTCGGGAAGGATTCTCGTGGATCGCCTCACCAACAGGGGACACCGCCTCGCGGAGAAGCACATCGTTCCGGACGATATCTATCGCATTCGGGCCATGGTGTCTCGATGGATCGCCGACCCCGAGGTACAGGTGATTATTACCACCGGGGGTACCGGCCTGACCTCGCGCGATGGGACGCCGGAAGCGATCACGCCACTGCTGGATAAGGAGATCGAGGGTTTCGGAGAGATGTTTCGGGCCGTTTCTTTCGACGAGATCGGTACCGCTACCTTGCAGTCCCGCGCATTGGCCGGGCTTGCCAACGGGACCTATATTTTTTGTCTTCCGGGATCATCCGGTGCCTGCAAAACGGGTTGGGACAGGTTGATCGAGGCACAGTTGGATTACCGAACGCGGCCCTGTAACTTGGTGGAGCTGATGCCGCAATTGTTGGAGGCCTGGCGAAACTTGTGCTCGAACCGAGCATAACATGATTGAGTATTGGTAAAGGGAAATTGCTGCCTTTGGGATGGGCGCGTGACATCCACCCAGTGTCGCTAGCCTTTCTTGTAAGCGATTCCCGTGCCGCCAAGACCACAATAACCATTGGGGTTTTTCGCTAAATACTGTTGATGATAGTCTTCCGCGTAGTAAAACTCGGGGGCCTGGATAATCTCCGTTGTGGTTGTGGCAAGACCCACCGCGGATAGGGCCTGTTGGTAGATGTTGCGTGACGCCAACGCCAACACCGATTGTTTGTCGTCGTACACGCAGATTTGGGAACGATATTGGGTGCCGATGTCATTTCCCTGGCGCATGCCTTGCGTGGGATCGTGACTCTCCCAGAATATTCGCAACAATTCTTCGTAACCAACCACACCAGGATCGAACAGTATCCGAACGACTTCGTTGTGTCCGGTCATGCCGGTGCAAACTTCTTCGTAGGTTGGATTCGGTGTGAAGCCGCCTGCATATCCGACTGCCGTGGTGAATACGCCATCTACCTGCCAAAATTTACGCTCAGCCCCCCAAAAACACCCCAGGCCGAACATGGCCATTTGCATTGCCTCCGGGAATGGTGGCGTCAAGGGAGTTTGGTTTACGAAGTGCCTTTGGTGGCGAACGGGCATCTTTGCGCTGCGGCTAGGTAATGCCTCTCGTGGAGTGGGGAGTTTTTGCTTTCTATTGGATAAAAACATGGATTTCACTGTGTTTTCCATTATCTCGGAAGGGTGCGGGATGCGCTTCCTAATTCAATCTTCGAATATCAGAAATCATTGATCGTTACAGGCCCCGTGGATCCTGTGGGCGAGAGATCCCAAGAGTGCGAACAGTGGGCAACCCGAGGGTTCCCACGGGCTGTCCACACGTCCCGTAAATGCTCTACTTTCCGAAGAATCCAAAGGGATAAAAGGGATACTGCTGCCCTTGGGGTGAACAAGGGGTTGAGGCAAGGGGCTGGCACGAGACCTCGCTTAGATAATATTCAGGTCTGCCCAAATCGCATCGACGCGGCTCTTTACCTCCTGGCGCATGGTAATGGGGCGACCCCAGGTACGGCTGGTTTCTCCCGGCCATTTATTTGTGGCGTCGAATCCGATCTTCGATCCGAGGCTGGATACCTTGGATGCAAAGTCCAAATAGTCGATAGGCGTATTGTCGATCATGATGGTATCGCGGGCCGGATCCATGCGTGTGGTCATGGCCCAAATCAGGTCCTTCCAATCCCGCACGTCGATATCATCGTCGGTCACGATGATGAACTTGGTGTACATGAACTGACGCAAAAAGGACCATACCCCGAACATGACCCGTTTGGCGTGTCCAGGGTACTGTTTTTTCATGCTGACGGCTGCGAGCCGGTAGGAACATCCCTCCGGGGGAAGATAGAAATCCACAATCTCGGGAAATTGTTTTTGCAGCAGCGGCACGAAGATCTCGTTGAGAGCAACACCGAGTATTGCAGGTTCATCCGGGGGGCGTCCGGTGTAGGTGCTGTGATAGATGGGATCGGCACGGTGCGTGATGCGCCGAATGGTGAATACGGGAAAGGTTTCCACTTCATTGTAGTAGCCGGTGTGGTCGCCGAATGGCCCCTCTCTCGCCTCGTCTTCCGGCTGGATATATCCTTCGAGCACGAATTCGGCCGAGGCCGGAACCTTCAGATCATGTGTAATACAGGTAGTAAGTTCCGTCTTGCCGCCTCGCAATAATCCGGCGAAGGCATATTCGGACAGACTATCCGGTATCGGGGTAACGGCGGAAAGGATCGTTGCGGGGTCGGCACCCAAGGCCACGGCAACCGGGAAAGGTTTCCCCGGATGCCTGCTGCGCCAATCCTGAAAATCCAAGGCACCGCCGCGATGAGCGAGCCAACGCATGATAACCCGGTTGCGACCAATGACCTGCTGGCGGTAGATCCCGAGGTTCATGCGGGAAGTGGCAGGATTTCGGGTCGTGACCAGAGGCCACGTGATCAAGGGGCCGGCGTCTTCCGGCCAGCAGGTTTGGATGGGCAGGTTCGAAAGATCCACGTCCGAGTCTTCCATGACGACATCTTGACACGGCGCGTTCTTTATGGTCTTGGGCGCCATATCCAGTACCTTCCTGAAGATTGGCAGGTTTTTCCACGCATCCTTGAGACCCTTGGGGGGCTCCGGTTCCTTGAGATGGGATAATAATCTTCCGATTTCCCGTAATGACTCCACTTTGTCGGCCCCCATGCCCATGGCGACCCGCTTTGGCGTACCGAAGAGATTGGCAAGTACCGGAACGCGGTGATCTTTGAGATTCTCGAACAAAAGCGCGGGGCCACCCGCGCGCAAAGTTCGATCGCAGATCTCCGTAATTTCCAGATAGGGATCGATGGCAAGGGAAATACGCTTGAGTTCTCCCGATTTTTCCAATTGCGCGATGAAGTCCCGAAGATCGTGGTACTGCATGAAAATTTTCCCTGGAAATTACATGATTCGGGTTCCGCGACGCTTCTGAGACTGCGTTTAGGGACTGGATTCAGGCAGTCTTCTGTTTTTCCTCATGTTCGGCTATTTGCCTACGCACATCTTCCATATCGAGTTCCCTGACCTTTCCAATCATATCATCGAGGGCTGCAGCAGACAGGGCGCCCGGTTGCATGAATAACGGAATTTTCTCGCGGTAGATCATGATGGTTGGAATGGAACGGATCTGAAAACGTTGTGCCAGTGTTATTTGTTCTTCGGTATTGATCTTTCCGAATACGATGCCTGGATGTTTTTCCGATGCCGCTTCGAAGATAGGCGCGAATGTTTTGCAAGGGCCACACCACGATGCCCAGAAGTCCAGGAATACGATGTCGTTATTTCCGATGGTTTGTTCGAAGTTTTCGTTGGTAAGTATAACAGCTGGCATGATATCTCCTGGAATTCTACGATTTGAGTGGAAGCGGGGAACTCATAATATATTATGAAATTTCGGCTTTTTTATGTTGCTTTCCTTATGGAACGGTCATGAAGGGTTTCATGTGTAAGTAGCCATTTCTTGATGGCGAGAGGCCTGCCCGTCCACGAACCCATGAATCCACCGGGACCGTGTGCGCTAATGACTCGATGACAGGGTATAACGATGGGAATAGGATTTCTCCGACAGGCATTGCCCACTGCACGCGCGGAGGTACCCAGGCGTGATGCCAACACCCCGTAACTCATGGTTACTCCCGAGGGTATTGATTGCAGTGCTTGCCATACGCGCCGTTGAAATGGGGTGCCGCCGGGGGCGAGCGGAAGCTCGAAGTGCCATTCGGGATCTTCGAAGTAGCGACCGAGTTGATCGATAACATCGGCTGTCACGGAATTGCCCGCATGCATATTTGCAACGACCTTCCTCGGTAGCTTGCCCGGATCCGATGCAGGCGAGGATTGCTTCCCCAGCCTGGAGGTTTCAAGGTCCATCTCGCGCTCTGGCGGTAATAATTCAATTTTGCAAAGAGAGTCCATCGAAACTTCGAGAACAAGCACCCCTACAGGACTTGGAATCGTGGCCGAATGCTTCATTTATGCATTCAAGTTTGCACATTAGCGGCAACTTTTTGCTTTTGTTTTCGCTTGGAGGGCTCGAGTTTTTCTTTTATCTTCGCCGCGTTCCCTGTACGGCTGCGTAGATAATAGAGCTTGGCTCGGCGTACATCGCCGCGGCGCTTTATGGTGATGTCATTGATGGTGGGGCTGTAGGTCTGAAATACACGCTCGACACCCTCTCCATGTGAGATTTTGCGGACCGTAAAGGAGGAATTAAGACCGCGGTTCCGCTTTGCAATGACGATACCTTCGAAGGCTTGGAGGCGTTCTCGGGCTCCTTCCTTTACTTTTACTTTGACGACCACGGTGTCACCCGATTTGAATTGGGGTATGCTTCGGGTCATCTGCTCCGATTCGATTTGTTCAATAATATTCTTCATGATATTACCTTCACGAGGTCCTTTATCTTGGGGAAAGATTCGATTTCCCATCGTATTCCGCGATAAATTCCTGCAACAATGCCTGTTGTTCACCTGTCAAGTGAAAAGAATCGAATAAATCGGGACGTTTCAACCAAGTTTGTCCCAGGGCATGCTTGCATCGCCAAAGTGCGATCTCTTTATGGTTGCCACTTATCAGCACGTCCGGCACGCGATGACCATCGACTATCTCTGGGCGTGTATAGTGAGGGTAATCCAGCAGGCCATTTGCAAATGAATCGCCGCCAGCCGAGTGCTCGTGTCCGAGAGCCCCGGGCAACCATCGCGTCAAGGCATCAAGGACAACCATTGCTGCTGTCTCTCCCCCACTTAGGACATAATCTCCCACGGACCATTCCTCATCGATCTCCATGGTAATCAAGCGTTCGTCTACACCTTCGTAACGCCCACAGACCAGGATTAGCCGCCTGCGCGCTGCAAGCTTCTGCACACCCGCTTGATCCAAACTCCGTCCCTGCGGAGTAAGATAGATGACGCTGACGGGATCACCAATGGTCTTGCGCGCGGATTGGATGGCAGACATCAGAGGCTCGACCCGCATCACCATTCCGGGACCACCACCATAGGGCCTGTCGTCTACATTCCGACGGTGATCATCGGTGAAGTCTCGCGGGTTCCACCGATCGAGCCGAAATATCCCACTCTCCAACGCCCGCCTGGTAATGCCGTATCGTGTAATGGCATCGAACATTTCCGGGAAGATGCTAACGACGCCGACGTGTAGCATAACTTCGTCCCGGCTCAAAATTCTGCATCCCAATCGACGCGGATCGTCCGATTCTCCAACTCCACGGCAAGGATAACATCACCGAACACAGAAGGTATGAGTCGTTCCTTTTCTCCTGTCACCACGAGGACATCGTTCGCGCCGGTTTCCATAATCCTATTGACGCATCCGAGATCGATACCACTACGCGTTGTGACTCGGCAACCGATAAGATCCTCCCAATAGTATTCTCCCTCACCGATAGGTGGCAGCCGATCCCGCGTAGTGACGATATTCGCCCCTGTTAACTCAAGGGCGGTGTCACGATCCGGACACGATGCAACTTTGGCAATACAACCATTTCCGTGTTTCCGACCGTCGATGACCGTAACTTCGGCATATCTTTTCCCATTCGGCAATCTAAGTCCCCAGGGGGAGTACGCCAATACGTTATCTATAGGGACGGTAAAAGAACGAATCTTTACCCAACCGTATATTCCGTAAACGCCACCAATGCGCCCAATAATAATCTCTTTTTGCATAAGCATGAATTATAACGGCACCTGATTCGGTACCGCGGACGAATTCATGATTCTTCCAAATCCCATATCCGCGAACATTCCCAGATCGAGCTAAGATGAATACAAAGCCTCAATCCTCTTCAAATAAGGCAAGTCCGGAAGACCGACAATCAACGGATGGAAAATCAAATTTGATGCAGGCATACGACTGAGCGTCGTTTTGTATACGAGTCGTGGCGTATACGATACTCATATTCCAAGTTGGAGTTTCAACAACCGACGCAGAATCTAGGTAGCCCGCTTCTTGACTTGGCGGAGTAGACTGGAAACCCGCTCTGAAGTTTTTGCCCCGTGCGATATCCAGTAATCCGCACGTGCTTCATCAATGCGAAGATCTTCTTCATGATCGGCTGCGATGGGATTATAGAAACCTAATCGCTCGATGAAGCGCCCATCGCGACTCATACGAGAATCCGCGACTACCACGTGGTAAAAGGGACGTTTTTTGGCGCCAGCGCGGGCCAAACGAATCGTTACCATAATTGTTTCGAATCCTTCGGGAAGCTGGATGCGCATAAACAACACGCACGTTGAAAAGCGGGTATTGTACGCACTGTACGTGGAGAATTCCATTGCCGAATTTCCGCCAATATAGGGGCTTTGGCTGGTATTTGGCTAGTAATCGACAGGGAAAATTGTGATACAATTATTTTTTAATAAACTCGGTTAAAAATAAGTTTATTTATGTATGGGCTTATTTAAAAAGCCCGGTCGATAAGTAAAATGTAGTTTACAAAAATCGGTTAAACTGATTGAATTGTTTATTTCCCGCTCGGCTTCACAATTGGATCAAGTTTTAAGTTTTATAAGGCACCAATTTCGCTTTACCAATACCGGTTCATGCTTTGTCGGAATCGAGGCGAAGCTTCGCTAGATCTGCTTTTCGAAAATGGTTATCCAACTACGTGTGAATTTCAGTTTCTTGGTTTTCGTTTTTCCCTGGGGCACGAATCGGAAGTTTTGCAGTTCCATCGATTGAATGTTTTTAAGGTTACCGAAGAATCAGGGACAGCAGGGGGGATATTTATGATCAATCAGCGCACGTTAAAGAATGTAATTCGCGCAACGGGTGTTGGACTGCACAGCGGGGGAAAAGTATATCTGACACTTCGCCCCGCACCTCCTAATGCCGGCATCGTATTTCGTCGGATAGATCTTGAAAAACCTGTTTCTCTTCTTGCTCGGCCCCAGAATGTCGGTGACACTACTTTGTCGACCACTTTGGTCAAGGATGGTGCCAGGGTATCTACCGTAGAACACCTTTTATCGGCCATGGCCGGCCTTGGAATCGACAATGCTTTTGTTGATTTGAGCGCTGCGGAGGTACCGATTATGGATGGAAGCGCGGGACCCTTCGTGTTTCTGATCCAATCTGCAGGCATACAGGAACAATCTGCGCCAAAGCGGTTCTTGCGGATTCGGCGATCCGTACGTGTCGAGGAAGGTGATAAGTGGGCACAATTCGAACCTTTCGATGGATTCAAGGTAACCTTCATCATCGGGTTCGATCACCCAGTATTCAGTTCCTGCCCCCGTAAGGCATCCGTCGATTTTTCTACTACCTCCTTTGTCAAAGAGGTAAGTCGTGCCCGTACTTTCGGCTTCATGCGAGACATCGAGTACTTGCGGGCAAATAATCTGGCCCTTGGCGGCAGCTTGGATAACGCGGTAGTCCTGGATGACTACCGAATCTTGAATGACGACGGATTGCGATATGACGACGAGTTCGTTAAGCACAAGGTGCTGGATGCCATTGGAGATCTGTATTTATTGGGACACAGCCTAATAGGAAGTTTCACGGGTTATAAATCCGGCCATGGACTCAATAATCTGTTACTGCGCACGCTCATGGCGGATCAAAGCGCCTGGGAAATGGTTACATTCAAGGATACCGTGGATATGCCCATCATATTCGCGTCCCCCGTTCCAGCAATCTAGCAGCACTTAGAACGAATCTCTAGGTTCCCTCTAGCATAGAGGATGAATTCATCGTCTTTACCCTTCTCGGCATCGGGTGCGAAGTGCCATCATTCTATTCAAGTTTTTCCAGATAGCGGTCAAAGACACCTTTCTCGATACTACCCTCGAAGATAATCAAGGTGAAAAGCTCAAGAAGCATTACGGGCGAGGCGCAACCACGCTTGGCGTAATGGTTGATTTTCGGTGATTCCGGCAACATTGCGTAGTAATGCTCCCACACTGGAAGACAGGCGTGGGGGGCGTTTTCTCACCCGTTCGTCATGCTGCAATACCAACGGATCGACGTATATGCAGACCTTGGCGATCGTTGGCATCCCACGCTTGGTCTGAAAGAACACCACGATATCAGGACTAAGAAAGCGGATTCTGGAATACCAAGCCGATGAATCTACCTGCAAGATAACCGTATCGGAAGAAATCCTAGCCAACCGGCAGTGACGGCTGATTGGCAATCCCAACCACTTGGCAAGCGCCTTCCCGCTAGCGTCGAAGGATTTTGCCTGCATCGCCAGGCCATACAATGGGTTTCCCGGATGAGCTAACCGTTCCGTTACAGATGGAACAGCGAATTTCGTCATTTCGGATCAAAAGATTTCTAGTTGGATTCAGAGGACTTCCAGCAAAGAAGGCTCTGCCTCGAAAAGGATAGCGGAGATCTTCAATGCTACAATCACGGTATGGAGACGGAAAGTTTTATTGCGTCCGCTTTTCCTGTATAACAATAATAAGTTACATTGGCTAAATCATGATCTGTTCGGGAAGATAGGATCTTTGGGATTTTGCCCCTGAGGGCAGTGTATTTCTTTATATGTTGTCGAGGAGGATCATATCCATGCGTACGATGATTGCGGTGCTATTCGCCGCCTTTTGCACATTTTTTGCATCCATGGCCTATGGAGAACCTATCGTTATCAAGTTCTCTCATGTTGTACATGACGACACCCCAAAGGGAAAAATGGCCGACAGGTTCAAGGAATTGGTCCAAAGAAAACTCTCGGGCAAAATCAAGGTCGAGGTTTATCCAGACTCCAAGTTATCCGACGATAATAAGGTCGTGGGCAAGATACTGGCCGGAGAAATACAGATGGCGGCACCTGCCATGTCCAAGCTCAAGAAGTATACACCCAAACTTGCTCTATTCGATTTGCCGTTTTTATTCACTGGCATCGGAGGAGTGGATAAATTCAAGAAAACCGAGCAGGGAAAATCTCTTCTCAAGTCCATGGAGGGAAAGGGGATAACCGGTCTTGGTTACATGCACAATGGCATGAAGCATTTCTCGGCGAATAAACCGTTGATTTTACCGCAGGATGCCGAGGGGCTGAAATTCCGTATCATGTCGTCGGATGTATTGGTGGCGCAGTTCGAGGCGATAGGTGCCATCCCAGTAAAGAAACCATTCAAGGAGGTCTACGGCCTGCTTGAAAGCGGTAAGATCGATGGACAGGAAAATACGTGGTCGAACATATATTCGAAGAAATTCCATGAGGTACAGGAATACATAACGGAATCCAACCATGGATACCTCGGCTATATGGTTATCACCAGTACCAGGTTCTGGAATGCGCTCGATCCAGAAACCAGAAAGGAATTGGAGAAGATGCTGTCCGAAGCCATTGCCTTCGGTAATCAAGAAGCCGTCAAGAAAGAGATCTTCGACAAGAGTAAAATCGCTGCTGCCGAGAAGGCTCATATCATCCCACTGAAAAACAAGGGTAAAAAGAAATGGATCGCTGCCATGAAGCCCGTTTGGAAGAAATTCGAAGCGCAAATCGGTAAGGATCTGATCGATACAGCCTTTGCATCGAATTAGCGTTATACGCGCTTGGTTCGCTCTACGCGAAGCGTAGGGAACTCGAGATCGGGGGGTATGTGGCCTTCGGCTACCACCCCCCGAATCTTTTATGGGATTCGGTTTTCGAATTGGCTGTTTCCTGTTCTACTGACCAGTCCTGTTGGAAAAAGTACAATTCGTTGCCGCTTCTGTTACCGTATTCCGGGAATAACTCTGTTGAAATCTTTTTACACATCTTGATTTTCGATATGTGTACCAACCTGGCAACATTCATGCTCGATTTCTCTCGCTCCTTATGTAGCCATCCACCTTCGATCTACAATTCATGCTACTTATTGGGATCGAACCTCCATGGTGATACATCATGAACTGGGCAGATTATGTTATTTTGGCCATCATCGGCATTTCCGCCATGATCAGCATTTCACGGGGCTTCATGAGCGAAGCGTTGTCATTGTTGGGCTGGATTCTGGCGTTTTGGCTGGCGCTTACATTTATGAATGTATTGGCTATGCAGCTCGTCCCATGGGTCTCCGTGCCCTCCGTGCGTCTGGGTATCAGTTTTGTTGCCTTGCTTTTCGTTACCCTATTATTGACCGCTATGGTAAACCGATTGGTCAGTCAACTGGTGATAAAAACGGGACTCACCGGAACCGATCGTGTATTGGGGATCATATTCGGTATCGTTCGAGGAATCGTGGTCGTGGCGATCTGCGTCTTGTTGGCCGGTTTGACGGCTCTTCCAAGAGATCCATGGTGGCAAGACTCTCTATTGATGAACCACTTTCAGATCATCGCCATCGAAATCCGCGGATTGTTGCCTCCGGAACTGGCGATCTATCTCACATACTGATTCGTCAGACCATGGTCTGATATCTTGATATTGGATTTTCATCGTTGAATGGGATTCGATCGCTACAGTAACTCCTTTCAATGCCATCCATGAATCGGGGTAATACGCCTTCATCGCCGTGGGTACCAATCCCAATTCGACCTGTTCGCGAGGATCTCGCGTCTCATCGGGGAGCAGCCAATGTGTGGAGTAGTCGGAGTCGTCGCGCGGGGAAATGTCAACCAAACATTATATGATGCACTTACGGTGCTTCAGCATCGTGGGCAGGACGCTGCCGGCATCGTAACCTGTAAGGATCGTCGATTTCATTTGCGCAAGGACCTTGGTCTCGTACGCGATGTCTTCCAGGCCCACCACATGGACAACTTACAGGGTAAAATCGGCATCGGACACGTGCGATATCCCACTGCCGGGGAGACCTCCTCGGCCGAGGCGCAACCTTTCTACGTAAATTCTCCCTATGGCATCACCCTCGCTCACAACGGCAATCTCGTCAATGCAAAAATACTTAAGCAAGACCTTTTCCATGCGGATCGGCGCCATATCAATACGGAATCGGATTCCGAGATCCTCTTGAATGTCTTTGCTCATGAACTACTGAAGTTGGGCAAGCTCGCTATCGATGAAAACGACATCTTCACGGCCGTATCGGAAGTGCATCGGCGATGCATAGGTGGGTACGCCGCTGTCGCCATGATCATGGGATATGGTCTCGTTGCCTTCCGGGATCCGTACGGTATTCGCCCTATCGCTCTGGGGCGCCGTGAAACGGCACAGGGCCCGGAATACATGTTTGCATCAGAGAGCGTGGCAATGGATGTGCTGGGATTCGATCTCGTACGGGATATCGCCCCAGGTGAAGCGATAATCATCGACACGTCCACCAAGGTGCACACCCACCAATGCGCCGCAAACCCTATACACTCCCCCTGTATCTTCGAATTCGTGTACCTGGCACGACCCGACTCCATCATCGACAACATCTCGGTCTACAAGGCCAGACTTCGCATGGGAGAACATCTGGCCAACAAGCTCCTCGATGAATTCCCCAATCACGACATCGATGTGGTGATTCCCATACCGGATACAAGCCGAACTGCGGCGTTATCCCTTGCCTACAAGCTCAATGTGAAATATCGGGAAGGTTTCATCAAAAACCGCTATATCGGTCGCACCTTCATCATGCCCCATCAGAAACAGCGCCGAAGCTCCGTTCATCAGAAACTGAACGCCATCGACCTCGAGTTCAAAGGAAAAAACGTATTATTGGTGGACGATTCCATCGTTCGAGGCACCACGTCGGAAAAAATCATCCAAATGGCTAGGAATGCCGGTGCCCGCAAGGTGTATTTCGCCTCCGCTGCCCCACCCGTTCGCTATCAAAACGTCTATGGGATCGACATGCCGGTTGCTTCGGAACTGATTGCCCATAACAGATCCGAGGAACAAGTCGCGCAAGCCATTGGCGCAGACCGGGTCATCTTCCAGTCACTCGACGACCTGTTCAGCGCGGTGCAAAAAGGTAACCCACGCATTCAGCATTTCGACGATTCCTGCTTCACTGGAAAATACATTACGGACGGCGTCACCGATGATTATTTGATGCATCTGGAGGAAACCCGTTGTAACAACGTAAGAGAATATTATCATCAACACAATGGGTTCATCGGCAACGTCAATGGAGTCATCGATCTGTACAATGTAAATTGATTCTCCATAGCGCACACTTTGCCACCAAAGGATAAGTTTCCCCTTATCGGGAAACGGTATGGATAAGGCTTCACGTCGCTTATCTGACATGAAACGAACATTGATCGCACCTCTGGTTGTCCTTGCCATCAGCGCCATTACCGGAGGGCTATTGATAGCCACCGCTCCCGACGCCAAACGCCGTATTCCTCCACCACTGCCACCAGCCGTCGAGGCAACTTCCCTTCGAACCCAGGACTACACGGTCATCATTACCACCCGTGGCACGGTTTCGCCACGCACGCAAAGTACCTTGGTGGCGGAAGTATCGGGGCGCATCACCAGTGTCTCACCCAAGTTTCGCGCCGGCGGGTTTTTCGAAACCGGCAATGTCCTACTCACCATAGACTCTCGCGATTACGAAAATACGGTAACGATCATGCGTGCCGAGCTGGCCCAGGCACGCTTCATCCTGAAAGAGGAAGAGGCCCGCGTAAACCAGGCGCAAATCGACTGGAAACGGCTTGGTGGCGACCAGCGACCCAGTGATCTGGTGTTACGCAAACCACAACTCGCCAGCCGGCAGGCCTCCGTGGCAGCCGCCCAGGCACGATTGTACCAGGCCGAACTGGACCTCGAACGCACACGTATCACTGCACCCTATGCCGGTCGTGTCCTGGAAAAACTCGTCGATGTCGGCCAGCATGTCTCTGCCGGTACTGTCCTTGCCTCCCTATACGCCGTGGACTATGTGGAAATCCGCCTGCCGCTCAGCGACGAACAACTCGCCTTCGTGGATCTACCCGAGGCGTATCGTGACCAATCCCTCTCGGCACCTTCCACGCGCCCCCAACAAAAACCGGGGCCGCTCGTTACCGTATCTACCCGAATCGGTCGCAATCACCACCGTTGGGTAGGCAATATCGTGCGCGCCGAAGGCGCCATCGATATCGAAAGTCGACAGTTATTCGTCATCGCGCAGATCGACAATCCCTATGCCCGTCAAGGCGGCCGCCCACCCCTCAAGGTGGGTCGATTCGTCAAGGCCGAGATCCGGGGACGTACCCTCCGGGGGGTATTCGTGGTTCCCTCCATTGCGGTGCGGGTTGGCGATGAGGTTTGGGTAATCGATGATGACAAGCGCCTGGAACGACGCCGGGTAGAGGTTCTCTGGCGGGATGGGGAGCACGTCGTCATCGGGAAGGGACTTCGCGATGGTGAGTCTCTGGTGATAACGGCCCTACCCCATGGGGTAACCGGCACTGCAGTCACCATCGTCCATGGGGACGAGGAAACCCGGAAAAGAGAACCGAAATCGGAGTAGGAAATAAAGGGGGTTACATAATCGATATGGGCAGCATTTCATCCCATCGCACCATGTATGAAGCCTTGCATCCTTTCCGGACGCTTGCCTATCGCCGGGAGTGGTAGTGGTTTGCCATCCTGTCTCATCATTACGATTCACTCCTCCACTATGTCGCAAAGTGCCGCATAGACCAGGGATGCATCGTCGCCGTGGCAACAGGGTCCGATAATCCCGGGACATTGCCCCACACAGTATTGGTCCTCCTCCGATCATTCGACGATCTTCGAATAATGGATGCCTTCTTTCGTTGCTGCGACTCCGCAATCTTGGACCTTATTCCGCGTTCCCGGTAGGGTTTTGCGTCGTTGGCACGATTACCCCGAAATGGTGGCGCGCTGTCCGTTGGAGCGTTGGAAATTCCGATGGCTGCCCCGATAGCTGTCCTTGCCCCCTCGACAAATGAACCCTGCTTTTTGGAGATCGTGTATCAGTTCCCTTATTTTGCGGGGCATTTCCAGTAACTTTGCCGATATTCTATCAATATGGCTAGCAAAGTTTCGCCTCGAATCGATGAAGCGTGATTCGGCATTACTATGAACAAGGTGGTACCCAGGATTCCCCTGGCCATTGGCGGGGAAACTGTCGTTTCCCTCGATACCGAGGGAGAAGTCGAAAAGGTATCGCGCAACGACCCGACAAAGGTTGTCGTTCAGGTGAACGTTCAACGAGCGAACGCTACTGGTTCCCGAGGGCGCCCTCGACTTCTCATCCACGACACGAACCATCGAAATCCGCCGCTTGAACCAAAGATACCAAGCAAGGGGAGCATAACGTCGAATCAATATGGGCCGGATCCTTCGTTAAACTCCGAGGAACGGAACATCCAGCGAAGCCAATACGTTGTGCATCGACGAGCGCCGAGGGCTCACTGATCACCGAGCAGGCGGCGTATCGTCTGTTCGGAAAGTCCAACGGATGCGGCAATGACCTCGATGGCCACCCCATTGTCATGGAAGGACTTGACGAGGATCTTCTTTTCCTCCTCATGCCGTTGCCGCTCTTCCTGGCGTCCTTCATCAAGCCCTTTCTCCTGCCCTTCCCGTTTGGCGTCGGCAACTCCCCGTCTGGCCTCGGCAGCTTCCTGTTTGGCTTCGGAAACTCCCCGTTTGGCCTCGGCAGCCTCCCGTTTGGCTTCGGCAGCTTCCTGTTTGGCCTCGGCAGCCTCCCGTTTGGCCTCGGCAGCTTCCCGTTGGGCCTCGGCAACTTCCTGTTTGGCCTCGGCAGCTTCCTGTCTGGCGTTCTCGATCACCCCCCATTC
>CAZSVE010000069.1:0-15635 GCA_964610175.1 uncultured Thiotrichales bacterium
ATGTAGTGGTCTTCGAAAAGACAGGGGCCTGCGGTGTTGAATCGTCTTGGCATGGGGATTGGCCTATTCGAACTTCTGATTTCGTACTACGAATCGGTCCATTTTTGCGGGTCGATGTATTTTGTTTATTTCCCGCTCGACTTCACAATCGGATCTAGCGGATCTTTTCGACGTTATCTCTCCGATTTCGAAATCCTACCCTTCTACCCCGACTTCGGTCTCGATCCGCATCTCGCCCATTTCCACGTCCGGGAGGTCCGATTGCTTCTCCGCGAGCCTTGCGGAAAACGCCGCGATCTTCTCTTCGAACCTGGCGCGAATGGCATCCATCCCCCCGTTTCCGGCGGATTCGGAAAGCACCACCCGGGTGGCGGACAGACGGTCCTTGTCTTGTGTCTGGATCTCGAGAACGTAAAAGCAAAGTTCATATCTCTTCGGGTCATCCGGGTTCGCGCCGAAGATGCCTTTTAGATAGATTTCCGGGATGATTTTCGTGATGGAATCAGGAAGATCCCCCGCCTCGATTCGAGTGAAAAACGCATCGGCGGAGATGCCCACCGAGGTAATGAAGGCGATGACCGGGTAGTTACCGGAGTCTTGCAACCGCGCCATGACGAAGTCGCGGTCGAGATAGGAGAGGAGCGCCCCGGCGCGTGGACCGTCCCGTTTGGCGAGGAAGATTCGATAGAGGGCCTCGAATGCTGCCTTGGCGGGCAAGGGGGTCAGGCGGGCGGTGTCGAAGATGGCGGTCTGTAGCGGGTCTTCCCCCCAATCCATGGCAGGCAGTCGGTCCCGCAGGCGCGCGATGAAATACCGCTGGGCCGGGGAGTTTTCCTCGGCGATGGGGGGCAGGGTTTCCTGGATCTCGAACTTGTCTTCCTCGGAGGCGATGTTTTTCAGCCAATAGGCGCTAGCGGCGATCCGGGCCTCGATGTGGCGCTGTTCCTTTTCCGTGGGTTCCCGCCCCATCCGCGATCGGATGGTGCCGTGGAGATCGAGATGGGGAATCTGCAGCAACGAGGTAATGAGCTGGAAGGAGACCGGGGTGTAGGCCAATCCGGATGGGTCCTGCGCCGTGTCGGCCGAGAATTCCGACTCGGCCACTCGCAGGAGTGCAACTTGATCGGGGGTCGCGTTCCCCTGGGCGATCCTGTCTATCATGCGGTCATGCTCGTTGAAGGTCTTGAGCATGTAGGCGCCGTCGGTGGAGAAGTTGACGGCCTTCTTGGGATCGCTTCTTACCATGAGGAAGCGCAGGATCTCGGGCGGGAGGAAATCGGCCATGTCCCGGGCCGAGGAGCCGAGCCCCTTGGAGGAGCTCATCTTGGCCCCCTGGACCAGGAAGAATTCATAGGGGATGTCGAGAGGCGGTTCCCGATGGAAGAGTCGCCGCAGAATTCTTCCCGCTACATCCCTGGATCCCCCCTTGGTGCAGTGGTCCTTCCCGGCACCTTCGATGGTGATCCCGAACTCGTGCCATTTGGCAGCCCATTCCAGTTTCCAGGGCAGTTTTCCGTTGCCGTCGAACGGTGAGATGTCGCCCCGGTGATCGCAACCGTCGGCCCAGGTCACCAATCCCGGCTTGCAGTGATAGACGACCTTTTGGCCATCGAAGGAGGAGACCTCGGTGGTTCCGATCTTGCCGCAGTTTTCGCAGATGACCTGGAAGGGATGCCAGTACTCGGGACGTTTCGCGCCGCTGATGTCTTCGTAGATGGCCCGAACCTTGTGGGCATTGCGCAAGATGGTATCGATGGCCTCGTTGAAGAGTCCATTACGATATACATCCCGCATCCGGTAGATCCGGGCGCTTATCTGGAGTTCTTCGAAGACATCGAGAAATTCCGAGATGTAGTGATCGGCCATATCGGTAGCCTCGGATCCCCGAGGCGCCGGGATGTCGCAAAGCGGTTTTCCCATGTGCTTGCGCATGCTTTCGGGGGCATCCGCCGGCAGGCCGTCCATGGGGTCATAGTCGTCGATTCCATAGATATAGATGCCGGGAAGGTTCCGACTTTCGAGTTCACGATATACGGCATCGTGGATCAGGACGCCCCGGAGCGATCCGACATGCACGCGCCCGGAGGGGGTCTTGGAATCGTTGATTACCTGGTATTGGTCTTTTAGATTGTCGATTAGTTTCGTTGTCCACATGATTTTCTAGGTAATTTCCCTTCAGGAATCGGCATGATGAGGATGAATGGATCGAATCGTGGATGGCGTCGCTTTTACGTATCGGAGAAACAAAAATCGGCCCTTCAAAAAACCTGGGGAAACCCGGCGCCGAAATCCGAGCCCATTCTGCTTCGGTTCTGGCACGAAACGCTAATTCGTTTATTTCCCGCTCGGCTTCACAATCGGATCGAGTTTTACAAGGCGCTGATTCCGCCTTACCGATAATCGATCATGCCTTGTCGGTTCAAGGCGAAGCTTCGCTAGTGAATGACATATCCGAACGGGCGGTGTTCGGATCCAGGTCCCGCATCCTCCGCTGCCAGCGACAAGATGAATTCCCATTGCGCTTCCGAGATCGGCATCACCGAAAGCCGGTTTCCCCGCTGCACCAGGGGCATATCGGCAAGTTCCGGATGCCTTTTCAGCTCGCGCAGGGGAATGATGTGCATAAAGATACGTACAAGCTCGACGTCCACCCGATACCAGCGCGGATTCTCGAAGGTACTCCTGGGATCGAAGTGTTTGTCCTCGGGGTCGAGGGCGGTGCTATCCGGATACCCCTCCCCGACGATGCGCATGGTGCCCACGATGCCGGGCTCGGCGCAATTGGAGTGATAGAAAAACGCCAGATCACCGGCTTTCATGCCATCTCGCAGCATATTGCGGGCCTGGAAATTCCGCACTCCATCCCAAGGTTCCCGCTGGCCGGGCCTTTGGGCCAGATCCTCGATACTGAATTCTCCCGGTTCCGATTTCATGAGCCAATATCCCACGTCCCTTTCCCCCTTATCATTGGAAATGACGGCTTGAATGCCCGATTGAAGTATACAGGAAAGGATGCCCGCTATCGGACTTCGAACTTCGGGACATCGAGAATCGATTCCATGGGTGGAAAAAGCAAGGAACCGACTTTTTTCACCATCATGCCAGTCTGCTTATCTTTGCAATTACTCAGCTATCCAGGAAATCTTGAACAAAACGATCAAAAAATTTTGGTTCCGGCTTAGCTGGGTTGGGCATTATTGAAAATCGAAAGCATAGTTGGCTCGGTTACAAACCGCATTGTTTCGATATCCATGGATATTTCCCTATATTTCTTTCTTGAAAATCGTTAGAGAATCTACTGTTTCCATATATTTCAGAGACTGTCCTTCTTGCTGATTTATCAGTTCATCGACAAACCTCGATGGCCCTTCCCAAAAAGGCGGTCCGCCCCTGAAACAAGCGGAATCATGAAAGGCAATAACCCCCTGACTGGTAACGAAACCGGCCCAATCCGTATAATCTTTCTTTACCGCTTCATACCGATGATCTCCATCGATAAATAACATATCGATTTTTCTATCCCATGTTTTTGCGACATTATAACTATAATCTTGAATAAATCGAAAATGCTTGAATGCAGCAGCACCATTCCTAATGGTATCTACATTGCCTATTAGAGTCGGATCCATGGAATCATAAACAATAGGATCGATACCATAAACAGGGCAAGATGTGTGCTTACATAATTCCATGGATGTTTCCCCCATTCAGAATACCTATTTCTACTATACCGATTTTTGCCCTTTTAGCATATTCGATGAATGTATCGAGTTCTTTTTCGGAAGTATAATAACCCATCGAATACCCCTGATTTCAATAAGATCCTTCAATTCCCATTCATCTTTACAAATGAGTCGAGTTTTACAAGAAGCCAGCTTTGTATTTCGAAACCATGTATCGATAGCGTGATCGAGGTTTTTTATAGCGGAGGTAATGGTTCGATTGGCAGCTCCAGGGCAATCGGCCCATAATCGCGAAAGGCAGGGACTCAGGGTCAGGTCTTTCCTTTTTCCCGCTAATCCATGGAATCCTCTTATTTCACGGGCTACTCCCTACGGCATTCGATGATCGCTCCCGGATCTCGAGCCGCTTGCCATCGAACACGATGGCCAATTCCAGCACCTCCCGGCACCCCTCGCCCCGCAGGGTAGCGGCGTATCGTTTTTCCTCGATCTGGGCAAGCGCCGCCTGCAACTGCTCCTCCATGGACTCGTTCTCACCAAGCCGCTTGAACTCCATGACGATGCCGCGCTTAGCCGACCCCACCGGGCTCATGAGGATATCGGCCCGACCCAGGCCCGACTCGATATTGGAGCGGATGCGGTATCGATCCCCCAGGTTGGCCAACAACCCCAAAACAAAAGATTGATAGACCGCTTCGGGTGTTTTTCTTTCTCCACTGGCCGTGTCGTGATAGCTCAGCATATTCAGCACCAGGGTTTGCAGATGGCGGGCAAACTCGGGGATATCCCCTGCCATCAGGGCGTCCAGAAGCCGAGTCAGGTATTTTGATGGGATGTATCGGGTGAGCCAATGCCGGACGATACGTCCATAAACGATTTCCACCTCCAGGTTCGGAATAGCCAGTCCATGGAACACTTGTCGATTGCGGATCTTGACGCCCACCGGTTTCAAGTAACCGGAAAACAGCAGCAGTGACCAGATGCTCTCGGCATCTCCCTGGATATCACGCAGCGGCAGATCCTCCGTCACCTGACACTCCACACTGCCTCCGGCAAGCAGCGCTTCCAGGTCTTCGCGTATCTCGGCGCCGCCCGATTCCAAAAGTTCGCGCACCAGGTCATTGCTACTGGTATTGACCCAGTAGGCAGCAGGCAGGGCGGGACGTTCGTGGATGAAGTTCAGGATCGACCACGGGTTATAGATGACGGTGTCGCCGAATCGGTAGCCGTTGTACCACTCGCGGGCCTCGGGCAGGCTCTCCGACAGCCCGAAATCGTCCAGCAGCCGCGCCACTTCGGATTCGGTAAAGCCGAATTTGTCGGCAAAGGGACCGGCCTCGAGTATCCCCTCCACCACAAGATTATTGAGCCCGGAGAAGATGGATTCCCGGGCAACGCGCAGGATGCCGGTCAGCACGCCCTTCTTGAGGGAGGGATGATCCTTCAGGGCGCCGCCCAGCCAGTTGCGCATAAAACCGGTGATTTCTTCATAAAACCCCGACTGATAACCGGCGTGGATGGGGGTATCGTATTCGTCGATGAGCAGCATCACCTGTTCGCCCGTGGCGCGTTCCAGCCAGGTGAGGAGATTGGAAAGGCTCCTTTCCAGTTCATATCCAGCGCACTCGCATGAGCGGATCTTTCGAAATTGTTTTTGTTCTTCCGTGTCCAGAAACCCACCTTCCAACAATATTTCGTGGTGTTTGAACTCCTCTGAAATGACCTGCCGAAGGTGCCCCAGGCAATCGTCCCAGTTGAGGGTTTTTACATCCTTCAGAGTCAGAAATACCACCGGATAGCGCCCTTGGTGGGTGGCGTACTCTTCCCCGGCCCGTTCGATATCGAGCCCTCGGAAGAGTTCGGCGCTACCGGGCATGCCCCGGTCGAAGAAGGTCCGTAGCATGGAGATGTTCAAGGTTTTGCCGAAACGCCGGGGACGGGGCAGCAGCAATACCTGGGCGGGCGAATCCAGTACCGACCGGATCAGAAGGGATTTATCCACGTAGGAATATCCTTCCCGAATCAGTTCCGGAAAGTTGGAAAGCCCGATGGGCGGCTTGCCTGCGAGTGATTTGGGCAGATGATCGGGGGTGATATTCATGGCAGAGATGATATTCATCGGGGCATTGGTGTGGCAACATCGGACGCCATACCTCACATTCGGCCGCTCCGGCATCTCATCTACCCACGCGCCGGCCATTCCCCGGCGCGCCCGCCGAGAGATATTCGACCATCCACCGAAAGCGCGCCAGATATATCATGCCGACAGCAACCACTCCCATCGTCGATCCCCACCAAAATCCCAGGATGCCCTGCCCCATCGCCAACCCGAACACCAAGGCGGAGGGAAAACCGATTCCCCAATGGCCGAGCCCCATCATCAGGGCCGGCATCTTCATATCCGATAACCCATTCAAGGCTTGGCCTGCGATTACGCGCAGACCATCGGCGAGGATGAAAGAGGCGACGACGACGAGCAGCGGAGAGGCGATGGGAAGCAGCGCCTGGGCCTTTGGCTCGGAGCCCAGGAACAGTATGACGACCCAGGGTGAAAACACCTTCAGGAATGCGGCGAAAGGCAACAGGAAAAAGAAGCAAACCAGCAAGCCGCTATTCGGGATGCGCCATATTTGCGTGTAATCATCAGCGCCGGAGGCGATTCCCGCGCGGGTGGTCACCGCGCTCGCGATGGCCCACGAGATGACAACATTGGCGACGGAATAGACCTGAAGCGCAATGGTATGAGAGGCAATTGCCTCCACGCCCAGCCGCCAGCCGACCAGCAAGGCAATGCTGGCAAACAGGCCGTTTTGCGCGATTTGCTCCAGGCCCTTGGGCCAAAGCCCAGGTGGAAAATCTGCCGAATGATGCGCCATCTTGGCCACCAGGCATGACGAAACCGGGCGCCGCTGCGATAAAACCGATGGAAGGATAGGGTAATGAAAAAGATCATATGGCCGGTGGCCCAAACAATGACACTCGCCAGTCCAGTGCCCGCCATGCCCATGGCCGAGAATCCGAGTTTCCCGAATATCAAGACATAATCCAATACGACATTAAGCCCTACTTGGAACCAAATGATGCGGGTAACGATCCTGCCACGCCCCATGGCGGTAAAGGCGAACAAAAACGTGACAAAAGTGAATGTAGGCAAGATAGTCCATAGGTAATAATCACATATAGTGACCGGCCATTCGCGCAAGGCCCGCATCCTGCCCGGCGATAAGGAAAATATTTTCCAGGTTCCAAAGAATGGCAAAACCCGGAACGGAGAGTATCCCCGCAACCCACAGGCCTTGGCGGATGATCCGGGGCGCCGTCCGGGACCGATTCGCCCCACGGGCATGTGATACAAGCACCATCACGGGGAACAACACGCCATTTCCCACCATCAGGAGCATGATATAGATGGAAAGCGCGAGCCCCGCGGCCCCCAGCGCATCGGCGCCCAGGCGTCCGAGCATCATGCTGTCGGTGATACCGATGCCAACGGATCCCAGGGACGCCAACCCCAACGGCAGAAAAATTCTTAGAGTAGCGTAAATATCGGTGGTTGTTGGTAATCGGGACTTCGACATTCGTGTGTGTTTTGGGTATTTCGGTGAAAGGAACCGTGATGAGGTACCCTGTCGGTAAGTCGGTCCTTGTCCCCGATGGCGAGGTTTCATGGCCAACAGCTTCTCGATTCGCCGTTAGAGAAAGACCCGTTCCTGCATTTTCTGGTACATCACCCAGGCAACCGATCCTGCTGGCGCTCTCGGCAAGCGCAGGTTCCAAGCTGGTTTTTTCCTCGGCGGCAAAGACATTCTCTGCAATGCTGATGAAGAAGTTCGTTTCAAAACGGAATAGATAAAAATATTCGGTTTATCCTCGATGTGATTGTAATAATCGAGGAGATCCCGAGATATCCTATTATCCGGTTTCTTTTTCATTTCTATTCTGTATTTTTCGTTGAACATAACCCAACACTGCGCATTCGGCTGTGTCTTTTATTGGTCAATAATATGATTTTCCGGTTCCTTCACTTTCAGTAGCCCAACTCGGCCTAGTCGGAACCAAAGTTCCAAACATGTTTATCGCGGGCCATGCCCGCGAAATTTCTTACTCGTTTCGTTCAAGATTTTCCAGCCAAGGGACTGATCTGTCGAAAATGGCGATACATCCCTCTGTCGTACGCAGGGTGGTAAAAAACCGCTTTTTTCACCGCCCTGCCAAGCGCCTAATAACCTGGCGAGGCTTTGCCTCGGACCTTCGATGCATGAAGAGGTATTTTTAGCTATCCCTGGCGGAATGATGGGGGTAGTGAATCTTCACGAAGGCGCTTGCAACTATCTTCCTCCGTCATCCCGGCAAGGATTGCCGGGACCCGTGCGCCCGTGAAGGCGATTCATCAGCAGGGTGGAAGTCCTTGTCGGAGTATGCCATGACTCCGTAGCTGAAAGTAACTGCGTCACCGTGAGGTGGGGTGGAGAGCAACTGTAAGCGAACTGGCAGTCCGTAGGATGACGAACCCGATTCGGTGGGATGTTGTGGCGAGCCTTCGGATCCATGGCGAAGCCTGAAACTCATCTATCGCGTTATGATGGCGGATAAAATGGCGGTAGGACAACATGTTATGTTTGGGGACGGAATGTTAGAAAGGTGTATTGAGATAAGCGGGGAGACCTGCCGAGCAAGGTGATGCTAGGCAGGAGTCAGAGCCCTCATAGTACTGCAGATGGAGGGTGTCGTTGCTGAAGAAGGTACCGATATTGTGGCACCGCCGGGGAACCAGGCGGAAACAGAGAAGACAAACAGGCACCTAGGGTTCAGACCTGGTCTTTAGGAAGGAACCCGAGCTTCAGGAACGAGACACCATCGAAAAGCCTGGGGAGCAAAACCAGGAATAGGGAAGGGGGGTAGGAAGGCAGATGCGTGAAGGAAACGAAGATGCAGCAGAATAAACCTGTAGTTTGGACAGTGTTAAGTTATGGCTATACGTCGGACAGAAGGCCGAAGAGGCCGGAAGCATCAGTGTGGACAGAACGCATGTTGGCAGCCCTGGGAAACGGGGTGAAAGGAGGCAAATGGTATAGTCTGATGGACAAGGTATATTCCCTGAAGACACTACGAATTGCATGGCAGTTGGTATGGAGGAATCAAGGAGCGGCGGAGATAGACCACATCAGTATTGAGCGATTCGAGGGGAAATCGGAGCAGTACCTTGAGGAATTGCACGAATCTCTGAAGACACAAACGTACCAACCGGAGGCGGTAAAACGGGTATATATCCCAAAAAGCGATGGTAAACAGCGCCCATTGGGAATACCCACGGTCAAGGACCGGATAGTACAGGCAGCGGTGAAGATGGTCATTGAGCCGATATTCGAGAAAGAATTTCTGCCGATGAGCTATGGATTCAGGCCGAACAGAGGTTGTAAGGATGCGTTGCGAGAGGTCGATGGATACATCAAGGCAGGTTACACCTTTGTGGTGGATGCCGACCTGAAGAGTTACTTCGACACCATACCACACGATCTACTCATGGAGCAGGTGGAACAGCGCATCAGCGATGGCGAGCTATTGAATGTTATTCGCTTGTTTCTGGAACAGGAAGTGATGGATGGCATGGAACGCTGGACACCGACAGGCGGAACACCACAGGGGGCAGTGTTAAGCCCATTGTTGGCAAACATTTATCTGCATCCGTTGGATAAATTGGTGACGGATGCGGGGATGAAGATGGTTCGTTACGCCGACGACTTTGTGATTCTGTGCGGAAACAAGACGCAGGCCGAAGAAGCATTACGGCTTGTGCGGGAATGGACAGAGGGTAATGGATTGACACTCCACCCGGACAAAACTCATCTGGGAGACTGTAGCCAACGAGGCCAAGGGTTTGAATTTCTTGGTTATCGGTTTGAGGCGGGCAGACGATGGATACGCCGTAAAAGTATCAAGGCCTTGCGAGAGAAAGTCCGGGGAAAGACCAAGCGCGGCCGTAGTGGGAACATGGGATACATAATCGAGGAGGAATTAAATCCCATGTTGAGAGGCTGGTTCAACTATTTCAAACACGCCTACCGCACGGAATATAGGGCGATAGACGGATTTATCCGTCGTCGCTTACGGGCCATTCTACTGCGTCATAACAAACGCAAGGGTCTGGGAATAACCCTGGACGCCCACTGCCAATGGACGAATGCCTACTTCGCGGAACTCGGGCTTTTCACCATGCATGAAGCCCGGGTATTAGCGTGCCGACCTCGATGAAGAAACTGTCGACTGGAGAGCCGTGTGCGGGAAAACCGCACGCACGGTTCGGAGGGAGGGGCGGGCTAAAACCCGTCCCTACCCCTATAGCCGCCAGGGACGGCAACCGAACAGTAGCATTTGCGTCAAGTGGAATGCAGAAGGCTGTTACCTCGATTGCACGCTTTTTCGAAACTCGATCCATCCGCAACAACTTTGCGCAATGAAAAGATCCTAGTGGCTTTGCCACGGAAGCGATATGGCCCCGTTGCGCGGCTGTACGGGCAAAAACATGAAGGCCTGTGAAGTTCATCTTCGAATTCGAAGATGTCTCATCAACAAATATAAAAAGTAATCGATAACTTTACCAAGGACCGGTACGCACCTCGTAAAATGAATCACCGTAAAACCAAATTTAGTGAATTTCTCTCTAAACCCTTGTTTCCATAACTTATTCGGTCTCCATCCTTGCCATGGCGTTCTATCCAGGAAATCGAACCACATTGTGTAACCAAGGCGTTGTCGACATCCATGCCAGGGTTTTGGAACCCCTGTATAGTGGATAATATCAGGCGATCCTTCTTCTGCCTGGTTGACATAAGCTTGTTCAAGATAGTAGCGCGTAAATATCTTGTATGAGTCAGGTGTGTTCCATGATTGGGGCAGATAAAATACCTTTTTTTTGAAAATCAGATTCAATACATCTTGATCGAAATAATAAAACTTCTGTTCGCTTCTCAGAATAGAAAAAGCTTTTTCGGTAAAATTGTCTCTGTAGATCTTTCCCAATTTGTTCATGATTATTACACCCGCATTGAAATATGTTCTTTCCAAAACCATATTCACAATAGTTCTGTTCCGAAAGATCTCATCGATCACATATCTTTGCATCCGCGATGCCATCTATATAATAAGTATTTTCCTCTCTGCAAGCAGCAAGTTGATAATCACCGATGTCGATTTCCCATAATTCCACAATATCTCCTTGGATGAGCAAATCTCCATCCAGATAAATGATCTTATCATATTGTCTATAAAACAATTCCGGAATATATAATCGCGCCAAAACGGCTGGGCCAAGATGTGAGGTGGTTGGGATAAGATAGCTGTCTTTGTCGCGTGCGAACCTATGCGGCATCAATCTTGTTATTTCAATAGGGACAAAAGAAACAGTTACGTCTTTCTTTGGTTCGGTCGATTCACAGACCATCTTTAACTTTTGTTTGTTTTCTTTGCTTATCTCCAAATCCAGAACATAAATTTGCAGGGAATATTCAGCGCTATTCCGCGCTTTTCCACTGAACCCGGTTATCGAAGATAGCAACATGACAGCCAGCGGCATAGAAAAATCATCATCCGCCGCTGTCACAATCGGTATTATTTTTTTGTGCCCGAGAATCGCATAACTGCTCCCCAATCCGGCCTGGCCGGAACCAAAAATCTTTCTATTTCAACTACGTCTGTCATTTCGACCGCGGGGAGAAATCTTCAAGGTTGAGATAGATTCAGCGCTCGAGATTTCTCGCTTCGCTCGAAATGACATCATTTTCTAAATTTTTCGATCGTTTTGTCGAAGATTTTCCGGGTAACGGATTGATATGTTTTAGACAAGAACTGTGCCAGAAAGGAAATTTTCTGGCACAGTTCTTGTCTAAAACATCAGACTTTGTGTTTTAACACTTTTAAGTTACGCAGCAAGTTAAAACATGAAGTCTAATAGACTGGTGAAAAAAACATTTGCCTCCTCGAATTTTTGTCCCCTGTAGGGAACGCCCTCCGTGGCGTTTCGTGGATTGGCGCAATTTTACGGAACGCCACGGAGGGCGTTTTCTACACGCATTCGCAAATGACAAACTCTTTCCGTTCGCTCTCGAGCTCCGGCTCGGGAGCGAAATCCGGAAGCGATAGCTTCCGGGAAAGTGTTCCTGCGCTTGCGATTGGGAACCAGCGGAAGTCCTTTTTGGTTTCGGCTACGCCGGGTTGGGTATCGGGGAAACAAAGCCTCCATGGCTTTTTTCCCAAAGGCGCAAAATACCGCCTCGTTAGTTTTGTTTATTTCCCGCTCAGCTTGACAAGCTGATCAAGTTCTACAGGCATCAATTTCGTTTTACTAAATCTCAATCATGCTTTGTCGGTTCGAGCACAAGCTTCGCTAGCTTGTTTATTTCCCGCTCGGCTTTGCAAATGAGTCGCCATTTTACAAAACAATAATTCGGCCCGATGCAGAATCACGCCTCATCGGTTCGAGTACAGGCTTCGCTAGTGAGCAAAAAATCCGCACCTTTTGCTGCTTTGGTTGGTGATTTTCGTTTTCCTGTCATATCGATCTCTCAGCTTGGTCCGCTCTCGGCCTGGCTCTGTCAACCCTAGCTCAGTATTTGCTTATAACACGAATACCGTGTTACCGTGACACCATGATTGTTTCATTCAGGGACAGCGCTACCGAAGATATCTTCCACGGTAAAAGTTCCAAGGCTGCCCGGAGAACATGTCCGCGAATGCTGTGGCGTGTGGTCGCGCGCAAGCTGGAGCAACTGGATTCGGTGGTTACCTTGGATTGATCTCAGGGCTCCTCCCGGTAATAGGCTGGAACTACTATCAGGAGACAGGAAGGGCCAACATTGCATCCGAGTCAACGAGCAATATCGAATCTGCTTTCAATGGACGGAGGCAGGCCCGGATAGAGTAGAAGTAACCGACTATCACCAATCTTGACTGATTTGTTTATTTCCCGCTCAGGTTCGCAAATACGTCAAGTTTTACAGAACAGCAATTTTGTTTTACCGATGCATGAATCACGCTTTGTCGGCCTGGGATGAAGCCAGTTGTTTATTTCACGCTCATCTTCACAATTGAATCGGGCCTTACAAGGCGCTGATTTCGCCTTAACCGATACTCAATCACGCTTTGTCGGTTCGAGCACAAACTTCACTAGAGGTTCATCATGATTCGAGTTCCAACGAACAGGACGCCCATCCACCCCGGGGAAATGCTGGTGGAGGAATTTCTTATTCCCATGCGGATTACGCAACGGGATCTGGCCAATGCAATCCATGTGCCCTACCAAAGGGTCAATGAACTCGTGAATGGAAAGCGAGGTATAACGCCCAGTACGGCATTACGTCTTGGGCGATTTTTCGGCGTATCGGCGGATTTCTGGTTGAACCTGCAAATAAGATGGGATCTCCATAAAGCGCAGTCCGCGGAAAGGGCCGATCTGGAAACCATCGAGGATTATCGTCACCTTCGAAAGTCACGGGACAGGACCGACTTCTCCGCACAGCCCGCTTAGCGCGACCACTGGCCGCAACCAAAATCTGCAAAAACAACCTCTTCGACCACACCCGAACATTCGCGCGGTCATGTCGATTGTCGAGGAGGAATTGCATAGCGGCAGGATGCCATCATGTCCTTACGAGCAATCGGTACTGCCGGATGACCAACCAGCGAAGCTTCGCCTCAAACCGAGCAAGGCATGATTGATTATCGGCAAGGCGGAATCAGCACCTTGTAACACTCGATCCGATTGTGAAGCCGAGCGGGAAATAAACAAAGTAAACCTCGGTTTATCCGGTATAATCCAGGGCAAAGGTATACTCCATTTAGCAAGTAGAAATGACTTTGTCTTTCGTTTTCGCAAAGATCACAAAATCGTGTTTCGCGTCATGAAGGCTACAATTCCAATGACCAGTTTGTTCAACTTGTTTAAGTATCGGAAAAACAAAAATCCCGAGAGAACCGCTGGGTACGCCAAGACCCACCCCGTTTCAGCCTTGGCGCGAAGCGCTAACATGTTCATTTCCCGCTCGGCTTCACAATCGGATCGAGTTTTACAAGGCGCCAATTTTGCGTTACTAATAATTTTGCTTTATTAATACGGGGTCATGCTTTGTCGATCCGAGCACAAGCTTCGCCAGGTAAACTTGCAAGCCCATCCGAAGAAGGAATAATCACGATGCCACGTCTATCCGTTGCAATGGCGATATTGCTTGCGGCAATCTCGTTGTTACCGCCCTCCATATCTCTTGCCAATGATGCCCCGGAATTATTGAAGAACACCGAGGTGCGTCGATTCATCCACGAGATGGAAACGCGACACGACTACGCCCACGATCGCTTGGTGGCGTTGATGGGAAAGGTCCGCATCGTGCCGGCTTTGCTGAAGCCCTCGAAGCCCGCGGAAGCGCTTCCATGGCATAGATATCGATTGATCTTCCTCACCAAACATCGCATCGACGCAGGTGTGCGATTTTGGCAAGAACACAAAGATACCTTGGAACGCGCCGAGACGATCCACGGCGTTCCATCCGAGATCATCGTGGCCATCCTGGGCGTCGAGAGCTACTTCGGCAAACACAAGGGTAAATATCCGGTATTGAATTCCCTGGCGACACTCGGGTTCTATGGTACGAGACGAAAGAGTTTCTTCTTGAGAGAGCTGGAGCATTTCCTGCTGCTGATAAGGGAAGAGAAGGGATTCGATCCCCATGGATTGAAGGGATCCTATGCCGGCGCCATGGGTTTCCCGCAATTCATATCGAGCAGTTATCGCCGATACGCGGTAGACTTCGATGGCGATGGTAATCGAGACCTGATCGGGAGTATCAGTGATGCCATCGGTAGCGCAGCCAACTTCCTGGCGGAGCACGGGTGGCGTAGAGGTGGCGGAATCGCGACTCCGGCGAAATCCACGGATGATGCCGGGGCTCGAAGACTGCTCGAAAAAGGGGTCAAGCCCCACATCGCGTCCTCGGCATTGAAAGACCATGGTGTAATCATCGATGAAGAAATACCCCTCGATGAGCGGGTATCGTTGTTCAAGTTGAAAACGAAGACCGGCTCCGAATATTGGGTAGGACGCAGGAATTTTCATACCATTACGCTCTATAATCATTCCAAGCTGTATGCCATGGCGGTGTATCAGCTTGCCAAGGCTATTCGGGAACGGTATCGGAGCAAATAACCGGTATCGGGTCCTTCGGCAGGAGACGGCTGTATTCACATGATGGAGCTTCCCGGTAATCGAATACGAAGGCACTGGCCATTCATACTCGCCCTGGTCATGGCGGGTTGTGGCGTTGCCCCGGAACGTGGGGATGGTCCTCCCTTATTGCCATGCCCGGATGACGTCCCGGACGCCGTGCCTCGGGTGGAACCCAAGAGCCGGTATGGAAACCCATCATCCTACGTGGTGAACGGCAAGCGCTACTATGTATCATCCACCAGCAGGGGTTACGTAAAGCGGGGGCTTGCTTCCTGGTACGGGAGAAAGTTCCACGGTAGACGCACCTCCAGCGGTGAACCCTATGACATGTGCGCCATGACGGCAGCACACCGCTCATTGCCGCTGCCCAGCTACGCGCGGGTAACCAACCTGGAAAACAATCGGCGGGCCGTGGTGCGAATCAACGATCGCGGTCCCTTTTATTCCAAACGAATCATCGATTTGTCCTACGCCGCGGCGACGAAGCTGCGCCTCGTGGGGAAAGGCACGGCGTTCGTGGAGGTTCGGGTTATCGATCCATCCGATCTCCAGCGGGTAAGTCACCCTGCTCGCCCCGTAGAAGATCCATCCGTCGATTTCACATCGAAAAGGACGGCACCAACCAACGATGCCACAAGGCATCCCATGCATTCCCAGGGAGACTCACACCAGGGAGATTCATACCAGGGAGATTCATACCAGGGAGATTCATACCAGGGAGATTCATACCAGGGAGA
>CAZSVE010000069.1:15735-16679 GCA_964610175.1 uncultured Thiotrichales bacterium
TCTGTATCTGCAAGTAGGGGCCTTTGCCAACCGGGCGAGTGCCGAACAGCTCAAAACCAGACTACATGCCAGCGTGGACGGTGACATACGGATCGATACCGCGCAAAGTGGCGAACACACCTTATACAAGGTCCAACTGGGGCCGTTTCGTGACACCACGCGCGCGGACGAGGTCGGCGAGGAACTCACTCGGATTGGCCTCGATAAGCTGCAAGTCCATTTCAAGCCTTCATACCAACAGAATCCGACCGGAGATTCGGATGGACTATAACGAGAACAAAGTCGATGACTACACACTTGCTCTGATGTATCTCGTCATGTTCAGGGATGGATTCGACATCAAAGCCTGGAAGGAATTCGATTGGGATACGTTGGGCCGGCTCTACGAAAAGGGTTTCATCACCAACCCCAAAGGAAAGGCCCGCTCCGTAACCATGACCGAAGCGGGGGAAGAAAAGGCCGATGCGCTCTTCCATGAGTTTTTCGTGGAGAGCTGAAAGAATCGGACAGTCGTATCCCGGATAACGTAAAGGACGGATCCCACACTGGAAACCAACCCCCAGAGATGGGCTTTCTCCATCGCTCTCCCCTTCCCTCTTCTGCTACCAGGCCTTCCCGATACCGCAAAGAGGATCGAGTTTCGATCGAACCGGTTTTTGGTGGGAACGATAGGATCCGAATATCCGACCACCTGGACCCCATCACCGACGAAATCGGCTGACATGCGATCAGCCGCTGTTTTCCCTCCCGTGACATTCGATGACACATTTTCATTTCATCGAGTCCATCGCCAAACAGCGCAAGGATGGCACGAGACCGAGCCGCTCCCCAAACGTCCCCGACTCCCTTCTTCGATACGCCCACCTGGAATTCGATAAGAATAGACAATGGGCTCTTCAGAAAAATTCGTGGGTAATTTTCTACGAATCTTGGCGTCCATGTCG
>CAZSVE010000070.1:0-16166 GCA_964610175.1 uncultured Thiotrichales bacterium
GGCCGCGGGGGCCACAGGGTGAGCAAGGGCCAGTGGGACCGATAGGTCCGCAAGGACCGCAGGGTGAAGGGGGAGTTGCGGGAGCGATGGGTCCGCGGGGTCTGCAGGGAGATACGGGTGAAACGGGGCCGCAGGGACCGCAAGGAAAGAAGGGCGATACCGGTGATGCGTTTTGGTTACAATCGGGAAATAATATTTCCTACAGTAATGGGAATGTCGGGATTGGAACAACATCGCTGACGGAAAAACTAGAAGTTGATGGCAACATCCGGCTCACCGTGGATCCTGGAAACGATACCACAATGGCACATGTCTCTTATCAACTGGTTTCCAGAGAAACGGGAGGAAAAAAAAGGCTTTGGAGAATCTATACAGCTCCCGTTGGAGGAGGCTGGGGTATTGTAGGCAATTCTCTGTCGATTTGGGATTACCCTGGTAGTGGGGGATCTTATGAAAGATTTACTATCGCACCGTCTACCACCAACCAAACGCCATCCAGAGTGCGCATCGCTGCAAATGGCAACGTCGGCATTGGCACAACCAACCCCGCCTATAAACTTGATGTCAATGGAACTATTAAAGGGAATTCTATTCAACACTTTAAATGCGGAAGTCATCACTACCTGTGTACTCCTAGAGCATGTTTGGATTTATGCATAAGCAAGGGAATGAGGATGGCAACCTTTGGTGAACTATATGCATTGGCAAGTAGTGGGAAGAGTATTTGTGCCTATATGTGGCATCTTAATCCTGATCATCCCAACAACCCCTGTAGAGGGTTCCCAATGTATAACAACAGAACCACCAGTGGTTGTGGTAGAACGAGAACAGGAAATATTCCAAGGGTAGAAGATGTATTCTGTGGTTACTCTTGGAATAGTTCGGCTAAGTATGATTGTGCATGTTCATCTTTGAAGTAACACGGTGAGAGTCGATGACAGGGTGGGATAAGTGAACGAAGGGTGGAATCGGCGTGCACTCCACAAGCGTTTCGGACTTGCGCGGGATTTCGGGCGCGCCGTATTCCACGCGAGAGGATTCCGAGGTTGTGTGCGTGGAATACGGCACCCATGAAGTCTCATACCGATCCTCGATGCGTTGTCGACTCGCGCTTATTCCACTTGACGGGTTCCGTGCAAGGTGTTTAGAAAGCATTGTTGGTTTTCGTATTGTTTTTGTTACCTGTTTCCCACCATATGCGTTAGAATCGACCCATTATTCGAATGGGTCGGTACGCGGGAATTTACCCTCCTCTCATCGAAAATACACCGAAGACGACATGCGCCTGAAAACGTATGGAATTTCCCCTGACTGGAACATTTTGTAAAACTCGACTCACTTGGGAATGCCGAGTGGGAGATAAGCAAAATAATGGCACCTCGAAACAGCGATTTTCGCTGAACCCTCGATCTCTCGGCGAAACCGGAAAGTAGCCAAGGGCCAAAAGAACCCCTATTCGGAATTTCCATCCGGGGGGCCATCTGGTGGGTGGCTCGACCATCGAACCGGCCTTTGTCCCGAGGTCGGCACCGTTATCCAGGTATCGGAAAAACTAAAGACCTCGAGAGAACCGGTGCGCGTGCCTGGACCCATCTCGCTTCGGTCCTGGCGCGAAGCGCTAAGATGTTCTCTTTCGATACCGATGTCGATCGCCATGAAAACCCCGCAAAAGAACCCCTCCTCCCATTCGCATCAGTCACGTGCCTCGATCCGCGAATGAGAGTCATCACCGTGCGGGTCATCAATTGGCCGGTCGATGCGACCAAATGTAGCGATTCCCTTCCTGCTCTCCGAACATCTCGGAGATCTGTGGGTGTCGGCACGGCTCCCCGGTATCGTCCTCCAGGAGATTTTGCTCGGAGACATAGGCGATGTAAGTGGCTTCGTCATTCTCGGCCAACAGATGATAAAAGGGCTGATCCTTGCTGGGCCTGGCCTTTTCCGGTATGGATTCATACCATTCCTCGGTATTCATATAGGTCGGGTCCACGTCGAATATCACGCCCCGAAAAGGATAATGCCGGTGACGAACGATTTGACCGATAAAAAACTTCGCTGTTACATCTTTCATTTCACGTCCCTTGAACCGGATTGGTCAGTTTCCCGATTTTATCGATCTCCACTGTTACTTCGTCTCCCTCGACCAGGTATTTCGGTGGTTTGCGTACGAAACCGACGCCCCAGGGGGTTCCGGTCAGGATGATCGTCCCGGGCACGAGCGTGGTGTCTTCGCTTAGATAGCTGATGAGTTGCGCCACGGAAAATATCATATCGGCGGTCGTGCTCTCCTGCATGATCTCACCATCGACCCGGGTACGTATGGCCAGGGCCTGAGGGTCCGGCAAATCATCCGCGGTAACCAGCACCGGCCCCAGTGGGCAAAACCCGTCGAATCCCTTCCCGCGAATCCATTGTTTACCACCTGCATTGCGCTGCCACTTCCGCGCCGAGATATCGTTTGCCGCCGTATATCCGAAAACGTACTTCAGTGCATCGCCCTCCTCGACGTCGCGGGCGGCATCACCGATGACAACGGCGAGTTCGGCCTCGAAATCCACCTCCGGTCCACGGGTACAGCATTTCGGGATCGGAATCGGGTCGCCGGGACCGATCACCGCCGTGGTTGGCTTCATGAAGATGATGGGATGCTCCGGCAGTTCCGAACCGGTCTCCCGGGCGTGCTCCCGATAATTCAGGCCAATACAAAAAATATTTACCGGTGAAACGGGCGACAACAATCGTTTGACGACCGTCCTTTCGCCGGTGGCATCGAAACCACCCGAAATATCACCTTTCAGCAGTTCGGCGCTGCCATCCTGATAATCGGTTCCAAAACGGACATCTCCGCTTTCGGTAACAAATCGGACTATATTCATACAGTGTTCTCCTCGATTAAGAGGGTTTATGCTATCACAATTTTCCAGGGAATCGGGAGTCGGCTCGGAACGGTTCGGATATCTTCCAGCGAAGCTGGTGCTCGAATCGAGCAAGACATGATCGAGTATCGGCAAAGCGGAATCGGCGCCTTGCAAGGCTCGATCCAATCGTGAAGCCGAGCGGGAAATAAACCAATCGAAGATCCCCGGAGAGTTTTCCCGACATGTCGAAAAGGAAACGGCTTGCAGGTCAAGGGGGTGTTTTGGGTTGGCGCGATCAGCCGAATGCCCTCATCCAAACCGGGCGTGTATAGGGAGCGCGCACGCCGATCCGTTTGTTGCGACTCCGCGCGCCGGCAAGCACCGTGAGACAGGATTTGGGGACACGAAATTCCCTGGCCAGGAACTTCATCACCTGCTCATTCCCTTTCCCGTCCACGGGCGCGGCCGTGACGCGGAGCTTCAGGCGATCACCCTGTATCCCCACGATTTCATTGCGACTCGCCCGCGGCTGGACCTGAATCTCCAGAATCAGGGTATCTTGTTGTTCCCGGAACCAAGGCATTGTTATTTCACCACGAGAGGTTCCCCGAATGGAGTCGAGGAGAAACGCCCTCGCGTCGTGGTTTTCTCCCTGGTTGCGACTCGGCCGCACTGTGGGCCTTTTGCTTGATCTCCACGCCGAAGAACATGGATGGTCTACCCATGCCCCTCTGGCATCACTCCCTTGGCATCAGGCCTCAGTCACGGTAACCACGTCCCGCACATGGACGCGGTCTACCCAGGCCTTGGCGGATACCTCGTTGCAAACGTTGGAATGCGCCGATACCTCGAATGTCAACGTCACGGTGCGATCGGCAAACGGCGCGAGATCGATGTTGGATCGCTGGGTCCACTCGGTTTCGGCGTGTTTCATCCCGGTGGCGGAGACCTCATCCACGGGCAGGCCGTCTACCAGAACGCTGAAACGGGCCTTCGTGTACTCGTTCACCGCCGCGTTCAAGTGTAGTCGGCGAATATAGCTCAGGCTGGGATGAGGACCGAGCAACACCTGTCGCGAGATGGAACGGACCTTACTGCCCATATCGCAATCGTTCCCGGACGAGGCATATCCGAAGAGGAGAGGTTCATCCGAGAGCGCCGAGGAACTGGCCCGGGAAGAATGGGGGATCAGTTCCCAACCTTCTCCTTGCCATCGGGACTTTCCCTCTTCATCGGTTTGCGACGTCTTGTGCGCTTCGGCCAGTGCCCCGGCCATTTCCAGGGATTTGTCGACAATCCCCTGGACATCGATACCGAATACATCCCCACTCCCCGATTTGCTCCCCGTCGAGGCGGGCCCGCCCGCTCCCAATCCGGCGTCTTTCAAGATACCACCTGCCATTCCGAGGGATTTGCTGATAATTCCCTGCACATCGATACCGAACGGTGCGGTACCGCTTTTCGCGTATGGGTTCCCGGTACCCATGCCCTCGGTATTTGCCGCGCCGTCCCCGTGGATTTCGTCCGATGATGCCGTCGACGATGCCGTCCTCTGGGAGGATGAATAGGCCCCGTCGGAGGCCGACGCCGCTGCCATGGGGACCACCTCGAAGCTCTGCTCCCCAGGTCGTTCCACGACGACGGAAGGCTCCCCTTCCGCCCTGGCGACCTCGGGCAGACCCCAGAATTCGGCGATGCGATACGCCGACGAGATGCCGACGTCATTGAAGAACGGGGCGGCGGTTCCACAGGAATGTGTATCGCCGGCGGTATCGAGTGGCTGACCATGGGACATGCCGGTGATGGTGTAGGATTCCACCAGCACCTCCCCCTGGGCGTTTTGCCATGCCCGGCGCGGATAACCGTCGATGCGATCCTCCATGGCGTGAGCCGGGGAGATCCCATGCACGTCGACCCACTGCTTTATGGTCTCTTCGGCATTAGCCGGGGTCACCGCCGTATCGGCATCACCATGCCATACCGAGACCTTCGGCCACGGCCCCTGGTGGGAAGATGCCGCCCGGACCCGATCCCCCCATTCCCGTTGGGGGAGGGTCTGTCCCGTGAACATGGCCTCGAAGGCCCCCTGGAGACCATCGGCGGCGTGGTAGGGGACGCCGGCGATGATTGCGCCACCGGCAAAGAGATCCGGATAGGTGGCCAGCATCACCGAGGTCATGGCCGCCCCGGAGGAAAGCCCGGTGACATAGACGGCGCGTCCATCGAGGCCATGGTCGGCCAGCATTCGCCCGATCATCTGCCGAATGGACAGCGGCTCGCCACCATCCCGGGCCGTATCTTCGGGCCGGAACCAATTGAAGCAGCGCAGCGGATTATTGCTCCAATGTTGCTGGGGCAGGAGCAGAGAAAATCCGAAACGGTCGGCAAGCTGGGACCACCCCGCCCCCTCGTCGTAGGCGGCAGCCGTTTGGGTACAGCCATGCAGCGCAACCACCAGGGGCGCACCGGCGGGCAGGTCGCGAGGTACATAGGTGAACATGCGCAGATTGCCCGGATTGGAGCCGAAGTCGGTTACCTCCACGAGTCGGCTGTCCCGTGTGTCGACCTTGCTGGTCCAGGCCTGGACCTGTGCCAGGGCCGACAGGAACTTTTCCCACTCGGGGCGATAGCGCCCCTGACGGACCAGATCTACGAGTTCGGCAAGTTTTGTGATCTTCAGACTTGGATTCAACATGGAAATCCCCTTTTTTTCTTGCGAGGTGGTGAGCATACCAATCTCGATCAACTTACCGACTGGTAGAAACACCGTATGAAATAAACCCGGATCGGCGATGCCACCCCGATCGGGATCGAGCCAGGCGGGAAGGTTTTCCCCCTTCGGCAGCTCGAAGCGTTGTGTAATGATGTCGCGTCGCCCTCCCGACCACGTTCCTATCTGCAGGGCGGCCACCGGACAACCGCGATTGACCCAAATGCCGAACAACTCATTGGCAAGGATCTCGCGGGTCGTATCCAGTAAGGCAAATTCCAATAATCCGGTGAGGCACTCGCCAAAGCGGAGTCGCTCCAGGGGAAGTGCCGAGGAAAGTGCCGAGGAAGGCGCCGGGGAGAATAGTGACCTGGTCGACGTATTCTCCGGAGTATCGCCCAGGACATTGGTCGTGGGCGCTCCGACGACGATGCCCGGCGCAGTGGCCTCTGGAATGGCCACCGGCGCGAGTTCCCGATAACAACGAATCGCTTCCACCGTATGCACCTGTTGCGGGGCGGCCATGGTTCCAATCAAAAGATTGGCCCCATAGTCCGGCGTGGCGAGTGGCGAACCGCGCCCACGGGGGCCTGGTTCCACCACGCCACCCGACACCATCATGGTGACTCGAAAGCGCAGATCGCGGCGTGATTCCCCCAGTATTCGAGCAAGCTGCTCACCGAATTCATATCGTCGTAATCCACTCGGCATGATGCCTCCTTTGTTTTCGATCTGTCCTCAAGAATAATTAATTATTTAGTAAGTGTCAACTAATGATTTCCAAAGATTATCGACACGTCGCTTTCTTGCCAGAACATTTTTGATAAAACGCACAAGGACGCCTCCTGTCCGGGGATACAGGTTCGGAATTGGGATTGTTCATGAAAATGACGGGACGTGCCTGGGGGGGGCTGGCCAGGATCCCGGTGAGGATGTCGCTTTGGTGGAACGGGCGTTGCCTTCGTGCCACCTGGAAAACTGCACCTATCATCGAAGAAGGCGTGGTCGAAGGCCGCGCAAGGCCATGATTAATTCGTTTATTTCCCGCTCGGCTTTACGAATGAGTCAAGTTTCAACGGTTCTTTACTAGCGCAGAATCATGGTTTATTGGTCCGAGGCGAAGCCTCGCTAGTTCGTTTATTTCCCGCTCAACTTGACAATCAGATTAAGTTTTACAGGCATCAATTTCGTTTTACTAAATCTCAATCATGCTTTGTCGGTTTGGGGCGAAGCTTCGCTAGTTGCTTATTTCTCGTTCGGCTTCACAATTGGATCGAATCTTATAAGGCGCCAATTTCGCTTTGCCAATACCGGGTCATGCTTTGTCGGATCGAGCACAAGCTTCGCCAAGCGATTATCTTTGGGCTAGAAAGGCGATGATAACTACGAATGACTGCCGAAAAGGGCGATCCTTGTCTGCATCGAGGATTTTCTTCCGACCACGAACAGCCTGTTCGCTGTCCACGGCCCTTGAAGATCAAGCACCCTTGGAGAGAAGGGTTGTCGCGCTACTGGAGGGAATTCGAATCGTGACATGGGAACACATTAGCGTTTCCAAGATCGAGAGGGTGGCCTTGGCTGGCGTCCCGGATCGTTCTGCTTTGCTTTTCCGATACTTGAACGGGAAGGTCTGAAATGAACCATCGATGCGAATCGGTTTTTCCTATCGATCGCTTTAGTTTCGGAATAGATCGCTGTGCGTCCCTGTGCGCTCGAGACGAAGCGTAACTTTTGTCTATTGCGTAAATGAGTATCCAGTCGGGTTCGATATGACAGTCACGTACCCGGTTCCCTGCTCCGACAAGCGCATGGTCCTTGTACTTTTTGGGGAGTCGCTCACCGCTGGCGAGTAATTTCACGACATATCGAAGACGAGAGAGATCCTTACCTCGTTTTCGCACTCGTTTGATATCTCGCGAGAACTGCCTGGTTTGGGAGAGTGTTTTTACCTCTCCCAACTTTCGAACATCTCGTCCAAGGAATCGAAATCTTCGATGTCCTCACCTCGGCGACTTTTTGCGAGCGTTTCCAATGTCCGCTCGTCGGGAACCTCGACAGGAAAAGGAAGGTTGCCCCGAAGGCAAATTTGCCGATATAGCACCCGAACGGCCTCGGTTGGGGTTATCCCGAGGCTGCGCAGCACATCTTCGGCCTTTTGTTTTATCCGCGATTCGATACGAACATGTATGGCTGCTGTTTTCATAATGGGCAGTGTTCTACAACTACAACACGAATGCAATACTGACACACGAATGCAAAACATATCAGGAATAAAAGCGAAAGGAAGAAAGCGACGATTTCATCCATGGACTACTCGGTTCACCGGGCCGACACCGGCACAGAGACAAGCCGCTGCCATCATGCCCAAATCCCCCAATACCATTGGGTGATGTCGTCCCCCCACAGCAACGCGATCCAGGCGGCAATGGCAAGGTACGGCCCGAATGCAATGGGAATATTTCGGTCGCGTCCCCGCAACAGCAGGGCAATACCCACCAGTGCGCCCATGGTGGACGAAATCAGGATGATTGCCGGGAGGGCCTGCCAACCGAGCCAGGCCCCCACCATGGCGAGTAACTTGAAGTCGCCGTATCCCATACCCTCTTTGCCCGTGGAGAGTCGGAACAGCCAATACACGCCCCAGAGTATTCCATAGCCGAGGATGGCGCCGATAACACTGTCCTCGACGCCCGAGTACACATCAAAAAGATTGAACACAAGCCCCGTCCAAAGCATGGGAAGGGTAATCTCGTCGGGCAACTGCTGGTGATCGAGATCGATAAAGGCAAGGGTGATCAATGCCCAGGTAAGGATCAGCGCACCGACGCCATGAACGCCGAAACCGAATTTCCAGACCACTACCCCGGTCATTACACCGCTTAGCAGCTCTATGAACGGATATCGTTTCGAGATGGGGGTATGGCAGGCCGAGCATCGGCCTCGCAGAAACAGATAGCTGATAATAGGGATATTTTCCAATACCGAGAGCGTGTGGGTGCAGTTCGGACACCGCGAGCGGGGAACCAGCAGGTTGAAAGGTTCCTCCACCGTGGGGGTCGCAAGTTTGTCCGATGCGCCGCTGGACGGATCGCCGGGGATCCCCGGACGGGCTTCGTGAAGCCACTCGAAACATCGATGTCGCCAGCTCCGCTCCATGATCACCGGAAGCCGCAAGATAACGACATTGAGGAAACTACCCACCATGATCCCCAGTAGGATGCAGGCAATGAGGAACCCCGTGCCATGGATTTCAAAATAATAAGGAAGCGACATTATTTTGTTTATTTCCCGCCCAGCTCCACGATTGGATCGAATTTTACGATGCGCAGCGCCAATTCCGCCTTACTGATAGTCAATCACTCTTTATCGGTTCGAGGCGAAGCTTCGCTGGCGCCAAATCCTTGACTCTCGCGCGCGCATCGGTCAAAACCAGTGGAAAGAATTGCTGGAAACCATGGCGGAGCAACGATTCCGATGATAACGTCAACACCCTGCGATTGGCGCTGGAACTGGAGGATGCACAGCGGGCGGCCAAACATCTCGCCATTCTCCGGGAATACGCCGAGGCTGGGGACGGCAAGGCAGCGAGCTGGTGGGTAACCTGGGCGCTCACTCTCGCAGCATTGCCGGATGGCGGAGCCGATGACGCGGCGCGCATTGTCGCTCGACCGAAGAACTGGCGCCAGTACTGGGATTAGTCGATGCCATCTATTTGCTGTGTGGCCTCCGGGTGGAAGCGCACGCCGCCGGGACCACAGGCGCCTTGCAACTAATGAGTCAAGTTTTACAAAATACCAATTATTGCTTTACCAATGCTGGGTCATGCTTCGGCCGGATCGAAGCGAAGCTTCGCGATAGTTGCTTATTTCCCGCTCAGCTTCACAATTGGATCAGGCCTTACAAGGCACCAATTTCGCTTTACCGATACCGGGTCATGCTTTGTCGGATCGAAGCGAAGCTTCGCCAAGTCTATTACTTCCAGGAAATACTCAGGAGAGATACCCATGAGCGCGATTGTAAAAGAAGTTTACGACGCCTTCGTCGAGGCGGGGGTCAGCGAGGAAAAATCCACGCTGGCGGCCAAGGCGATTGCCGATCACGATGCACGCTTCTCCCGGATCGAATCGAACCTTTTAATCCTGAAATGGATGGTGGGCCTGGTGATCGTGGTGGAGGCCCTCCCGCTGTTGAAAGGGGTTTTTATATAGGAATCCTCGCTGCCCGTGGTGCTGTGGACACCATGATGCGACCTTCGAGGTAAACACCCGCCTTCGATGTTCGTGTATCGGAAAAACAAGGATTCCGAGAAAACCGCTGCGTAGACCAAGGCCCACCCCGCTTCGGTCTTGGCGCAAAGCGCTAACATGTTCTCCACCTCATTTCCCGCATTCGAAGATATCGCCCATTCCCGCCCCGGGAATGGGGACCCGCCAGCCTCCCATCCCGTAAAACGACCACGCCCGGATTTTGTTTGCCTGCCGCGGCGATATACCCTGGGCAATATACCTTTGGGCGATATACCCTGGACATGACCGTTTTTGCAAATTGTGTTAATTTGCGCCCGTATTTTTTCAACTCGTGAAGTCGAATGGGAAATAAACAAACCAGCGAGGCTTGTGCTCGAATCGGCAAGGCATGATTGCGTATCGGTAAGACGGAATTGGCGCCTTGTAAAACTCGATCCAATTGTGAAGCTGAGCGGGAAATAAACAAAATAACACCGGAGCCATCATGATGAATGCCGCTATTCGTCCTCCTGCTGTCGCCAGCCTTTTCTATCCCGATGATCCCGTGGCGTTGAAGGACATGGTGGGGGGATTTCTGCGGGAGGTCACCGAGAAAGAAGGGAAGAGCGATGTCGTCTCCAAGGCGATGCCGAAGGCGATCATCGCCCCCCATGCCGGTTTTATCTATTCGGGCCCTATCGCCGCGAGCGCCTATGGGACGGTGGCTCGGACCAGGCCCGATGGCAAAACCAAGCGCGTCATCCTACTGGGGCCGTCTCATCGTGTCTGGTTTCAGGGGATCGCCGCGCCGAGCGCGGCATTTTTCGGTACCCCGCTCGGGGATGTTCCCGTGGATCGCGAGGCAATCGCCGCTATCGCGGACCTGCCGCAGGTGGCTATCCTGGATGAGGCCCATGCCGCGGAACACAGCCTGGAGGTGCATCTTCCCTTTCTCCGGGAGGTCCTGGGTGATTTCATGTTGGTGCCGCTGGTGGTGGGCGAGACCCGCCCGAAGGAGGTCGCCGAGGTGCTGGAGCGATTCTGGGACGATGAGAGAGGCGATTCGGACACGCTGATCGTGGTCAGTACGGATCTCAGCCATTATTTGGCCTATGATCAGGCAAGGAAACGAGATGACATCACGGCCCGCGCCGTGGAGACACTGGATGTCACGGCCATCGATCCGGAAGACGCCTGTGGTCGCAACCCCGTCAATGGCCTGCTGTACGTGGCGAAACGACGGGGATTGACGGTAAAGCGGCTGGATCTGCGTAATTCCGGGGATACTGCCGGGGATAAGAAGCGGGTGGTGGGTTACGGGGCCTGGGCCTTTTTCGAACCGGAGGCGCAACCATGAAACCAATGATGGAAGATAGAGATCCCGATGGCCGGGCGGGGCTCTCCGCCGAGGAACGAAAAACCCTGTTGGAGATTGCCAGGGATTCCATCGTGCATGGTCTTGCCCATCGGGAACCACCGTCCATCGATGCGGCGGCGTTCCCGGTGCCACTTCGCGAAAAACGCGCCACCTTCGTTACCCTGGAGAAGGAGGGCATGTTGCGCGGTTGCATCGGTTCCCTGCGCACGACGCGTTCCCTGGTGGAGGATCTCGCCGAGAATGCCTTCAATGCCGCCTTTCGCGATCCGAGATTTCCGCTTCTTTCCCAAGAGGAGTGGGAAAAGGTCACCGTGAAGATCGCTTTGCTGACGCCCGCGACGTCCATGTGTTTCGAGTCGGAGGCGGATCTCATCGGTCAGCTGCGTCCCGGCGTGGATGGCCTGATTCTGACGGCAGGTCCAAGGCGCGCCACATTTCTGCCTTCGGTATGGGAGTCCCTCCCGGAACCGGTGGACTTTTTGCGTCATCTCAAGATAAAGGCCGGATTGGACCCGAACGCCTGGCCCCCGGATGTGGCGGTTTCGCGTTATACCACGGAACAGATCGGCAATGATTTCAATGAATGACATGGAAAGGCTGCGATGAAACTCGAGAACGGTCAATCGATTCTTCTTACGGGGGATTCCATCACGGACTGCGGTCGTTCCTATCCCGTGGGAACGGGAACGGGCCTGGGGGAAGGTTATGTGGCCTTCGTGGATAGCCTGTTGGCGGCCCGTTATCCGGAGCGGCGTATTGGGGTTTCCAACACCGGCATCAATGGCGACACCATCATCGATCTGTCGGCGCGCTGGCAGCGGGATGTCCTGAGGTTGGGACCGGATTGGTTGTCGGTGATGATCGGCATCAACGATGTCTGGCGACAATTCGATCCTTATCATGACCCCGAACCACTTCGAATCGATCATTATGAGGTGACTTACCGCAGGCTGCTTTCGGAGACACGTCGTGACCTCCATGGACTTGTGCTGATGACGCCCTATTTCATCGAACCGGATCGCTATAATCCGACCCGAGAACGCATGGATGCCTATGGCGCCCTCGTGGGGCGACTCGCTGAAGAATTCGATGCCGTATTCGTGGACGTGCAGGCGGCGTTCGACGGCTATCTCGCCCATCGAACGGCGTATTCACTCACCGATGACGGCGCCCATACCGATAGAGTGGGACACATGATCATCGCCAGGGCCTTTCTGACAGCGATGGAATTCGATTGGAATTCGGGCAACCGGGATGGAAACGGAATCCTCCCATAGCTCGGCTTCACTATGGCCGAATCGATGGTTCACCTATCTTTACGGGCCACACCGGGGTCGTGTTCTTTGAGGACTTCGTCGCCTGCAGGGGACAGCGTGCAGCGTGCCCGGGGTGTCACTCATGAGGAATGAAAGCAGATGCTCGCCTGGGTGAGGTTCATTCTTTGGCGAAGCTTGTACTCGAACCGGCAAAGCCGACCTGACATCGGTAAAGCAAAATTGCTGTTCTGTAAAACCCGATCCAATCGTGAAGTTGAGCGGGAAATAAACAAAATAAACGGACAGTTCATCATGACGGATCGCAAACGGGATTCAGCTACATTGCATGGAAATATAGGTATCGGAAAAACAAGGATCTCGACAGAATCGATGCGCGCGTCCGGACCCATCCTGCTTCGGTCCTGGCGCGAAGCGCTAACGCGTTTCTGGGATTATCCGACTGGTTGCATGGCGAGGATTCGGGGTAGATTCGGATTCGCCGTGCTCGTCGCCGCCATGTCGTTGCTGGTGATGGGATTATCGGGATGCGTTTCCTATTCCGTGGCACCCGTGGGGCGGAACCCCTATCCCGAGACCGGTTATCACACGGTGGAAAAGGGCGAGAACGTGTACGCCATCGCCCTGCGGTATGGTCTCGACTATCATGAACTCGCTACCTGGAATCGGATCGCACCGCCGTCGTTTCGGATCTATCCCGGACAAAAGATACGTCTTTTCGCGCGTTCAGGTATCCCACGGAAACCAGCGGGAAGCGAACGGCCTGGGGTACGGGAGACGAAGCCAAGGGCACCGCCGGAAAAATTGGTGCTGACGAAGCCATCGCGACCATCTCCGAGAGCGCCCGCGCCATCGAAGGCACCGGTGTCCAAGGCGCCAGCGTCCGCGCCATCGAAACCCATCCCTACGCCAAAGCCCGCCAGAAACACCCGTGCGAGCCAGAAAGCCGACAATATCGGCAAAAATACCAGGGTAAAAAGGCCACCAAATAGGCCGGCGCCAGTGGTGCCGAGAAAGAAAGATGGCACGAAGTGGTATTGGCCTTCCAAGGGAAGATTGCTCCATGATTTTGCGCAATCCGGCAGCAGGGGATTGGATATCACGGATTCGTTCGGATCGCCCATTTATGCCGCGGCCAAAGGCAAGGTGGTCTATATCGGCAGTGGACTTCGGGGTTATGGAAAACTCATCATCATCAAGCATAGCCGACATTATCTGAGCGCCTATGCCAATAATGACAGAATGTTGGTCAAGGAGGGAACCAAGGTATCCGGTGGACAAAAAATCGCGGAAATGGGTAAAAACGGATCACGGCCCGCAATGCTTCATTTCGAAATCAGGAAAAACGGCAAGCCCGTCAATCCGATGAAATACTTGAGGGCCCGTTGACGCATTTCGACATCGGCGGGGACGGGCCACTTGATTTGTCTATTTCCCGGTCAGCTTCACCATTGGATCAAGTTTTACGAGACGACAATCCAGGTTTGCTAATATTCGATCATGTTTCATCGGTTCGAGGCAAAGCCTCGCTAGTTTGTTCATTTCCCGCTCGGCTTTATAAGTGAGTCAAGTTTTAACGGTTCTTTACTAGCGCAGGATTATGGTTTATTGGTCCGAGGCGAAGCCTCAGTCCGTTTATTTCCCGTTCGGCATTCCCAAATCAGTCGGGTTTTGCGAAATGCCGGTTTTGCCTTACCGATGCCGGGTCATGCTTTGCGTCGGCTCGCGCACAAGCTTCGCTGGCCCATGTCTTCGATTACGCCAGGAAATTGTATATTCGAAGTCCTTCGATGATGCCATCGCCATAATAGCCTCGAGACAGGGTGAGCCGTGCGCCTTCCCTGCTTTCGGCGAGTTCCCGCGCCCGATCCTGAATCGCGGGCGCCGTATTTCCCACCAGTGTGCCGCACACACCCGACATCAATGCATCCAGATCGCTTTCGCCTCCACCGGAGAAGAACACGCGGCTACTTGGCAATCCGAGCTTTTCCGCCAGGTGAGCCAGCGCACGGGCACCCCCGGCGACCACGGGGATCAGATCGAAGGATGTCAACTGTGATGACGCCTCTATGCCCTGGATGAGACGAGCGCCCTCGACCAGCGGTTCGATACGCGTGGATATCCAGGCACGCAGGGCATCGTCCGGTTCCGAGCAATAAAAACCGAATTTATGCGACCCCTGTTTTCCATCCTCTTGGGGCGTCAGCCCGGGATTTTCCTTTAGCGCGCTCCATAATGTCTTTTTGTCGAAGGGGGGGCCCATAGTGCGTTTCCAGTCTTCGTCGGGATTCCCCGCGGCATCGTAGATCTCGGTGCCCAGGTTGCACACCCAGTAGCTGGGTTCGGGCAGCCCAAAGATCCCCTGACCTTCTCTGGCCGACGATAAATCATGGTCGGTGACGTAGGCTACGGGATAATCGGCGGCCTTCAATCGTTCCAGTAGTTGCCCGGTTCGTTCCAGGCAACCTGCCGCGGCGGTAAAGGTGCCATTGGGTAAAAGAGCGCCATCCAGTTCGGAGGCAAAAAGGAAAGTATTGTGGATTTGCATGGGCCTATCTCGACATTGGATATTTCGACGAGTCATGAATTTCCCAGCGAAGCTTCGCTAGACAAATTACTGAAGATATCGATGATGGATCTTAAAGGAAATCGACTTGGTTTCCACTACTACGGCCTCGCCGCGCGGGGCAAGGACTGGAGGCGAGGCCCCTCTTTCCTGGCCGGGTCAGGATAGTCGGGTCCCGTGTCATCCATGGGGCTGTTTCAGGGGGCTGCAATGAGGTGGTCTGTTTCCGCGGTGAACGGCAGGGGATGTCTACCCGCCAGGAAGAGTTCGATCCGTGGGATACCCTCGATGGGTTGCCGCCTGCGGAAGTACAAAACGGTAATGGCGTTTTGCTCCGACATCAGTTTGTTGTGGTTGACGCCCCCGCCGACATATTCGAAACCATCGGCGACTATCTTTTCGGAGATTGCTGCCACGCCGACAGGTTCGCGCGGCGTATAGGCGACATGCAGGACGTCGGGCATGGCTGTACGGATATCTGTCGCGCCCAATCCCTCGACAACGCGAAACACCTCCAGTCTTGGGGTATCCCTCGCTTTGGCGCGGCAGAGATAGATATCCACGTTGACCTGCTTGCCGAAGCGTCCCGTGAGTTGGGCCGTGACGACGGAACTCCGAAGCACGGACAGAATGTGGATACCACGCGCCCCGATAGCGCTCGATAAGTCTCCATGGCTACCAGGCGGCGCCAGAAGGCCTACATGATGTGGCGACAGTATGCGGCGTAGAAAGCCATCGTTGAATACCAGATCGAGGATTTGCGTAGGTTTGTTTGCGAGATTGTCGAGTAAAGAAATACCTGTGTCGATTGCCTCACCGATACCCGTTTGTCGTGAATGCATCATGCCGGGTCGATTTTTCATTGCAGGCAGTTGTCGTTCATGGATTTCGCCGCGATAGTCGATTTGAATGTCAGCAATTCTTCGTTCAGGGGAAGGATGTCAGGCCCAAGGTGAACGCTCGACTTCGGCAACGCAACCCGAATTCATTCCAAACCCATCCCAGGGTTTTCCAGTCGTGTATTTAGGCCATTATTCCGAGGCGAATACGGTTGGTAATATCTTTGCTTGATCATTTTGTCGAAGGTTTTCTGGGTAAGAGACTGATATGTTTTGACCTGTCAAGGTTCCTTATAGTGGGATGGATAAACCCGT
>CAZSVE010000071.1:0-16109 GCA_964610175.1 uncultured Thiotrichales bacterium
CACGGGTTTATCCATTCCACTATAAGGAACCTTGACAGGTCAAAACATATCAGTCTGTCATTTTTCGCTGCGCGAGAAAGCTTGTGCATTCGGAATATCTCCAAGGCAGAAGATTCCCATTCGGCTCCGATCAGGGCAGGTCTCGCGCAGCGAAAAATGATACATATCAAGTCAACCGGGAATCTTTGGTTACGGCCTTGCCGGATCAGTCCGTTACCCGGAAAATTTTCGACAAAACGATCGAAAAATTCAGAAAATGATGTCATTTCGAGCAAAGCGAGAAATCTCGAGCGCTGAATCTATCTCGGCCTTGAAGATTTCTCCCTGCGGTCGAAATGACAGACGTAGTTGAAATAGAAAGATTTTTGGCTCCGGCCAGGCCGGATTGGGTTTTATTGATGCCGATTCGTTCGGGTTCGATCAGCCTGGGGCTACAATTTTATTCAATCATCAGCGAAGCTTCGCCTCGAACCCACAAAATCGTTTTTTTGATAAGACGCAATTCATTCGCGAAGCGAACATGTTAGCGCTTCGCGCCAAGGTTGACAGGGGGTGGGCTTTGATATCTGCCCCGGTTTTTCAAAATTTTTATTTTTCGATACCTCAAGGAAATACACCAACCAATTCGGGAGAAAGCACATGTCCGATATCGGATCGAACATCCATACACGAGAAGAGCTACACCTCGATAACTACAGGACGAGCAGAATCGACCACAGATACGATCAGGACTGGTTCCGTATCTACCTGAGGGCGGGCCAGCGGGTGCGCTTCGACCTGGAAGGCAGCCCCACGGGGCGCGGCACCCTGAGCGATACCTATCTGCGGGGTATCTACAACGGCAGCGGCTCTCGACTCGGCGGAACCACCAACGATGATGGGGGGACAAGCACCAACTCCCGCGTGACCTTCACCGCCTCCTCGTCTGGGAACTACTACGTCGCCGCTGGCGCCTACAGCAGCCGAACCGGGAGCTATCGACTCACGGCCACAAGCTTGGGGAGATCGCCGACAGGCAGACCGGATCTGATTATTTCCTCCGGCAATGCCACAGGCAGCTTCACCAGCGGCGGAAGGGTTACGGCGAATGTGACGCTGGGGAATCAAGGTGCTTCCACCAGCAGCACGTTCTATACCCGGTATTACCTTTCCACGAACAGCTCGATTACGACCAGCGATACCTATCTGGATTATGACACCACGTATGGTCTATCCGGGGGCAGCAGCACCGGTGAATCGGAATCGTTCAATCTGCCGACCAATCTGACCTCCGGGAGAACCTATTACATCGGCGCCATTGTCGATTACGACGGCAGGGTTAGCGAATCCAACGAATCCAACAACGCCAGGGTGCTCAGGAGCTTTACGGTACCGTCGCTGACCGACGACTTCAGCCAAAACACAAGAACCCAAGGCCGTTTGAGTCTGGGCAGTAACGCAACCGGTAACATCGAACGCAGCGGGGACCAGGATTGGTTCCGAATCCGTTTGAACCAGGGTCAGCAGGTGCGTTTCGATCTGGAAGGCAGCCCCACTGGGCGTGGCACCCTGCGAGATACCTATCTGCGGGGCATCTACGACAGCAGCGGCAGCCAGCTCAGCGGCACCACCAACGATGATGGCGGGACGAGCACCAATTCCCGCGTGACCTTCACCGCTTCCCGAACCGGAGATTATTACGTTTCCGCAGGGGCCTACAGTGGAACGGGAACCTATCGATTGACGGCCACGGCTTTGGGCAGCACACAACCTCCTTCCCCGCCGCCATCTTCGACCGATGATTTCAGTGCGAATACGGGGACTCGAGGCCGTTTGAGTTTGGGTGGCAACACGACCGGCAATATCGAGAGAAGCGGGGACCAGGATTGGTTCCGAATCCGTTTGAACCAGGGTCAGCGGGTGCGCTTCGATCTGGAAGGCCGCCCCACCGGACGCGGTACCCTGAGCGATACCTATCTGCGGGGCATCTACGACAGCAGTGGCAATCAGATTGGCGGAACCACCAACGATGACGGTGGGACAGGAACCAACTCGCGGGTGGATTTCACAGCGAATCGGACCGGAGATTACTACGTCGCTGCGGGCGCCTACAGCAGCCGGACGGGGACTTACCGGTTAGCGGTTTCTTCGATCGGTACTACCACACCATCGCAACCGACGATACTAAGTATCGCTGCTACGGGTGCGGATAAAAACGAAGGCAACAACGGCAACACGCCGTTCACGTTTACGGTCACGCGCAGCGGTAACACCAGCGGCAGCTCGTCTGCCTATTGGACGGTATCTGGACATGGAAGCAATGCGGCCAGTGGCAGCGATTTCACCAGTGGCAGTTTCCCAGGTAGTAGGGTGACATTCGCACCGGGCGAGACAAGGAAAACGGTTACGGTGTATGTGTCAGGTGATACTTCAGTGGAATTGAATGAGAATTTCAGAGTACAGCTGTCGAATTCCAGTGGGGCGGCGATTGGAACGAGTACAGCGTATGGGACGATTCGTAATGAAGATTCATTCTTTGATTACCTCAGCCGGGCTGCTGCTTATGTAGCTACAGGTGCCAGGTCAGCCCTTGATTGGACTATGGATAATATCAGATCTGCCCTGACTACTAAGTATAATAATGGAACAAAATATCTGGCGTATGTAACGTCACCAACTGTAGATATACCTCATCCTTATACATTTGGATTAACAAGTACAAGTATAGGGGCAACCGCGTATTTTGATATCGCAGACATCATGGGCATCACTCAAGAAGGACGTGGCGGTTATGCGGGTAATGAAAACGGGTGGGTTACTACTTGGATTGATGCCGAAGCATCTCTGTTGTCCCTCGGAGCTGGATATAGTCCGGTTGGGATAGTGGAAATTGAAGATATTGATGTTTTTGAGACTGATCCAACACGGCAGTTCGATCTATCTCTAGGCTCCGTAGAATTTCGGGGACTTACATTTAGTACGGACTAACGGGGGTTAGCGCAGGGACATCATTTGGACTCAATCTAATAGATCTTTCGGTGAATGTCGGTAGATTTGAATTCGATTATCAAAACCTTGCCCAGTCTGTGACAAGCGCATTTTCGACGAGATCACAGGACACGGCATCTGATCGAATCATCCAAGCGTTTGCGGGTCTAACGAATTCCTTTCACCGGTTTACACCGGTTGATGGAATTGCAGGAACTAGTGGTGACAATAGTGATTTGAGAGGAACAAGTCAGGATGATTCTATTGATGGACTTGGTGGGAATGACACGATCTACGGTATAGGGGGAAATGATATCTTAAATGGCAATGCTGGGAATGATAATCTGTATGGGGGTACCGGTAATGACACATATAGATATCTTCGCGATGAGGGCGCGGACATAATCAATGAACAAGGCTCTAGGAGCGACTCGGATACGCTGGAAATATGGGACGATAACAGCTTTATGGACATCAGTGATTCTATAGATCTCGATAACTTCAACGATCTACGATATATGAAATCAGGCAATGATCTGGTCATCAATCTTGATATTCGGGGAGCAATGTGGACCCGTGATTACAACAGCGGCCGCGTCACCATCGCCAACCAGGGGACAGCGAGCAGCCAGGTGGAGCAGCTCAAGCTGTACGACGATGACAGCCAATTGATTGCCGGGACGATAGACCTGACCTCCGTCTGGAACGTTGTTCAACGCGAATCGGTCACTTCTCTGTCGAGGCTCACCTTTGGGTCTACACCTGACACGGATGGCTTGTATAAGGCATTGGCGGTGGCGTAGGCGTTCGGGGATTTTTGCCTCGCTTTGCAGGGCAATATGATTTGGCGCGGCGAGATCATTCACCAGGAGAATTACCATGAGCATGGCCGTATCCGTTCATCTTCCGGACAAACTGGCATACGAACTCGGCAAGGTGGCCGGCGAAACCGAGGATTCCGTGTCTCTTGTGGTGCAAAAGGCGCTGGAGAATTATTTCGAGGAACAGGAGGATTCGCGGATTGCCCTGGATCGCCTGCATGATCTGGCCGACCCGGTGATCTCCATGGAAGAGATGAGGTTGGAAGTTGGCCTATAGGATTACCTTCAAGAAATCCGTGGCCCGTGATCTCCGAAGGATCGGCCGGACCGAGGCCGAGCGTGTGTTATCCGTATTGGCGAAGGAACTTCCCCGTAACGCAACGTTGTGTCCCGAACTGAAGGGAAAATTCGCCGGACTGCGAAAGTTTCGCGTCGGGAATTACCGGATAATTTTTGCAATCATGGATGATTCCGTGCTGGTAACGAGAATCGGACATCGGCGCGACGTGTACAAAACTTTATGATTGATTTCGCGCGGCGAAATTATTACACCACCCAAGGAAACCATCACCATGCCCTACCAAAATATCGACGCATCCCTCTCCCCCGAGGATATCAAGGCCATCAAGGACGCCTTCGCGCTCATTGCCGAAAAAATGCCATTTCTGGTGGAACTGACGGTGAAGGAGCGCCGGAGCACCTTCAAGGCGGGACCGGATAGCGTCTCGTTCATCCAAAACGCCCTGAACGCCGCCCAGGACCATCCCGACATTCTTCCCGCCGGTTTTGGCATGGAGGCGTTCAAGAATGACGTGGATCTCTTCACGGTGCTGACCGATATCGGCACGATTGCGGCGTCGGTGGCCTCCGAGATAGATGACACGCGCCTCGCGGTGGGCGGCGAGGCCATGCAGGAGGCGATCCGGGTCTACGATTACGTGAAGACGGCGGCCAAGACCACGCCGGGCATGAAACCGGTGGCGGATCAGTTGGCGGAACGCTTCAAACGGGCGAAGAGACACAAGAAATCGCCCGAGCCGGAGGCGTGACGGGGCCGGTGGCGCAATGGCGGGCGCCGGGGACGCGGGGATGGGTTCGAGGGACGTGGCGGTGGAGCGCCGGATATGGACTGCGGGTGTTGGGGAGGGATGGTTGCGTCGTGGATACGCGCCGCTTCGTGATGGGAACCCGGCGGAGAGTGGTCAAGACTCTCGGTCGAGTGATTGGAACTCATCGATGAGTGATAAAGACTCTCTGTCGAGTTATCAGAACTAACCGGAGCGTGGTAAAGACTATCCGTTTAGTGATGAGGACTCGACGATGAGTCTTTGCCATGCTCCGGTGAATGGTGAACACGCAACGGCGCGTGATGGAAACTCTTCGCCGCGTGGTAAGGACTCTCGATTGCGTGGCGAGGATTCTCCGTTGCGTTCACTATTTTATTCATCGTGATATCTCCGAATTACTGAACCTCCATAATCTCGAAATGGCAGAAGAATGAAAGACTACTACATCGATATTTTTGGTTCATCCGGGAAAAGCATACTTTTTCCTGGAAGCCCTTGATCTTCGGCTTGAAGGATTCCATGGCACGGCATTGCCGCGATTAAGTTAAAAACCACTATTTTATTGCCATCCCTGGCGACTGGATTCCGGCATTCCCTGCCGGAATGACGGAAGAGTAGTTTCCGAAGGTTGGGATAGCGGGAAACATGATAGCGTTTCGCGCCAAAATTCAAGGGGGTGTAGGCCTCATTGCAAACATTAAAGATCTGCGTTTTTTCGATACCTTGATTTCATTCATACCCCTCCGTCATTCCGTCGGGGAATGCCGGAATCCAATCGCCAGGGATGGCAATAAAATACCTTACGATAGTAGAACCGTCTCTCGAAGTACGCATTTACCGGAAGAACCATATTTTTTACAGCGAACAGGATGAAGGGTATGTTGCCGATATCCCGGATCTGAAGGCATGTTCGGCCTTCGGCGAAACGCCGGACCGGGCGCTGGCGGAGGTGTTGGCGGCCAAGGAAAGCTGGTTGGCGGCGGCAAGGTCGAATGGCAAGACCATCCCAGCGCCGAAATATCGTCCAATCATCTATCGGAGCGCGGCATAAAATTCTGGAGAATAGAATGAAACAGGAAAAATAAAGGAAAAACCCATGGGCATGACACACGTTACGGTCACCATCAGAAATCCCGCGGATACCGAGCGATCCTGGGAAGGTCTTTTTCTTGTGGATACGGGGGCCACGGATTCTTTGGCGCCTCGGAAGCATCTGGATGCCATGGGGCTGGAGTCAATGGGAAAGCGAACCTATGAGCTTGCCGATGGCAGCGAGTCGAGGCTGGATATTGGACCCGCGATCTTTGAATTCATGGGCGATGCGACAGCCGGCACGGTCATTTTCGGGGACGACGACGCGGAACCGATTCTCGGCGTAACGGCCCTGGAGTCCGTGGGGATCGAGGTCGACCCCCGCAACCAAGGGCTAAAGCGGCTTCCGGCGGTGCGGTTGAAATAGAAGCCGACAACCATGCAAAACAGTGACCTTTTCACGGACGGGATTAGCACTCTCGCCTGGAACGGCGATTTCGACATCACGCTGCTGCCGTATTCCCGGACGACGGGGGAAAAATGCCCCCGCGCCGGAAGAATCCCGAGGAATAAAAGTGGACCGGGAAAAATTATTGCGAGATATTGCCAGCCTGACCGGTAATCCGAATCTGCGTCACACCGACATTCGGATCGCCGCCGCATAGTCATCACCAACCCGACCGACCGCCGGACATTCCTTGCCCGGCGGTTTTTTCTATCGCGCCGGAAGCTTTTTCGGGGATTTCAGCAAACTCGATAAGGAGACAAAAAATGTTTGATAATCGGGTAGTCTCCGATGGAAATCATCAAGGCAACCCTCGTATTTCGGCGACAGGAATTCGGTAGTAAATACCCCTGCTTCAAGCGTTGATTGGACATGCTCGGCGGCCAACTTGTCTTCAGAAAATAACTCTTTGAGTATTCCTATACGGGTTTCCACATCCTCCGGCGTGGCTCCCTTTTGGAGGAAAAATAAGAATTTCACCTGAGTTTCGTCTTTCGAAATCGGTAGCAGCAGTTCGATATTGAAACCATTTTCTAGCGAGGCTTCGCCTCACGCCTCCAGCAGCGAGGCGATCAGGGCCCGGTGGTCCTGGGCCTGCCGGGGCTGGCGGAGTCTCTCTGCCCGCAGGATGGCCCGTAGATCAGTAAGGGCCCTCTCGAAATCGTCATTGACGATCAAGTAATCGAATTCGTCGAAATGGATGGATTCCGTCTTGGCCCTTTGCATGCGTTTCGCAATGACCACGTGATCGTCCTGTCCCCGGGTACGTAGCCGCTCCGCCAGGGCGTGATGGGAGGGAGGTAGAATGAAGATACTGGTGCACGCCATTGCCTTGCGGACCTGCCGGGCGCCCTGCCAGTCGATCTCGAGGATGATGTCGCGTCCCCCCTGGAGCTGTTCCGTGAGCCATGCACGGGATGTCCCGTAGTGGTTCCCGAAGACCTCGGCATGTTCCAGGAAGGCGTTCCTTCGGCGCATATCCCGGAATGCCTCCTCGCCGACGAAATGATAATCAATGCCGTCCCGTTCTCCCGGACGGGGGAGGCGCGTGGTATGGGAAACGGACAGGGAAACATCGGGATCGGCGGTGGCGAGTGCCTGTACCAGGCTTGTCTTCCCCGCCCCGGATGGGGCGCTGACGATATAGAGGGTTCCGGAGGCTTTCATGCAAGGAGGGATTTCAAGAAGAACTTCGGAGAGACGGGTTTGGCTGGGGGACTAGGATTCGAACCTAGGTTGACGGAGTCAGAGTCCGTAGTCCTGCCGCTGGACGATCCCCCAAGAGGAAACACAATCCTACGCTAACACGAAACGAAAAGGTCTTTCGGAATAGCTCGCGCGGGCCCCGTCGGGAAACTCACTCGAACCTTCTCGCTTACGGATATTCCCCGAATCCTTGCCCGGATCCGATATGTCCGGAGCGGCATCTCCAGGGAGGCGGGGATCGATGATTTTTTCCCTGTAGCGATAACAACTAGCGAAGCGAAGCTTGTACTCGAACCGACGAAGCACGATTTGGCATCGGTAGAGCAAAACCGGCGTTTCGTAAAACTCGACTCATTTGTGAAGATGAGCGGGAAATAAACAGATTACAGCGATCAGAAATGTCCAATCTTTTGGTTATTTCGATTACGGGGTACGGGGTACATCCCCCTCGATGCAAAATAGATAGACTTATCGCTTCGAGTACTGAGGACGCTTGCGCGCCTTGTGCAGACCAACCTTTTTGCGTTCCACCCTCCGTGCGTCTCGGGTTACGAAACCGGCCTTGCGCAGGGTCGGTCGCAGGGTTTCGTCGTAGGCGATCAACGCCCGCGTGATGCCGTGACGAATAGCGCCCGCCTGACCGGTGTTCCCCCCCCCGGAGACCGTTACCTCGATGTCCAGCTTTTCGGTCATCTCCACCATATCCAATGGCTGCTTTACCACCATTCTGGAGGTCTCCCGCCCGAAGTACTCATCCAATGAATGTCGGTTGACGCGGATGAGGCCGCTCCCGCGCTTCAGGTATACGCGCGCGGCGGCTGATTTTCGACGACCGGTGCCATAGTAGGTTGTTGTTTCCATTCGTTATTTCTCGAGTATTTGTTTATTTCCCGCTCGGCTTCGCAAATCGATCAAGCTTTTGCGGAAGCAATTTCGGTTGAATTCATGCCAAATCATGCCTTGTCGGTTCGAGCACAGGCTTCGCTGGTGATGATCGCTTGTTCCAGGGTGGGTTGCACGCCCGTTACATGGCTTCGATGGCGGGGCCTCCGATATCCAGAGGTTTGGGGGTTTGTGCGGCGTGATTATGGGTTTCCCCGGGGAATACCCGCAATTTTCGAAATACGGCGCGGCCCAAGGGGCCCCTCGGCAACATGCGCTTTACGGCAAGTTCGATGATCCGTTCCGGTTTTCTCGCCCGTAAATGTCCGAAACTCTCCGACTTGATACCGCCCGGATAACCGGAGTGGCGATAATAGATCTTGTCTTTTACTTTGTTTCCGGTAACGCGGATCTTGCTCGCGTTGATCACGACGATATAATCGCCGGTATCCATATGAGGGGTGTAGATTGTCTTGTGCTTGCCACGTAAACGACGTGCGATCTCGGTGGCCAGCCGACCCAGGGTCTTGCCGCTCGCGTCCACGAGATACCAACCATGGGTGATGTCCCCCGCCTTTGCGGAGTAGGTTTTGCAAAGAATTGTCATAGGTAATTAATTTTCAATATCAACTATCAATGTTCCCGATAGAATTTGGAGTGCGCAAAATACCTACCGACCGCGCGATTGTCAATCTTTAGTCTACTCCGCATCGCCGGGAATCGTATAAAATGGAGGTTTATTTCCAATCAGTCGAAGGGACGGTCCGGAAGGTGGCGACGAGGGATTCCATGACTTGAAAAATCGGGAGAGGTAAGGCTCGAAAGGCCTGGAACAGGAGAGATCCGAAACAGGAGAGACAAGGATTGCCACCCTGCGTTTTCTACTGTTCAGGTATCGGAAAAACCAAAGATCCCGATGCGCGCGCCTGTACCCACCCCGCTTCGGTCCTGGCGAGAAGCGTCGATTTGTCTATTTCCGGCTCATCTTCGCAAATGCGTCAGACTTTACGAAACGCCGGTTTTGCTTTACCAATGCCGGGCCATGCCTTGTCGGTTCGAGCACAAGCTTCGCCAGCATGTTCTTCCCGACCGATCGATATTTCCGCAATCTTTCGAGGACATCCATTGAACGACGTTACCCAACCCCCCGCCGAATCTTCGCGCCACCCTGCCTCCTTTTTGGATTACATCAAGGCCATCCCACAGTATTCGTATCCCCACCACCTGCCCTCCACGCTCATGCGCGGGATTACGCGAATTCGTTCTCCCCGGATCAAGAATTGGCAGATCCGCTGGTTTATTCGCCAGTATGGGGTAGATATGGGGGAGGCATTGGAGCCCGATCCCATGTCGTATGGGGATTTCAATGCCTTTTTTACGCGCGCCCTGGCCCCAGGCGCCCGTCCGGCGCCGCCGGGAGAGCAACACATCGCTTCGCCCGTGGATGGGCAGATCAGCGCATTCGGGAGCATCGATGACATCGATGGCGGAGGGATTGTACAGGCCAAGGGCCATCGATACGGCGTAACCGAGTTGCTTTCCGGTGGTGCCCTCGATACCGAAACCTTCGCCGCCCCGTTCCGGGGCGGACAATTCATCACCATCTATTTATCGCCCAAGGACTATCACCGGGTCCATATGCCCATTGCCGGACGCCCGCAGGGGATACGTTATATCCCCGGACGCCTGTTCAGCGTCAATCCCGCCACCACGCGGGTAATTCCCAGGCTGTTCACGCGCAATGAGCGCGTGGCCATGGTGTTCGATACCGCCAACGGTCCCCTGGCGCTGGTCATGGTCGGGGCCATCTTCGTGGGGGGGATCGAAACGGTTTGGGCAGGCACCATCATGCCATCCTACAGGCAACCGGTATCCATCTGGCGATACGACCAGTTGCGCCACCCCGAGCTTGCCTTCCGACAAGGGCAGGAGATCGCCCGGTTCAACATGGGTTCCACGGTAATCCTGCTTTTCCCTCCGAACAGCGTCTATTGGACACCGTCTCTTCGATCAGGAACGCCATTGCGAATGGGGGCGTCCATCGGGATGCTGGCATAGAGATAGACAGGGAGATACCGAACCGGGAAAACATCATGATTTTCGGTGTCGGTGTTACTTTGTCTATTTCCCGCACTGCATTCCCAAATGAGTGAACATGTTGGCGCTTCGCGCCAGGACCGAAGCGGGCCGGGTCCTGACGCACGCATCGGAATCCTTTCCCGATACCCGAACATGGGTTTGTTTATTTCCCGCTCAGCTCCATGATTGGATCATAGCCTTACAAGGCATCAATTTCGCACAAGGCACCAATCCCGCTTCACCAATACTCAATCAGGTTTGGTCGTCGGATCGAGCACAAGCCTCGCTAGGCCATGAGAGCGGCGATCTTCCCGGTGTCGGGCTTCTCGATAACGCCGGCCTCGGTTACGATGACGTCGACCAAATCCGCTGGGGTGACATCGAAGACGGGGTTCCACGCGGTGACATTTTCCGGGGCGATGGGATGGGAGGCAAAGGAGAGCACCTCCTGCTCTGCTCGCATCTCGATGGGGATGGCGTCGCCGTTGGGGACGTTCCTGTCGATGGTGGAGGTGGGGGCGACCACCATGAAGCGCACCCCATGGTGACGGGCGCCGATGGCCAGGGAGTAGGTACCGATCTTGTTGGCGACGTCGCCATTGGCTGCGATGCGGTCGGCACCGACGATCGCCCAGGCGATGTTTTCCCCGGTTGCCTGGGATGACATGAGGCAGGCGCTGGCGCCATCCACGAGGAGCGTGACGGGGATGCCGTCCTGGGCCAGTTCCCACGCCGTGAGGCGGGCCCCCTGCAACCAGGGACGTGTCTCGTCGGCATAGACCATGCGGATGTTGCCTTCGGAAAACCCGCGGCGGATGACGCCGAGGGCGGTGCCGTAACCACCGGTGGCGAGCGCGCCAGCGTTGCAATGGGTAATTACGGCGCATGGTTCCTGGATGAGCGCGGCGCCGAGGCGTCCCATTTCGAGATTGCCGGCGATGTCTTCGTCATGGATGCGCTTCGCCCCATGGAGCAGGACGGCTTCCGGATCGCCATCGATATGAGTGCGAGCGATCAGGGAAGACATCCTTTCCAGGGCCCAGGCCAGATTGACCGCGGTGGGGCGGGCCTTGCCGAGCCGCGCCAGGTCTGCTTCGATTTCCCGTTTCCATACGTTGGGATTCGTCCGATAGCGTTCCCGCGCCGCCAACACGACGCCATAGGCCGCCGAGACCCCGATGGCGGGGGCGCCGCGCACCACCATGTCGCGGATGGCTGTTTCCACCTCTCTCGCCGTGGTGCAGGTGACGATTTCCAGGCGGGAAGGCAGTACACGCTGATCGAGTAGATCGAGCCCTTCGTTTCGCCAGCGTATGTGAGTGACCGCCGATTCCGCGTCTTGTACGGCAGTATCGGGATAGGGAAGAGGATTTTTATCGGGTGCTTTCATGGTTTTTCGGCACACTGTTTTTCGACATCGCCCAGGGTCAGGTTATCGCTCTGGCTGCCGATAATCTTTTTGCCGATCCCCTTTACCCTGTCGGCAAATCCTTGCAACGAGCAGAAGAGGCCTTTGGTTCGCTCCTCGACGATCCGGTCGGCGATTACCGGACCGATGCCCTTGATGGCCGTCAATTCGTCCCTGGTTGCCGTATTGATGTCGATGGCATCGCCCGCCCATGGCAGGCCCGGCGTTGCGAGAAGAAATACGAATGCAAGTCTTTTTATGATCGAGAGTCTCTTTATGATCTTCATGGCGAAGTTACCTTGTCGATGTGTACCTTCGAAGGTTCCGATGATGTTGCTTCGTCCAGCGAAGCTTCTCCTCGCCAACCGTTACTCGAGGGTTTTGATGATATTGCCCGTCACGATGTACGCCTCGTCGGCCTCGGCGAGCATCGGCCCGTCGTCCGGCCAGTTTCCAAAGGCAATCATCCGGGCGTTCGGGTAGGATGTGTCGCGAAGCTGTCTTATCCGCCGCGCTTTATTCTCCCCGAAACATTCACCTCCTATCAAATAACCAGTCAGTTTTCCAACTTCGACCCGGGCCTCACTCGCCACTACCCTGGAAAAGTTTACTCCCTTCTCTTGCAAGACGGCTCGAACAATGGGCGCCAGCGCCGCGGATGCCACGATGAGATCATGGCCTTGTGTATCGTTTCCCTGGATATCGTTTCCCTGGGTATCATTTCCCTGGGTCGAAAGTCGTCGGATGCGCGACACGACCGCCTCATTGAGCGTCACGTGACGGGCGACCTTTCGAGCGGCAATGGTCAACTCGGATTCGGATTTGCCGCGCAGCATCCGCCAGTACATCTCTTCCTTGATGGCGGCGCGAAGGCCGTGCCGCAACCAGTGCCCCTTGAACAATGCCAGTATCACGCTGACGACGAGCGGCATACCGGCAAGCCCGCGATACACCCGGATGAGGGTATTTTGTTCGATGAGGGTTTCATCGAAATCGGCGACAATGATGGTGTTCATTTCGATTCTGGTACCGCGACGATATTGGCCACGTCATCGGCTACGTGCCTGGTCATATCATCGCCGGTGCCATTGCTCATATCGTGGAGGATAAAAGCCATCCAGCCGACGTAAATGGCAAGGAAGAAATACGCCGTTGCCACGGTGAGGTGTTTCCTTAACAGGAAGGTGGCGAGCACGACCACGGTGACCGCAAACAACACGATACTGAGCAGCTGGATTCGATCCGCCGACATCACCCGTACGCCGTCGAACAACAGGGCATACAGGAGCAACGGGAGACCGAGTCCCACGGTGATATCGAAGGTATTGCTGCCAACCGCGTTGGATATGGCGTCATCGTATTTGCCCCGCATGGCGTCTTTCACGGACAGTACGGTGTCGGGAACCGAGGTAGCGGCGGCAGCGAATATCAGGGCAGTAAAGTACGCCGGCACATCGAGGGCCTCGGCGCTCGACATCACCGCCTCGGCCAATTGCCAACAAGCAATGCCGATCACCGTGGTGGCCAGCGAGAGTACCACCCATGCCGATACGGTGGTATAGCCTTTACCGTCGTAGATGAGCGCATTGAAGTCCAGGGTAAAAAGCGCTTCGATCCGGGGCGTTCGGCGTTGGAGGTCCTTGCCCCCGGCATCATTCCCGACATCACTCCCTTCCCCATCCTCGCTGGCGCCGAATCCTGCGGCAAGAAAAGGAAAGTAAATGGCGTAAATGGCCAAAAGTGCCCCACCTACCCACCAGGTCAGAATATTATCACCGAGAAACCAGATAAGAGCGGCCTCGGCTATCAATAGAAAGGCACCATCCCGCAGCAGGCTGCTTTTCGTGATCTCGATTCGAGTAATCCGCTGCCTTCGCCCGGCAGTAACATCACCCGCCGGCACGAGGACCCCCTTATATCGAACCGCAAAGATGCAAAGCGCCGGAATCACCACGGCGTTGAAGATGGCCGAGCCCGCCGTGGTGGCCACGCTCGCCGCGAATCCGTCACGGTCATGGAACAGAAACAGCAAAAACATGGCCGTCATCAGCTCCGGCATACTGCTTCCGATGGCGTTGATGGTGGCCCCGCGCACGCCCGGGGCCATGTTTCTCCCCAAGTAACTGGCAGCGTCATCGAAACTATCGCAGGCGTACATGATGACCAGCGACGCAATAACGATGATGCCCAAGGCAATCGATAGATCCATGTTTTTTTCTCTTCGTTACATTCGGAACTTCCGAACCACCCACCGAAAACGGACTAGATAGACCATGGCGGCAACGACCATGCCGATGATGAGCCCCCACCAAAGTCCCAGGATACCCAGTTCCATGACGAATCCGAATCGCACACCGATGGGCAGACCGACTGCCCAATAGGCCAATGTCGAAATCAGTGTCGATATCTTCATGTCCGAAAGACCATTCAATACCTGGCCGACAACCGTCCGCCAGGCCATTGACAACAATAAACACGGAAACCAACACGATCAGTGGGTCGATGATCGGTAGTAGTGCCTGCGCTTTTCCCTCGGACCCGACAGATCAGAGGACGATCCATGGGGAAAAGAATGGCAGTCCCATGGCCGGAGGCAGCATGAATAACGGAGAGAAAAAGACCGCCATCGAGAACCCGCCGCATGCCTGCATAGTCCTTTTGGCCGCAGGCAATTCCCACGCGGATGATGGCAGCATTCGCGATGACTGTCGAGGTAAGAAGGCCAATCACCGTGGCGATTCGAAAGACTAGGGTATGGGCGGCTTCAAGGCATCGAGACAGGGCGCCCGATCGACGGCATGCGCCTCGAGGGGGGGGCCGTCCGCATCCTTATCGGGGTCGCGGAATTCCACGGATACCCCGAAATTCTCTTTCTTTCCCCACTGGCCATATGCCGCGGGGATAGGTCCTGACGCACGCCGGCACTCCCTGCTTTGTCTTTGCTGATGTACTGAATTACCCGTGTCCCTCCTCCGACTCGGCTATTCCAAGCCCGCCCTTCGCACTTCCCATACTTGCCGCAAACCAAGTATCGCGTATCATAATTCGCCCCGTATGTAACTTTTTCTCGCAACCAAGGGCGCCGCTCACCATTCATCCCCCCATGGAGAAAGATCCGATGAACAAAAAACCGGGCCGCAAGATCATTACCTTCGACTGGGCCATCAACACGGTCCTGCGCGACAAGGCCAATTTCGACGTGCTGGAGGGTTTTTTGACGGCACTCCTCGGGCGTCCGGTTACCATCCTCGACATGCCGGAGAGTGAGACCAATCGGGTTATATCTGGCCGCCTCGTCGCCGACGAGTCGGCCAAATATAACCGGGTGATCCTGCTGGCCAGGACCGGGGACGGCGCCAAGACCAAGGATGGCGAACTAATCCTCGTCGAGGTGCAGTATCTCTCGGAAACGGCCTACCTCAAGCGCCTCGCTTACGGCACGGCCAAGACCATCGTCGAGCATCTGAAACTGGGCGAGCCGTACACCAAGGTAAAGAAGGTCTACTCCATCAGCCTGCTCTATTTCGATGTCAGCCGGGATGGGGACGACTATATCTATCATGGCAAGACGGAGTTTGCAGGTTTCCATACCCACAACCCCGCGACGCTGAAAAACTCCCTCGTCGGCGACGAGATCCGCGTCGGCGAGACCAATGTCTTTCCCGAGTACTATCTCATCCCCCTCGAATCCTTTCCGAATATTGTCCGGGACGACCTGGACCAGTGGGTCTGGGCCTTCAAGAATAACGAGGTCCTGGACGAATTCACCGCCCCCGGCATCGGGGCGCTGAAGGAAAAACTCGACTACCTGAAGATGAGTGAACGGGAAAAACGCGAATATGATACCTTCATCGATTATGCCAGGTCGGCATGGGGAATGATCGACAACGCCAGACGGGAAGGAAGAGAGGAAGGGAAAAAGGAAGGAAGAGAGGAAGGAAAGCGGGAAGGCGCCCACCAAAAAGCCCGGGAGATCGCGCTGGCGCTGAAGCGGCAGGGATTGTCTCCCGACGAGATCGCCAAGGCGACGGGCATACCCGTTGCCGAGTAAGAGCGTATTGGGGATAAGCTCCCCAGGGATGGGCAGCGGACTGATATGTTTTGACCTGTCAAGGTTCCTTATAGTGGGATGGATAAACCCG
>CAZSVE010000072.1:0-16059 GCA_964610175.1 uncultured Thiotrichales bacterium
GTGCGTGAAGGAGGGCGAACGGTGGGCGCAGGTGTCGTGTCGAAAATTATCGAGTGAAGCTCCTATTTTGAATTTTCGATAAAAGAAGAACTATTGAGATGGGGGGGGGGATGGCGAACCAACGTATACGCATTCGGTTAAAAGCTTTTGATCATCGATTGATTGATCAATCAGCGCAGGAGATTGTAGATACAGCTAAAAGGACGGGTGCTCAGATTCGCGGGCCAATTCCGTTGCCGACTCGGAAGGAACGGTTTACTGTCTTGATTTCTCCTCATGTTAATAAAGATGCCCGTGATCAGTACGAGATCAGAACTCATAAGCGGCTTATGGATATTATTGATCCAACTGATAAAACGGTTGATGCATTAATGAAGCTTGATTTGGCTGCTGGTGTAGATGTGCAGCTGAAAGTTTCGTAGAACGGTGATTCTGCGGATTTGTTGAGAGCTAAGCGTCAAAGCCTGATGGGCTAAAAGCATAAAGGCAGAGTAAAAATGCCAATCGGATTAATTGGTCGTAAGTGTGGGATGACACGTGTATTTACCGAAGAAGGTGTATCTATCCCTGTAACAGTGATCGAAGTAGATTCGAATAATGTCACACAGGTGAAAAATAAGAAAACGGATGGATATTATGCGATTCAAGTAACTACCGGTTCACGGAAGGTTAATCGTATTGTGAAGTCGGAAGCGGGCCATTTTGCCAAGGTTGGTGTTGATGCGGGTAGAGGATTGTGGGAATTTCGTTTAACCGATAAAGAACATGAAGATGTTTTTGTCGGGCAAGAAATTACTCTTGGTATTTTGTGCCCCAAGCAAAGGGTGGATATTACGGGAGTGTCTATCGGCAAGGGGTATGCTGGTGTGGTGAAGCGCCATAATTTTCGTACTCAGGATGCATCTCATGGTAATTCTTTGTCGCATCGTGCGCCTGGTTCTATTGGTCAGAATCAAACTCCTGGGCGGGTCTTCAAGGGGAAACGTATGGCTGGCCATATGGGTAATGTACGACGAACGATGCAGAATCTTGAAGTAATTCAGGTGGATGAAGCACGCAAGTTCGTTTTGATTAAAGGAGCTGTTCCTGGGCCCAAGGGGGGTGATGTGGTTCTGAATGTTACCTGTAAAGTGGGTTGTTGAGAGGAGTGGGTAATGGAGCTTGCTATAACAGAGGGTAGTATCGCAGAAAAGATTGTTGTTTCTGATGAGGTTTTTGCGATGGGTTTTAATGCCCCCTTGATTCACCAGGCTGTTACTACGTACCTTGCCAATGGGCGAGGTGGAACGCGGAAGCAGAAAAGTCGATCGGATGTGCGGGGAGGGGGTGCTAAGCCCTACCGGCAAAAAGGGACTGGGCGCGCTCGTGCGGGGAGTACAAGGAGCCCTTTGTGGCGAGGGGGAGGGGTGACTTTTGCTGCGCGGCCTAAAAGTTATGCCCGGAAGTTAAATAGGAGAATGTATCGGGGAGCGCTGCGCTCAATACTTTCCGAGCTGGTTAGGCAGAGGCGTTTTATAGTGGTGAGAGAGTTTTCCGTGATGTGTCCTAAGACGCGTGAAGTGGTTGAACGATTATGTAAACTTGGTCTGTTGAATGCGCTGATTGTAACCGGGTATCTAGAAGAGAATCTAGCCCTCTCTGTTCGGAATCTCAAATCGGTTGATGTTGTGGAGGTTAGTCAACTTAATCCAGTGAATCTTATTGGGCGTGAAAAGGTGTTGATTACTGTATCTGGTTTACGGAAGCTTGAAGAAAGATTGAAATGAATAAAAACCGTATGATGACAATATTGCGGTTTCCGCACCTCTCTGAAAAGTCTGAGTGGGTGGCGGATGAGCATCGTCAAATTGTATTTCATGTGGCTACGGACGCGAACAAGTTGGAAATTAAAAAGGCTGTGGAAGGGATGTTTGATGTTAAAGTAAAGAGGATTTGTACTCTTAATGTAAAAGGGAAGAGAAAATTGGTAAGGGGTAGTCGAGGGCGACGTTTTGGGCGTCGAGTGGGATGGAAAAAAGCGTATGTTATGCTGGAATCTGGTAACGATATTGATTTCCTAAATGTTGTGTCGACCGTTTAGATAGAGGCTTTACGCTATGCCGTTAGTAAAAATAAAGCCCACATCACCTGGCAGGCGAGGGGCGGTTAAGGTAGTAACTCCAAATCTTCATAAAGGTGATCCCTATAGTTCATTGGTTTGTAAAAAGACAAAAGGGGGGGGGCGGAACAATAAAGGTCGAATTACAGTTCGGCATCGGGGTGGCGGTCACAAACAACGTTATCGGATTATAGATTTTAAGCGTGATAAAGATGGCGTATTTGGACAAGTTGAGCGTATAGAATATGATCCTGTACGTAGTGCGCATATTGCGCTTTTAGTGTACGGCGATGGGGAGCGTCGATATATTATTGCTTCTAAAGGTCTTGAAGTCGGCAATATGCTTTTATCTGGAGTAAGTCCCCCCATCAAGATCGGTAATGCGTTGCCGCTTCGTAGTATTCCTGTAGGGACAACTATACATTGTGTTGAGTTTAAACCCGGTAAGGGAGCTCAGCTTGCTCGTAGTGCTGGGGCAGCAGTGCAGCTAATTGCCAGAGAAGCCGGTTTTGCTACGTTGAGGCTTCGATCTGGGGAACTACGCAAGGTTTCGGTTGAGTGTAGGGCTACCGTAGGGGAAGTTGGTAATGCTGAGTATGGGCTGCGCAAGCTAGGTAAGGCTGGGGCCGCCAGATGGCGAGGAATTAGGCCGACAGTGCGGGGAGTTGCAATGAATCCTATCGATCATCCGCACGGTGGTGGTGAAGGGCGTAGTTCGGGTGGGCGCCACCCGGTAACGCCGTGGGGAGTGCCGACTAAGGGGTATAAGACACGACATAATAAGCGTACGGGTCACTTGATTGTGCGTGCGCGGAAGAAGCGTTAATTTGAATTAAGGGAGGGGATGACCGGTGTCGCGTTCGGTAAAGAAAGGCCCATTTGTAGATTACCATTTAGCTAAAAAGGTTGCTGACGCCAAGGCGTCAGGCGCAAAGCGACCAATTAAAACTTGGTCTCGGTGTTCTATGATCGTGCCGGAAATGGTTGGCTTTACTATAGCAGTACATAACGGGCGGCAACATATTCCGATTCTCATTACTGAAAATATGGTGGGGCATAAGCTTGGGGAATTTTCACCGACTCATACATTTAAGGGTCATTCTGGGGATCGGAGGGTGAAGAAATGAGGTGTTTGTGTATGGCGCACAAACTTAATTAAAATTAGGAAGAGTGTTTCTGTTTGTACATGGCTCATGAGTTTATTGCTTATATGTTTGTAGTGCAGACTTAGCTATAGTAAAGAAGGTATGAGTTTGAAAAGATTATGGTAATGATTTGATAAAGGCCTAATCTAACAGATCTGGTTGTCAAGGTTTTTTGGGTAAGGGAGAAAGGTTTGAATATTACTAATGTTATTGATATGTTTAGTTAGATCTCGGTTTACGAGAGATATAACGGCGGTATTAGGTTTTTAGAGGTTAGGTTAGCTTGCGTAAACCTGCCTAGCTGTGCGTGTGGATTATAAGATTTTAGAGTAGATTATCGATGGATACGACAGCAAAGCTAAGATTTGCTAGGATTTCACCACAGAAAGTTAGATTGATCGCTGATCAAGTGCGGGGTTTGCAGGTAGAGCGTGCTGTAGATTTGCTTGCGCTTAGTAAGAAAAAGGCAGCTAAAATTGTTAAGAAAGTGCTGAATGCTGCAATTGCAAATGCAGATCATAATGAAGGTGCAGATATTGATAAACTTTTTGTTAGGGTGATTTGTATTGATCAGGGGCCAAGTTATAAGCGGATTCGAGCCCGTGCTAGGGGGCGGGCAAATAGGATATTAAAGCGAACGAGTCATATTACGCTTATGGTGTCTGATGTTAATTCTTAATTAGCGGCAGCTAATTATGTGTAGGATTGCGATCTTTATTTATGTCGGACAAGGGTCAATATGACTTCAAGGATGAAAGTGCCTGCTGAGAGAGATGCAATGGCATAATCTGTAAGGGCTTTTGCAGCTTAGGACTAGAATATTGTATAAGTTGCTTTTTTGCTTTATTTTTCTCTTTTTGTAGCCTGTTTTGGCCTTAGTGGAGTTTTTCATCATCCTGTGATCGGATTTTTAGCCAAAGGTTTATTAGGCTACGGGATTATTGCCCGAAATATAAAACCCCGAGATTAATGATATGGGTCAAAAAGTTCATCCAACGGGTATTCGTTTAGGTATAGTTAAAGATTGGACATCTGTGTGGTATGCAGAGGGTCGGGATTATGCGGAGAATCTAAATGCGGATCTTGCTGTGCGGGCTTTTTTGCAAAAGAAACTTGCACATGCATCTGTTAGTAGGATTGATATTTGGCGTCCGGCAAAGAATGCGCGTATTGTAATTCATACTGCGAGACCAGGTATTGTTATTGGTAAGAAGGGCCAAGATATCGAATCTTTACGGCATATGGTTTCCCTGATGATGGGAGTGCCCGTGCATATTGGTGTGGAGGAAATTAGAAAACCTGAATTGGACGCGCATCTTGTGGCGGAAAGTGTTGCTAGCCAGTTGGTGCGGCGAATTATGTTTCGTCGAGCCATGAAACGTGCTGTTGGTAATGCTATGAGGTTGGGTGCTGAAGGTATTAAGATAAATGTATCTGGGCGTTTGAGTGGTGCAGAAATTGCGCGTTCGGAATGGTATCGGGAGGGGCGCGTTCCTTTGCATACGCTACGAGCTGATATTGATTATGGCTTTGCGGCGGCACGTACCACCTACGGTATTATTGGTGTTAAAGTTTGGATATTTAAAGGGGAAATTTTCGAAAGATCCGTGCAAGCAAACCGAACTGATTCGGAGAAGGCCGCTGTTGATTGAAATGTTTTATGATCATTAGCAGGGTAGCTTTTTAGGTTCTTGGTATATTCTTATGAGGGAAAAATCCAATGATGCTACAACCAAAGCGAACTAAGTATCGAAAACAGCATAAGGGTAGAAATCGAGGGCTTGCCAATTCTGGGAATCGGGTTAGTTTTGGGGAGTATGCCCTGAAAGCTTCTACGAGGGGGCGTATTACTTCTCGTCAAATTGAGGCTGCTCGTCGCGCACTGACAAGGCACGTTAAGCGAGGAGCAAAGATATGGATTCGGGTTTTTCCTGATAAGCCGGTTACCAAGAAACCATTAGAAGTTCGCCAGGGTAAAGGGAAAGGTAATGTTGAGTATTGGGTAGTTTTGGTGCAACCGGGGCGTGTGTTATATGAAATGGAAGGGGTAGATGAGCTTGTTGCACGAGAGGCATTCAAACGTGCAGGGGCGAAGTTGCCGGTACGGACTGTTTTTGAGACGCGAGCGTTAATTGGATGAAAGCAGCAGAGTTGCGAAAGAAAAATGATGATGAGTTGAGGGAAGAGCTTATTGGGCTTAGCCGTGAAGCGTTTAATTTGCGAATGCAAGCGGGTTCTGGGCAGATATTGAGGTATAGTCGGTTTAAGGTGATTCGGCGGGCGATTGCGCGCATAAAGACTATTATTAACGAACGGCAGCGAGTTAATATGGTATGAAAGAAATGGAAAAATCGTCATATGTTCTCGTGGGTCGAGTTATTAATGATAAAGTGGATAAAAGTGTTACTGTTCTCGTAGAGCGAAGAGTTAAACATCCACTGTACAAGAAGTATATTCGGCGATCGACAAAGTTTCATGTGCATGATGAGAAAAATATATCTCGAACCGGAGATGTAGTAAGTGTTTTGCAGTGTCGACCGATATCAAGGACGAAAGCATGGCGTTTGCGGGAAGTTATCGTTAAGGCGCGTTAATACCTAACTTTATAGGTGATTGTAGATATTTTGCAGAGGCTCTGTGGGGAATTCGTGAGGGGCGTATATGATTCAGATGCAATCTATGTTAGATGCAGCAGACAACAGCGGTGCTCGGCGTTTAATGTGTATCAAAGTATTAGGAGGTTCTCATCGTCGCTATGCACATATTGGCGATATTATTCGGGTTGCTATTAAAGAGGCAATTCCACGGGGCAAAGTTAAAAAAGGGGAGTTGTACCATGCAGTGGTGGTTCGTACGTGTAAAGGTGTGCGGCGTTCTGATGGATCGTTAATTCGGTTTGATAAAAATGCAGCTGTATTGCTCAATAATCAGTTTCAGCCTATTGGTACCCGCATTTTTGGTCCGGTTACGCGTGAGTTACGAACGGAGCGATTCATGAAAATCGTTTCGTTGGCTCCTGAGGTGTTGTAGTAGAAAAAAATTAATAACTTAGATTTTGAATCTATGGTTTTGTTTTTTATTTGCAGCGTCCTAGTTTTCAGGAATTAGATTTTCTACTAGGATTGAATTTTAGAATATATAAAAATTGTTCAAGCTTTCTGCGATTATAGTATCCGTGGCTGTATGGTAGTGGATGGAGTTTATTGGATTTTTGGATTTAGGTTGGTGATAAATCTTTTTGGAGATGGAAGGGGAAAAACCTCGAAGTGTTTTTGTATATGGCAGATGGGGAGAGGATATATTTTACGTGAAGTTCCTTGTGGCAAGTTGTAATTAACTGAAGATTGGAATAAAAGTAAAGATGGTGATAACCATGCGTAAAGTTCACAAGGGTGATGAAGTTATTGTTATCACAGGTAAGGATCGTGGGAAACGGGGGAAGGTTCTAAGGGTTTCCTCAGATGATTTCTTGCTTGTTGAGGGGATTAATGTAGTTAAGAAGCATATGAAGCCGAATCCCCAAAAGGGGACTTCTGGTGGGATTATGAGTAAAGAAATGCCGATGCGGATTTCTAATGTTGCCCTCTATGATTCTGCAACAGGAAGAGGTGGACGTGTGGGGTTTCGGTTTCTGGATGATGGTCGCAAGGTACGCTATTTTAAGTCTACCAGTGAGGTCGTTGATGCGTTATGAAAAGAATAAGGCCTAGGCTTGAGGAAGTTTATCATGGTAGCGTGATCGGGCAACTTAAGGAGCGGTTTAATTATCAGAGTATAATGGAAGTTCCGCGCATCGCCAAGGTTACGTTAAACATGGGTGTGGGAGAAGCGATTAGTGATAAAAAAGTTCTTGATAACGCTATTAGTGATTTGAAAAAGATTTCTGGTCAGATGCCTATTATTTCTAATGCATCTAAGTCGGTTGCAGCGTTTAAGATACGCCAAGGTTGGCCTATCGGTTGCAAAGTTACTTTAAGGCGGGATCGGATGTATGAATTTTTGGATCGCTTGATCAGTGTCGCGATACCGAGAATTCGTGATTTTCGTGGGTTTAGCCCTAAGGCATTTGATGGTCGAGGGAACTATAATTTTGGTGTGCGTGAGCAAATTATTTTCCCGGAGATTGGTTATGATGAAATTGATGCAATACGAGGATTAGATATTGCTATTACAACTACTGCAAGGAGTAATGAAGAAGGGTATATGTTATTGGTAGCTTTTGGTTTTCCGTTTAGGAGGAATTGAATCGTTGACTTTTAGTTTAGTGTCCATATGCGTGTAGAACTATTAATTTTATCCTAACATATGAATTTTTCGTTGTGGTTTTTTGTGACTTTAGTTAGGTAAAGGAGAAGATGGCAAAGTTATCTGTAATTAACCGAGAAATTAAGCGCAAGCGACTAGTAAAAAAGTATGCAGAGAAGCGTATGATGTTGAAAAGGGAAATAGCTGATACCAATCTTGATTCCGAGGATCGGAGAAAAGCTAGGATTGAGCTGCAATCTTTACCGCGGGATTCTAGTGCAGTTCGGTTGCGCAGTCGATGTCGGATTACAGGCCGTTCCAAGGGCTATTATAGGAAGTTTGGCTTGGGGCGAAATATGCTTAGAGATGCGGCAATGCGAGGGGATATTCCAGGGCTTGTCAAGGCAAGTTGGTGAGGGTAGTAACTATGAGTTTGCAGGATCCAATTGCGGATATGTTGACGCGTATTCGTAACGGCCAAGCTGCTGGGAAGGTGCTTGTCGTCATTCCGTCGTCAAAGGAGAAAGCAGCTATTGCCAATGTATTGAAACAAGAGGGGTATATTAAAGACTATTCTATTTCTGATCTTGATAAGAAGGCGCAGCTTTCCATTATACTTAAGTATCACAATGGGAAGCCTGTTATTAGCACCATAAAGCGAGTTAGTCGACCGAGCTTGCGTGTGTATCGAAAAAGAACCGCAATGCCAACTATAATTGGTGGGTTGGGTATTGCTATCGTTTCTACTTCGAAGGGAATAATGACAAATCGTGCAGCGCAATCTGGTGGTTACGGTGGTGAGCTTTTGTGTGTGCTGTTTTGATTGAAGGGGATGAGTGTGTCTAGAGTAGCAAAGGTTCCCATTGTTGTTCCTAATGGTGTAGAAGTGCGCGTTGATCATAAAGCTGTGATAGTGACAGGCCCTAAAGGTTTACTTACGCAACCCATACATCCTGGAGTGCAGGTTTTCCAAGATGATAATGTCGTTCGGGTGGTTTCTCGTGCAGGTGAGGTTAATGCTAATGCATTTTCGGGAACTGTCCGTGCGTTGTTGAGCAACATGGTTATTGGTGTTAGCCAAGGATTTGAGAAAAAACTTGAGTTGGTTGGGGTTGGATACCGCGCACAGGTGAAAAATAAAACGCTGAATTTGACGCTTGGCTATTCGCATCCCATTGATTTTCTTGTCCCGGAAGGGATTACGGTGGAAACGCCGACTAATGTACAGATCGTTGTGCGCGGTATTGATAAACAGCAGGTTGGGCAGGTTGCTGCGACTATACGTAGTTTTCGTCCACCAGAGCCCTATAAGGGCAAAGGGGTTCGATATATGAATGAGACTATTATTCGGAAAGTAGCAAAGAAGAAATAAGTGATCTTTTGTAATTTTATTGCTGTATTGACAATAAGGTTTGATGCTTTTCCTTGTTGTAGTTTCTTGCTGTCAAAGAGGATTGATGATGAATAAGAAAAGTGCGCGTATGCGTAGAAGTCGCCGTACACGGGCGAAGTTAAGAGAGCTTAATATTCATCGGCTTTGTGTGCATAGGACACCACGTAATATCTATGCGCAAGTAATCGATCCGGGTGGTGATTGTGTTGTTGCCAGTGTGTCTACTCTGGATCGGGAGATAAAGCGCCAGACCTCGAATGGTGGGAATATTGCGGCTGCTACGGTGATCGGGAGAAAAATCGCAGAAATGGCAAAGATGGTGGGTGTCATGCGGGTTGGCTTTGATAGATCTGGATTTCGATATCACGGGCGTATTAAGGCATTAGCTGAAGCCGTTCGTGAAAATGGAATTAGTATGTAAAAAGCTAGTTATCGGAGGCTTAATATCTGGCAGCTTTGATGTTCTTGTTGGTGAATGGTGTTTTAAGAAATTATTCTAGCTAAGGGCATAGAAGATTTTGTCAAAGGGAGATGGAAATCTTTAAGGAGGAAGGATAGACAACCAAGCTACCTGTGGTTTTTTATTTTAGGTATTGGGGTAAACGAGAATTACATTTCATATGCTCTTGATAAGAGAGGTTTGACGATTTTTTCGCTGTTGTATTGTTTATATTGGTAGTACGGTGTTTAAATTGCTTGTTAGTCTTAAGGTATTTCTTGCTCCGTGAAGATGTTTTTATATGCTAATACATAGATAATGGATAATGAGTTGAGAATATGACGAATTACCAAATCGTAGGGAAAGAAGATGATTTTTTGGAGAAGCTGGTAGCTGTAAATAGGGTTGCTAAAGTTGTCAAAGGTGGAAGACAATTTGGCTTTAGTGCATTGACAGTGGTTGGGGATGGAAAGGGCAAGGTAGGTCTTGGGCGAGGAAAAGCACGAGAGGTTCCCGCAGCTATCCAAAAGGCTATGGAGAATGCGCGTCGTAACATGATTCGAGTATCACTGAAGGGTGATACTCTCCAATATGCTGTTACTGCGCGCTATGGTGCGGCTAAGGTTCATATACAACCTGCTTCTGTGGGTACAGGTATTATCGCAGGTGGTCCGATGCGTGCTGTATTCGAGGTGCTTGGCGTCCGTAATGTATTGGCTAAATGTATCGGTTCGTCGAATGCGATCAATGTGGTGCGTGCAACTATTTCTGGGCTGTCACGTATATGTGATCCAGGTGAGATCGCTGCGAAGCGAGGTAAGACAGTACAAGAGGTCTTTGACTAATTGGCCTGCTTAAGAGTGGAGTTGGATTTGATGGAGAATGAAAGTAAGCGCGAAAAGGTTTTGCGAATTACCTTGATTCGAAGTAAGCATGGGCGGCTACGCAAGCATCAGGCTTGTCTGCGAGGCTTAGGAATACGTAAGATACATAAGCCTATTATAGTGCATGACACGCCGTGTATACGTGGCATGATTGATAGGGTTGCTTACATGCTTCGAGTTGAGGAAGTAAAAAGATGCGTTTGAATAATCTGCAACCTAGCTTAGGGTCTAAGCATTCTCGGGTGCGTGTTGGTCGGGGACGGGGCTCTGGGTTGGGGAAGACCTGTGGTCGTGGTCATAAGGGGCAATGTTCCCGAGCTGGGGGTGGTGCGATTGCTGGATTTGAAGGTGGTCAAATGCCATTGCAGCGGCGTTTGCCTAAATATGGTTTTTCTTCTCGGAAAAAACATCTTGTTGATGAGGTTCGACTCGGTGATGTAGTGCTCTTGTCAGTAGATAGAGTTGATCTAAATGTTTTGCGGTCAGTAGGGTTAGTGCATCGTCGGGCGCGGCGGGTGAAGATTATTTTGAATAGGAATGTATCAAGATCGTTTGAAGTGAAAGCTTGGAAGGTTGCTAAGAGCAAGGATGTGGTTTTAACTAAGGGAGCTTACGCTGTGCTTGAGGTAGCAGGAGGTCAGATAGAGGAATAAAATGGTTGGCAAAAAGTCTGCTGTTGTAAATCCGAATCCTAATGAAGGGAGTGCTACGTTAGAACTTAAACAGCGCTTGCTGTTCGTTTTGGGAGCGATTGTTGTATTTCGGATTGGTTCTTTTATTCCTGTGCCGGGGATCGATCCTATTGCATTGGAAGGGTTGGTTAATGAGCAGCGTGGTACCATTTTGGACATGTTTAACATGTTTTCTGGGGGAGCGTTAAGTAGATTTTCAGTATTTGCTATTGGCATTATGCCGTACATATCATCAGCTATTATTATGCAACTTCTTACGGTTGTTCACCCGAAGCTTGAGCAGCTGAAGAAGGAAGGGGAGTCTGGTCGCAGGAAGATCACGCAATATACGCGGTATGGCACTGTGTTTTTGGCAACCTTCCAAGCTTTGGGGGTTGCTATTGCGTTAGAGGGACAGAAAGCAAATGGCCTTGCTGTGGTTATTGATGGGGGGTTTTCTTTTCGTATGATAGCTGTTGTTACATTGGTTACGGGAACGATGTTTTTAATGTGGTTAGGTGAGCAGATTAGCGATCGTGGTGTCGGTAATGGGATTTCTCTGATTATTTTTGCTGGTATTGTGGCAGGTTTACCATCCGCTGTTGGTGGTACATTGGAGTTATCGCGAACTGGCGAGTTGCATATTTTGATGTTATTGCTTCTAGCTATAATTGCCCTCAGTGTAACGGGATTTGTTGTGTTTGTTGAAAGAGGGCAACGCCGGGTTGCCGTTAACTACGCCAAGCGCCAAATGGGGCGGCGACTGTATGTTGGCCAAAGTAGTCATCTACCACTTAAGATTAATATGTCAGGTGTGATCCCACCTATATTTGCTTCTAGTATTATTTTGTTCCCTGCTACTCTTGGGAGATGGTTCGGTAGTACGGAAGAGCTTGCTTGGTTGTCTAATATTGCAAGCGTACTATCTCCAGGACAACCTGTATATATTCTTTTCTACGCAGTAGCTATAGTATTCTTCTGCTTTTTTTATACAGCGTTAGTTTTTAATCCACGGGAAACGGCGGAGAATTTAAAAAAATCTGGTGCATTTATACCGGGGATTCGCCCCGGTGAGCAAACAGCTCGCTACATAGACGCAGTTATGACGCGCCTTACTATGGTTGGTGCCTTGTATATTACCGCAGTATGCTTATTGCCGGAATTTATGATTGTCAAATGGAATGTACCTTTTTATTTTGGAGGTACTTCGTTACTTATTATTGTAGTTGTTGTGATGGATCTTATGGCGCAAATACAGGCACATATGATGTCTCACCAGTATGAAGGTATGCTTAAGAAAGCAAATCTTAAAGGGTATGGGCATAATACTATTGTACGGTAATTATTGATTTTTCTCGCTTAGTTATAGTTTCGCAAATGAGTCAAAAGTTTTACAAAACACTAATTTTTCTTTACAAATGCATGAATTATGCTTTGTTGGTTTGAGGATAATCTTTACTAGATTATTGGGTTATTTGTATTGATGTTTTGTTGGTTTTGTAGTCGTTTTGTATGTCTAGATGCTTCTTATTAGAGGTTGAGGTTTATTTTTGAAGGGGGAGATATGCATGAAGGTACGCGCTTCTGTAAAAAGATTATGTCGTCATTGTAAGATCATTAGACGTAGTGGTGTTGTCCGTGTGATTTGTAAAGATGCTCGGCATAAACAGCGGCAAGGTTGATTAATGATAGCTAATTATCAGTGTGATTGTGTGCATTAAAGTGATTTTGTTATGGCGATGGCGGTAATTTATTAAATGCTGAATCTTGCTAGGAGAAGCTAGAGGACTAATTAAAATGGCACGAATCGCAGGTGTTAATATCTCGGATCGGAAACATGTGTGGGTTTCTTTAACTGCTATATACGGTGTCGGTCGAGCAACGGCTTTCAATATCTGCTCTGTGTTAAATATTGATCCAACTATTTTGGTTAAGGATTTAGGTGAATTGGATCTAGATCGATTGCGGGCAGAAGTAGCAAAGTATGTTGTTGAGGGAGACTTGCGACGTGAAGTATCTATGAATATTAAGCGTCTCATGGATCTTGGTTGTTATCGAGGTTTGCGTCATCGTCGTGGACTCCCTGTGCGAGGGCAACGTACTCACACGAATGCAAGAACCCGAAAAGGGCCCCGTAGGCCAATACGTAAATAGGAGATGAAGGCTGTTATGGTGAAGAGTGCGTTACGTTCACGGAAAAAAGTAAAAAGGGGTGTATCTGAGGGTATTGCGCATGTTCATGCATCGTTTAATAATACCATCATTAATGTTACGGATCGGCAAGGAAACACTTTGGCGTGGACGACTGCGGGTAATAGTGGTTTTAAGGGTTCGCGGAAAAGTACACCATTTGCAGCTCAAGTTGCTGCGAGTCGAGTTGCTGATGTTGTTCGAGAGTTTGGTATGAAGAATCTTGATGTACGTATAAATGGGCCGGGTCCTGGGCGTGAATCTGCAGTTCGGGCGCTGAATAATGCAGGGTTTAAAATTACTAGTATCACGGATGTAACTCCTATTCCACATAATGGTTGTCGTCCGTCTAAGCGACGTCGTGTTTAAGTGCCTTTTAACTTTCAAAAGATGATTGGCATATAAGCATAATTTATGAGTATTGATTATATTAGATCAAGTAATTAGGTAATTAGATGTGACAATGAGGAGGTGAGTTTTTGAGAAATTTTGGGATGGAATAGAATTATTTTTTTGTGTCCAAGTTATGTTCTGATTTAGTTTAAAAAGTAGATTACTTTGTGTCTTATGTAGGGTGCCTACTTTTCCAAGGTTAAATGTTATTTAAGCTGTTCTAGGGGATAATTTGTAATTGATTTTTGATATGGCAATCATCTCTTAGAGTTATTGTAGATTTACACGATAATTAGGAGTCTGTGTTTGGCTAAATATAGTGGTCCGAAATGTCGCTTGTGTAGGCGTGAAGGTGAAAAGCTGTTTCTCAAAGGAGAGAAGTGCCTGACAGGTAAATGTCCTATAGAGACCCGGTTGTTTCCGCCGGGGCAACATGGTCAATCACGTCGGGCCCGCGCACGATTATCTGATTACGCTTTGCAATTGCGTGAAAAGCAAAAGATGCGTCGCATCTACGGTGTGCTTGAAAGGCAGTTCCGTTCGTACTATGAGGAGGCAGATCGAAGGAAGGGATCAACCGGAGAAAATTTATTGCAGATGCTTGAAAGTAGATTGGATAATGTAGTATGTCGAATGGGGTTTGCTGCTTCCCGGAGTGAGTCTCGTCAACTCGTTCGTCATAATGGCACCATTGTAAATGGTCGGAAAGTGAATATTCCCTCCTACCAGCTTCGGGCTGGTGATGTGGTTGCCATAGCTGAAAAAGCATGTAAGCAGCTTAGAGTGCAGGTGGCTGTAGATATAGCACAGCAACGAGGTATTCCCGATTGGCTTGATGTAGATCCAAAGAAACTAGAAGGTATTTTTAAAGCGAAGCCGGAGCGTGGCGATCTACCTGGTGAGATCAACGAACATCTCGTTGTTGAGTTGTACTCTAAATAAGGTTTAGGAGAGAAGTCTATGCGGGGTATTACCGTTGATCTACTGAAACCACGCATTGTTGATGTTCGACATACAGATGCAAATACGATCCGGATCGCTATTGAACCGCTGGATCGGGGTTTTGGCCATACATTGGGGAATGCTTTACGCCGCGTATTACTCTCTTCCATTCCTGGCTGCGCTGTGGTAGAGGCAGAGTTTAATGGTGTGTTACATGAATATACAACGATAGCGGGTGTGCAGGAAGATGTCACTCAAATTCTGTTGAATTTGAAAGGGCTCGCGATTCGTATGTACACTCGTAATGAGGTTGTTCTCTCGTTGAATAAGAAAGGAGAAGGAGTAGTATCAGCAAGGGATATTACACTGGATCATGATGTGGAAATTGTAAATCCAAATTGGGTGATTGCTCACATGGCAAAGGAAGGTGAACTTGATATGTCTATGAAGGTTGTTCGAGGTTGTGGTTATCAGCCTGCTGCATCCCGTGTAGGTAGCGAAGAGGGTGAGCAATCTATAGGGAAGTTGGCACTTGATGCTTCATTTAGTCCGTTGCGTCGGGTAGCATATGCTGTGGAGAGTGCACGGGTTGAACAGCGTACGGACTTGGATAAATTGATTATGGAAATTGAAACGAATGGAACTATTGAGCCTGAGGGAGCGGTTCGTCTTGCGGCTGATCTGCTTCGAGATCAGCTTGCCGTGTTTGTAGATTTGATCGGAAAAGAGGATGTTGAGATCCAAGAACCGGAAGCAGCAATGGATCCGATTCTCTTACGGCCGGTAGATGATTTGGAGCTTACTGTTCGTTCTGCGAATTGCCTAAAGGCGGAGAGTATTTATTACGTTGGTGATTTGATTCAGCACACAGAAGTAGAGTTGTTAAAGACTCCCAATTTAGGTAAAAAGTCGTTAACGGAAATTAAAGATGTATTAGCGGTGCGGGGTATGTCGCTGGGGATGCGGCTTGAGAATTGGCCACCACCGGGATTGCATAACGAAGAAGAGTTGATATAGGAATGCGTCATCGTCTTAGCGGTCGGAAACTGAATCGAACTAGCAGTCATCGTCGTGCTATGTTTCGTAATATGGCTGTATCCTTGCTTCGTCATGAATTGATTCGTACTACTGTACCGAAGGCAAAGGAGCTACGCCGGGTAGTTGAGCCTTTAATTACGCGGGCGAAAATTGACAATTTGGCCCGGCGCCGTTTAGCTTTCGATCGGCTGCGTGATCGAGAAGTTGTGACGAAGCTTTTTGGCGAGATCGCCCCTAGGTATCGTGGAAGACCAGGTGGTTATATGCGTGTTATGAAGGCTGGTTTTCGTTCAGGCGATCAGGCGGCTATGGCTATTGTTGAGTTAGTAGATCGGCCGAAAAGGGAGATTCAGCGATCAGAGAATGATCTTTGAATGCATGTTGTAGCTGGGATAACGATCCATGCTTAGGCATGGTCTTGATGTATCGGAAAAACGAAAAACCCGAGAAATCGAGGTAACGAGGTAGGAGACCTATACCGAAAGGGATTGTCGTCGAGGAATGACATCAAAGGCATGGAATTGGCGATTATTTGAACATTTTTCGCCGAATTACCGGAAAAAAGGGGCTCATCCGGGTAGAGCGTACTTAGTTCTATCTCTGGTTGGTTAGATGAGGCAT
>CAZSVE010000073.1:0-15998 GCA_964610175.1 uncultured Thiotrichales bacterium
TGAAGCCTCACGGTTTATGACTTGGCGCGAAAAGCCCGCGACTCACACTCCCCTCCGGTCGAGATGACATATCCTTTATCCATGCGATGGAATTTTGGTTCCGGCTTTGCCGGGTTAGGCCAAGACTCTTGTCGGAGTTGGATATCGGTATTCGTTTTTCGGAGAGGAATTCCCATCGGCAGAGGGCGAATCTGCCATAGCAATGGGGTTTGCCGATAGTTGGGAATCCATTCGCCCTTTATTTTCGTTCTTTTTGTTGCCAAACGGCACACATTGCATTACTCTCATCCCATGATCTCACACATGGTTTCATATCAATGGGATAATAAGAAGAATGCGTTTTTGAAGCGGGCACGCGGGATTACCTTCGAACAGGTGATCATGCATATCGAGGGCGGCGACCTCTTGGATATCAGGGAACATCCCGATAGGAACGAGCATTCCAATCAACAGATACTTGTCATCGACATAAATCACTATGTGTATGTCGTTCCATTCGTTGAACAGGGAGGTGAGCGTTTTCTGAGGACCATCGTGCCCAGCCGAAAACTGACAAAGCAATACTCAAGGTGACAGCGTGGACAAATACTATCTCGACGAGGAAGAACGAGATTTTGTGGAATCGGTCGAGCGGGGCGAGTGGACGTCGGTGGTGGATCTCGATACGGAGATCGAGAAGCATCGGCAATACGCCCGCAACACACTTCGCAAGGATAAGCGAGTCAACATTCGGATTTCCTCTCACGATCTCGAGGCGCTTCAGGTCAGGGCGGTAGAAGATGGTATCCCCTATCAGACGCTCATGGCCAGTGTACTTCACCGCTTCGTGGCCGGTCGGCTGAAAGAGGCATGAGATAACCGTTCAGGTATCGGAAAAATTAAGGATCTCGAGGAAATCGGTGCGTGCATTGAGACCCACCCCACTTCAGTCTTGGCGTGAAGCGCTAACATATTTCATGTTATGTCGCTGACGATAAAACTTACTTTGCGAGTGTAATTCAAATTATGCGTGTTTTGCTTTTATATCCCCGTTTCCCCAAAAGTTACTCCTCATTCCATACGGCTATAGAGTTGATGGGGAAGAAAACTCACTCTCCCCCCCTTGGCCTGATTACCGTTGCCGCCATCTTGCCTCAAGAGTGGGAATTCAAACTGGTGGATCTCAATATCCGTGAAGTAACGGAAGAAGAGTGGAATTGGGCGGAGTTCGTAATGGTTTCCGCCATGCTTGTGCAAAGGGTCGATTTTTTTGCTCAGATTCAGGAAGGCAAACGGCGTGGGAAGAAAGTAGCCGTCGGAGGTCCTTATCCGACCGCTTTTTCCGATGACGTCGCTCGACATTCAGAAGCCGACTATCTTGTTCTGGATGAAGGCGAAATGACTATCCCCCAGTTTTTGGCGGCAATCGAGCGTGGTGACAAAGGGGGTGTATTTCGCTCTACCGAAAAACCCGATGTACGGGGAACACCCTTCCCTCGCTACGATTTATTGGAGTTGGATGCCTATCTGGAAATGTCCATTCAATTTTCCAGGGGCTGTCCTTTCCAATGTGAATTCTGTGACATCATCACGCTTTATGGCCGAAAACCTCGCACGAAAGCGCCTGAACAAATGTTGCGGGAGCTGGAGTATCTCTATGAATGCGGTTGGCGGGGTACGGTGTTCATGGTGGATGATAATTTTATCGGCAACAAGCGGGACGTCGAGGAATTCCTACGGGTATTGAAAGGCTGGATGGCTGAAAAGAAATATCCTTTCTTGTTTTACACCGAAGCCTCGATAAATTTGGCCAAGTATCCGAAATTGATGGAATCGATGACGGCATGTAATTTCGATTCGGTTTTCGTGGGATTGGAAACCCCGGATGCAGAAACTTTGACACTTATCAAAAAGTCCCAGAATCTTTATGCTCCCATCAGCGAGTCCATAGCGGCAATCAAGAAAGCAGGAATTCATGTCATGGCCAATTTTATTATTGGTTTCGATGGTGAAAGGCCTGGGATCGATAGGCGTGTCATTCAGCTCGTAGAAGAGAATGCCCTTCCAATGCCTATGTTTTCCTTATTATTTGCCCTTCCAAATACAGCGTTGTGGCATCGTCTCAAAAAAGAAGGACGACTCCTGGAAGGTGATAGCATAAACCAAAATACTGCAATGAATTTCGTACCCACTCGCCCCATCGAAGAAATTGTAGATGAGTTTCTAAATGTATTCGAGGAACTTTATGAACCAAAAAGATATATCGAAAGGAATTATCGTCATTTCATGCAAATGGGGAAAATGAATCGAAATTACGAATCCATACCATTTGGCTGGGGGAATCTCGGCTCGTCTGTACGGGTTTTCTGGTTGGAAGGCATCGTTCGCAAAACACGGTGGCGCTTTTGGTATTATCTATTCAAGATTATGCGCTCCAGGCCCGAATTTGCTTTCGACTATTTATTTTATTGCATTGTCATGGAGCACTTCACGAAGTCTCGCGACCTTATTCGCAATCAAGTGAAGGCTCAATTACCCAAACTCTAACGAGGCCTCGCCTCGGACCGACAAAACATGACCCGTGCATCGGTAAAGCAAAATCGGTGTTCCGTAAAACCCGGCTCATTTGCGAAGATGAGCGGGAAATAAGCAAATCGACAGGATGGTGGAAAAGTCCCTTCCTCGACTTTTTCACCCACAGGGAATCATGAATGTGGATTGCCACCCTCGACTCCCGCGTTATCCCCTTACCTTACTTCCCCGATTGATTCGAAACCCGCAAACAAGGCTCATCGTATCCGTTCGATAGGGATTGGATGATATTCTCCGATTTGGTTCTCAAGTGGCGCGAAAGGGGAGGGCGTCGTGATCTACCCTGGCAGCAGGAGGTGACGGGGTATCGGGTCTGGGTTTCGGAAATCATGCTGCAGCAGACCCGTGTAGGGACCGTCACGGAATATTTCCAACGTTTCATGGTGCGTTTCCCGAGGGTACGAGATCTCGCTTTGGCGGAACCGGATGAGGTACTGCACCTTTGGAGCGGGCTCGGTTATTACGCTCGGGCGCGAAATCTCCATAGCGCCGCCCGCATCATTCACGAACGCCATGGTGGCGAGTTTCCCTCCCGATTCGACGCAGTCCTCTCGTTGCCTGGCATCGGTCGCTCCACTGCTGGTGCCATTCTTGCCCTGGCCTTCGGGCAACGCCATGCCATTCTGGACGGTAATGTGAAACGGGTGCTGTCGCGTTACCATGCCATTGCGGGCTGGCCGGGGGGCACCATGGTGGCAAGGCAGCTATGGGCGCTGGCGGAGCGTTACACGCCGCACCATCGGGTAGCGGAATATACCCAGGCCATGATGGATCTCGGGGCATTGGTGTGTACGCCAACGCTACCCGCCTGCCCCCATTGTCCTTTGAGCCGTACCTGCCGTGCCTATGCTGAAGGGCAGCAGGAGGATTTCCCCACCAAACGCATGAAAAAACCGCTTCCGGTGCGCACCACGAGGTTCATTCTGGTGGTACGCACCCATGGCACGGCACGTCCGCCGATGCGATCCGTATTGCTGGAAAGGCGTCCCGCCACGGGGGTGTGGGGAGGACTTTGGAGTTTCCCGGAATGCGCCCTGGAAGAGGATTTCAACGCATGGTGCGCAACGGAACTCGGCGGCGTGCCGACAAACATGACGTCCCTGCCACCCTTTCGGCACACCTTCACGCATTTTCACCTGGACATTCATCCGATACTACTATCATGTCGATCCATAACGGGTTCGGCCTCGCGTACGGCAACAATCTCTCCCTTCGATGATCGTAACGATGGTGGCCATGCGGACGGAAACCCAAGCATTTGGTATCCCCTGGACGAATCATCCATCAGCAGCCCCCCCCTTTTGGGTTTCGCCGCGCCCGTAGCGCGGTTGCTCGACGTGTGTCGCGCTACCCTGCGCCAGGGAAGTGTTACCCTGATGGAAAATCCGTAGTTTGGGGTAAGGTAAGCCAACCCCAACCGGGAACGACATGACTCCCGCCGCTTCGCGGCGACAACCACACAACGAGAGAATGCCAATGCCGAGACTGTCCGATCAGGAAAAACAGGAGATCATGCGCTGCCTGGAGACCGACAGGGCATTGCCGGAGCGGTATCGCTTCCTGCTCTTCGACGACAAGCGCGAGGTCGAGCTGGTCTGGAGCGGCAAGACCCGCGAGGTGTGCAACGTCGTGCTGCCCTTCCAGACCATCGAGCAGGTGGACGAACCCCGCGCCGAGAAGCCCTCCGACGCTGGCCTGCAAATGAATCTGCCCGGCATGGACGAGCGCGGACGGCAGATCGCGGGCTGGACCAACAAGCTCATCTGGGGCGACAACAAGCTGATCCTCTCCTCGCTCAGGAACGGGCCACTCCGCGACGAGATCGAAAGGCAGGGCGGACTCAAACTCATCTACATCGATCCGCCCTTCGACGTCGGCGCCGATTTCTCCATGGATATCGAGATTGGCGGCGATACCTTCACCAAAAAGCCCAACATTCTAGAAGAGATCGCCTACCGCGACACCTGGGGCCAGGGCGCCGATTCCTTCATCGCCATGATCTACGAGCGGCTGATCCTGATGCGGGATCTGTTGGCGGAGGATGGGAGTATTTATGTGCATTGTGATTGGCGGGTGAATAGTTACATGCGGCTTGTGCTTGATGAAGTTTTTGGATCTACGCTGTTTACAAATCAAATTTGTTGGAGACGAACAACGGCACATGGTGATGCAAAACAAGGTGCCAAAAGATACGACATCGTGGACGATACAATTTTGTATTTTTCAAAATCGCCAACGGAGAAAATCTGGAACACCCAGTATATTCCGTTTTCTGACGCTCAAGTTGAGCAACAATACAACAAAGAAGACGAAAATGGTCGAAAATACAGGTTGGTTACACCGACTGCAGCTAAGCCAGGGGGTGATACATCATACGAGTGGCGAGGTGTAACTCCGCCTAAGGGAAGATATTGGGCTTATACACGGGAAAAAATGCAGTCCTTCGAAGATCAAGGAAAACTTTATTATTCCAGCACGGGGCAGCCCTACATCAAATACTATCTTGATGAGCGCCCTGGAGTCGCTGCTTCAACTATTTGGTTCGATATGCTTTTGGCACCGACAGCAAAAGAGCGTGTCAACTACCCCACCCAAAAACCCGAAGCCCTCCTCTCCCGCATCATTTCCGCCTCCTCCAACCCCGGCGATCTCGTCGCCGACTTCTTCTGCGGTTCCGGCACCACTGCCGCCGTCGCCGAAAAGCTGGGACGCAAATGGATCTGCGCCGATCTCGGCAAGTTCGCCATCCACACCACCCGCAAGCGCATGATCGGCGTGCAGCGTCAACTCAAGGCCGAGGGCGGGGATTACCGCGCCTTCGAGATCCTCAACCTCGGCAAATACGAGCGCCAGCACTTCGTCGGCGTCAATCCAAACCTGCGCCAGGAAGAGCAGCGGCGGCAACTGGTCGCCAGGGAAGCGGCCTTCATCGAGCTGATCCTGAAGGCCTATCGCGCCGAGAAAAGCGAACAATTCTCGGCCTTCCACGGCAAGAAGGCCGGGCGGCTGGTGGCCATCGGGCCGGTCAACCTGCCGGTCACAAGGCTCTTCGTGGAGGAGATCATCCTGGAATGCCGCAAGAATCGCTTCACCAAGGTGGATATCCTCGGCTTCGAGTTCGAGATGGGCCTCTTCCCCAACGCCCTGGACGAGGCACGGGGAAAGGGTATCGACATCGCGCCGAAATATATCCCCGCCGAGGTCTTCGACAAGCGGGCGGTGGAGAAGAACCAGGTGGTGTTCCACGATGTCTCCTACATCGAAGTCAAACCCCATGTGACTACGAAAAAGGGGCGATCCCCCACGGTAGCGGTGGAGCTGACGGACTTTTCGGTCTTCTATTCCCAGGACAGCATCAATCAGGCCGAGGAGATCCTGGGCAAGACCAGAAAGGCTGGCAGCCGGATCGTGGTGGACAGGGGCCGGATCGTGAAGCTCTCCGGGGACAAAAAGGGCATCTTCCACCGCGAGCCACTGACCCGGAACTGGACGGACTGGATCGACTACTGGAGTGTCGATTTCGACTTCGAGAGTCGCCGCGAGATCATCCGGGTGTGGGACCCGGAGACCGGCAAGACCGAGGAACCGTGGACGGGGGATTATATCTTCGAGAACGAGTGGCAGAGCTTCCGCACTAGGAAGGATCGTTCTCTGGATCTCACTAGCGTGGCGTGCGAGGTGGCGCCGGGCCGGCGCAAGATCGCGGTGAAGGTGGTGGATATCTTCGGCAACGATACCATGACCATCGTGGATGTGATGGTATGAACGGGAAAGGCGCGACGGGGAACATGTTGGCACTTCGCGCCAGCGACCGAGAGGGGGGGTGGACCTTGGCTCGCGATCCGGATCGTCGAGGATCTTTTTCCGATATTTGAATACAGCCGCCCAATAAAAAACGCCGACACGATTGGCCGGCGTTCGGGCCAGGGCATGAAAGCCCTGGTGGGGTTCGCGTAGTGTAGGTAATTCGGAGCAGGAATGTCAAAAAAAGGAATGTCGAAAAAGTGTCCAAGAAAGTTCAGCAAAATCCACGGAAAACCAACGGCGACCATGGCAATACCGCAAGGGTGATGGTCTATATCGATGGTTACAATCTTTATTATGGCATCCGGGCGGCCTACGGAGGGCGTTACAAATGGCTGGATCTCGAGTCGCTTGCGCGTGATTTTCTAAGGCCGGGCATGATGCTTGCGGGTGTGAAATATTTTACGGCCATTACGAAGGACACATCGGATTCCCATCGAAGGCAGGCGGTCTATTTGAAGGCCTTGGTGGCGTATTGTGGCAGGCTGGAGATTATCCATGGACGTTTCCTATCGAAAACAAAGCGATGCCGGGCATGCGATGCACAATATCCATCCTACGAAGAGAAGAAAACCGACGTGAATATTGCCTGTCATATCCTGAACGATGCCCATCGGGATCGATTCGATATTGCTTACCTGATTTCCGGCGATAGCGATCTGGTGCCACCGTTGACGATCATCGGGCAATATCACCCGGAGAAGAAAACCATCGTTGCCCATCCACCAAGACGCAAAAGCGAGGAGTTGTGTCGGGCTGCCAGTGGTTGGTTCTCCATCGGGGAACAAAAGCTGAAACGCAATCAGCTACCCGAGCGTATTCGAACCAAAAGTGGTGGCCGAATCATTCGTCCCGATGCCTGGGTATCCCCGGCGTCCGAGACATGAATATGTCCGGGACGATTTGGCTCCCGGATCGTGGTGAATATATGAGTGAGACCAAACAGATGACGCTTCTGAGCGAAACGGTAAATGTCCGGTGCGTTGCCGAGTCGGATTTTATCTCGATCACGGGCGTTGCCAGATTCAGGAATGTCGACGATCCGGGATTTGTCATTCGAAACTGGATGTGGGCACGATCTTCGGTCGAGTTCACGTGCATTTGGAATGTGCTGAACATGGCGTCCTTTGGCATGACGGCGAAACAATGGCAGGATGCCAATCCCGGTGAGGAAGGCAACATCCGCGATCGGACAAATGCCACGCAACTGGTTTGCCTGGCGAACCTGGGAAATCCGAACGCGCCGTTCATCAGTGAAGGACTGGCGCAATCCGAACATAAGAAGCCCAATTGCACCGTCATCGAGCAGATGGAGATTCTCACCGCGAACCGAAATGTGAAGCGACTGGAAGGAGGGAAAGCGTAATGGCCCTACATCCTGATTTTCCTACTTCCCCACACCACATTCTCGACCCGGAGGTGCGTTGGTTCCCCGCCGACGAGGCGCTGCGCGAGACCACGATGGACAAACTGATGCCGCCCCTGGTGGCGCAGTTGCGGCGCAAGGTGAAGGCGTTCCGCGACAGCGGTTACGCGGGGGCGAGCGAGACGAGCCGGAGCCTGCTTGTCTGGTGGTTCGAAGAACCGCACCTGCTACCCGGAGGGGACACCATCATGGGTAGTTTTCGATACTACATCAGTGACTATGACGTACTCTACGGCAAGGTGAAGAGTTTTGTGCGGGATTCGCTGTTCGGGAAGGTGGTGGATCTGGAGTCGTCCAACACGCTGCGGAACCTCTCCGAGCCGACAGCCACCAAGACCGTGATCGAGGGCTTCAAGCGGGCCATCGATGATCTCACCGTGCGCGACAGGGGAGGCGTGGAGATCCACGGTACCATCGCGACTGCGAAACACCCGACCGTTCGTGGTGAAGGACCAGGGCTACATGATCCCGAAAAAGTCGGTGTTCAACCGGATCATCGGCGACAGCGTGTTCGAACTGGAATTCGCCTCGTTCCTGGATGGATGCGCGGATGTGGCATCCTATGCGAAGAACTATCTCGCGGTGGGTTTCAAACTGGACTATGTCGACGCGGTTGGGATCATTTCGAACTATTACCCTGATTTTATTGTTCGGCTGACCGATGGCCGGGTCGTCATCGTGGAAACGAAAGGGCAGGAAGAGCTGGATGCCCCCTGGAAGATGGAGCGGCTCCGCCAGTGGTGTTGGGACGTGAACGAAGCGCAGTCGGAGGCAAGCTATGATTTCGTATTCGTGGATTATGGCAGCCATGAAAAGTATCTGCCAAGGACGTTCGAGAATGTACTCGCGACGTGCACGCGATATAAATGAAAAGCGCGGTAAGACACTGCGCTGGATGTGTGAGTGTAAGGTCGAGTTTTCATGTGTTTTGTACCGCTGAACGTCGTTGCCATGTACAAAACCGCTTTGCCACTGTAATCTTCGCTTGCGGGGATCTACTACCATTGGTTCTCCCTGTTTCGTCTTGGCGCCAAGCGCTAATTTGTTTATTCCCCGCTCATCTTCGCAAATGAGTCGAGTTTTACAAAACGCTGATTTTGCTCTACTAATAACTATCGGAAAAACAAAGTTCCTGGATGATCCGGGGCGCGAGCCAAGGTCCACCCCCTCTCGGTTTTGGCGCAAGCGCTGACATGTTCCAAATCACGCTTCATCGGTCGAGGCGAAGCTTCGCCAGTGTGTTCTGCATTCAGAATCGGCCCTCAACGTATCGAAATCAATGCCTAAACGTACAGATATCCAATCCGTTCTGGTCATCGGCGCCGGTCCTATTACCATTGGTCAGGCCTGCGAGTTCGATTATTCTGGTGTGCAGGCCTGCAAGGCCCTTAGGGAGGAGGGATACCGCCTGATACTGATCAATTCGAATCCGGCCACTATCATGACGGATCCGGAAATGGCCGATGCCACTTACATCGAACCGGTGCATTGGGAGACGGTGGCCCGGGTAATCGAGGCGGAGCGGCCGGATGCGGTGCTGCCGACCATGGGCGGTCAAACGGCACTGAACTGTGCGCTGGATCTCGCCAGCAGGGGGGTATTGGAGCAATATGGCGTCGAGATGATCGGTGCCACTCGTGATGCCATCGATAAGGCGGAAGACCGGGAGCGATTCCGGGAGGCCATGAACCGGATTGGCCTGGAAACGCCGCGTTCCGGACTTGCCCATAACCTGATCGAGGCGCATGAGATCCAGGGGGAGATCGGATTCCCCATCATCATACGACCTTCTTTTACCTTGGGCGGAACGGGGGGCGGCATCGCCTATAACCGGGAGGAATTCGTCGAAATCTGCGAGGGCGGCCTGGATGCCTCACCGGTCCATGAGGTACTCCTCGAGGAATCGGTATTGGGTTGGAAGGAATTCGAGATGGAAGTGGTTCGGGACCATAAGGATAACTGCATCATCGTTTGTTCCATCGAAAACTTCGATCCCATGGGGGTGCATACCGGCGATTCCATTACGGTAGCCCCGGCGCAAACCCTAACGGATAAGGAGTATCAGATCATGCGCAATGTATCTATTGCGGTGTTGCGCGAGATCGGTGTGGATACCGGTGGCTCCAACGTCCAATTCGCGGTAGATCCGCAGGATGGACGATTGATCATTATCGAGATGAATCCGAGGGTGTCTCGTTCTTCGGCACTGGCGTCCAAGGCTACCGGATTTCCCATTGCCCGGGTCGCCGCCAAGTTGGCGGTGGGGTTTACGCTGGATGAACTCGCAAATGAGATCACGGGGGGTATCACGCCTGCCTCTTTCGAACCGGCTATCGATTACGTGGTTACAAAAGTACCCCGTTTCAACTTCGAAAAATTCCCAAAGGCCGATCCCCATCTGACGACCCAAATGAAATCGGTCGGCGAAGCCATGGCCATTGGAAGGACGTTTCAAGAGTCGCTCCAAAAGGCCCTGCGCAGCCTGGAGACAGGGTTGGATGGCCTCGATGAAATGAACTATCCGAGTGATGAAGTGGCGACGGATCGAATTTGCCGCGAGCTGCGTGTGCCGGGACCGGATCGGATATTGTACGTTGCGGACGCGGTGCGGCACGGATTTTCCATAGAGGAGATCCACGAGATTTCTTCTATCGATCCGTGGTTTCTGTCACAGATAACGGAGATCGTGGAAACGGAACAGGCTCTGTCAGGTACGCGGATCGATGAGATCGATCGGGATACATTATTTGCGCTCAAGCGCAAGGGATTTTCCGATAGCAGACTGGCAACGCTGCTGGGGGCAACGGAAACCGAGATCAGTAATTATCGCCATCGGTTCGGGGTTCGTCCGACGTATAAACGAGTGGATTCCTGCGCTGCCGAATTCGATTCGGTGACTGCGTATCTATATTCCACATACGAGGAGGAATGCGAGGCAAACCCAGGGGATCGACGCAAGATTGTCATATTGGGTGGGGGACCCAATCGGATCGGGCAGGGGATCGAGTTCGATTATTGCTGCGTACAGGCAGCACTGGCCATGCGTGCCGACGGTTACGAGGCCATCATGATAAATTGCAACCCGGAAACGGTCTCTACCGATTACGATACTTCCGACCGATTGTATTTCGAACCATTGACCCTGGAGGATGTGCTGGCCATCATCGATCTCGAGCAGCCCGAAGGTGTCATTGTCCAATATGGCGGACAAACGCCACTCAAGCTTGCGCGAGCGCTCGAAGCCACCGGAACGCCTATTATCGGCACCAGCCCCAATGCCATCGATCTAGCTGAGGATCGAGAGCGATTTCAAAAGTTGATCCAAGAGCTGGGATTGCGCCAGCCTGCCAACCGGACCGCACGAACGCCCAAGGCGGCCCTGGAACTTGCCAGGGAGATCGGCTACCCGCTCGTGGTTCGTCCTTCGTATGTCCTCGGCGGGCGCGCCATGGAAATCGTCTATAGCGAAGCAGATTTGGAGGAATACATGCGGGCCGCCGTAGCGGTATCCTTCGAATCACCGGTACTCCTGGATCGCTTCCTGGATGACGCGACGGAAGTCGATGTGGATGCCGTATGCGACGGCAGGGATTTGGTAATCGGTGGCATCATGGAGCATATTGAACAGGCAGGTGTTCATTCCGGGGATTCTGCTTGTTCTCTCCCTCCCTGCACCCTCGGCGATGACATACAGTCGGAACTTCGAAAACAGACCAGACAGCTAGCCCACGGGCTTGGCGTCATCGGGTTGATGAATATCCAATTTGCCATCCAACGGGATGAAATTTACGTATTGGAGGTCAATCCTCGGGCATCGCGTACCGTGCCTTTCGTGTCGAAGGCAACGGGGGTACCTTTCGCGCGTGTCGCCGCGCGTTGTATGGTGGGCCGCTCGCTACGGGATCAGGGGATACGGACACAACAAATACCGACTTATTATTCCGTCAAGGAAGCGGTGTTTCCGTTCATGAAATTTCCCGGTGTCGATCCGTTACTGAGTCCCGAAATGAAATCGACCGGAGAAGTAATGGGGATCGGATCCAGTTTCGGCGAAGCCTTCGCAAAGGCCCAATATGGGGCCAGTCACCTCTTGCCCAACGGCGGAATTGCATTGCTGAGCGTCCGCGATCCCGACAAAGAAAGTGCTATTGCCATGGCAAAGGAACTGGTAGCGCTCGGATTCGAGCTGGTGGCAACCCGAGGTACCGCGAATGCGTTGACTAACGCTGGTGTTGCCTGTCAAACCGTGAATAAGGTTTTGGAAGGTCGCCCGCACATCGTCGATATGATAAAAAACGACCAGGTGAATTTAATCGTGAATACAACGGAAGGAAAACAGGCAATTGCCGACTCCTTCACTATTCGGCGCATGGCGTTGCATCACCAAATCACCTACACCACGACCATGGCCGGCGCTAAAGCGATGGTATTGGCGGTCAAGGAACAGGCGAAACCCGATATCAATCGATTGCAGGACCTACACCAGGAGACAATGCAATGAGTAGAGTACCCATGACTGTCCAAGGCGAGATCAAACTAAGGGAAGAGTTGCGCAATTTGAAAAAGAATGAAAGACCCAGGATCGTTCGTGAGATTGCCGAGGCCCGTGCCCATGGCGATCTCAGCGAAAATGCCGAATACCATGCCGCCAAAGAGCAACAGGGTCTCATCGAGGCTCGAATCGCGCTATTGGAAGAGAAACTATCTTCGGCGCAAGTCATTGATACGAGTTCATTGAGCGCGGATGGTAAGGTCGTATTCGGTGCTACCGTAGAGCTCATGAATCTTGCCACGGACGAAGAAGTGTCATACCAGATTGTTGGAGAGTCGGAAGCCGACATCAAAAGTGGACTCGTATCCATCACCTCTCCATTGGCGCGGGCATTGATTGGACGAGAGGAAGGCGATGTGGCGACAGTACAGGCACCAGGTGGTGAGATAGAATATGAAATCCTCGCGGTGCGGTATTTATGAATGCGGAAAAATAAAAGCAATCGCCATCGGATGGTCGAGCACTGCAACGACCCCTTCGTAAAAAAGGCCCAAAAAGCTGGATACCGATCGAGATCGGCGTACAAGTTGCTGGAAATCGACCAACGCGATGGATTGTTTCGGCGTGGGGATACCGTGGTGGATCTCGGTGCGGCACCTGGAGGATGGAGTCAGGTAGCCACGGAGCAGATCGGCGAAGAGGGGCGCGTGATTGCCATTGATGTATTACCCATCGACCCGATTCCCGGAGTCGTTACACTAAAGGGAGACATGCGGGATCGACGAATGCAAGATCGAATCACCGAACTACTGGCAGGGAATTCGGCGCAAGTTGTAATCTCCGATATGGCCCCCAATATAACTGGTTCCAATGTCCTCGATCAGCCTAAAATCTTGCAAGTAGCCGAATCCGCCCTTGAATCGGGTATTCGATTCCTGGTACCCGGCGGTCACTTTCTGGTCAAGATGTTTCAGGGAGAGGGATTCGACGCCTTCGTGCGTGCAGTACAACACTCATTTGCGAAAACCCGCGTACGAAAACCAAAGGCATCGCGCGCATCATCCCGCGAGGTATATATACTTGGGTTGGGGTTATTGCCAGGCGCATAATTGCGTATAGTCACTTTCATCCGATTCGGTTACGTTGTAATTCGGTTACGTTGTAAATAGTATCGTTCTCGGTGTTATTTCCGGTTCCATCCCGTCCACCTCAATCATCAGAAGAAACAAAGTAAAGGCTCCAGGATCTGAACAATATGGCCAAGAATTTAATCTTATGGGTTGTCATTGCGCTCGTGTTGATGTCAGTTTTCAACAGTTTTGGCACGCAGCCCACCGATCTACCGAAAACCGAATACTCCAGCTTCATATCCGATGTAAAACAGGGGCGCGTGCATAAAGTCATCATCGAAGGGCGCAATATCCGAGGCGTTCTGCAAACCGGCGATCTATTCAGTACCTATACGCCGGAAGGCGATAACCGCGCGCTGATCGGCGATCTCCTGGAGAACGGTGTCGTTATCGATGCGCGCCCGCCAGAGCAACAATCCTTGCTCATGCAAATCTTCGTTTCCTCCTTTCCCATCTTACTTCTGATCGGGGCTTGGGTATTTTTCATGCGCCAAATGCAGGGGGGCCCTGGTGGACGTGGTGCGCTATCGTTCGGGAAAAGCCGCGCGCGGCTACTCGGAGAAGATCAAGTCAATGTAAATTTCAACGATGTCGCCGGTGTCGAAGAAGCCAAAGAAGAAGTCTCGGAACTCGTGGATTTCCTCAAGGAACCCGAGAAATTCCAAAATCTCGGGGGAAAAATCCCACGTGGCGTCCTGATGATGGGTGCTCCAGGCACCGGTAAGACGTTGCTCGCACGCGCCATTGCCGGGGAAGCCAAGGTGCCTTTCTTCACCATCTCCGGATCCGACTTCGTCGAGATGTTCGTGGGCGTGGGTGCCTCACGGGTACGAGATATGTTCGAACAGGCAAAAAAACATGCGCCCTGCATCATTTTCATCGATGAAATCGACGCCGTGGGGCGACACCGAGGCGCAGGGCTTGGTGGCGGCCACGATGAGCGCGAACAAACGCTGAATCAACTATTAGTCGAGATGGACGGTTTCGAAGGCAACGAGGGCATAATCGTCATCGCGGCTACCAATCGACCGGATGTCTTGGATCCGGCGCTGCTCCGGCCCGGGCGTTTCGACCGCCAAGTCGTCGTATCATTGCCGGACATCCGTGGCCGTGAGCAAATCCTCAAGGTCCATATACGCAAGGTACCCATCAACGAAGATCAGGTGGATCCCGCCATCATCGCACGGGGGACACCGGGGTTTTCTGGTGCCGATCTGGCCAATCTCGTCAATGAGGCGGCCCTGTTCGCGGCGCGCTCCAACAAAAATAATGTACAAATGGAGGATTTCGAGAAGGCCAAGGACAAGATCATGATGGGCTCGGAGCGTAAATCCATGGTCATGAGCGAAGAAGAGAAAAAGCTTACCGCCTATCACGAAGCGGGTCATGCTATCATCGGTCGTTTGGTGCCCGCACATGATCCAGTCTACAAGGTGACCATCATCCCCCGCGGACGTGCGCTCGGGGTTACCATGTTCTTGCCGGAAAGCGACAAGTACAGCTATAACAAGGAATATCTGGAAAGCCGAATCTCCAGCACCTTCGGAGGTCGGATTGCCGAAGAACTGATCTTCGGTCGTGATAAAGTAACCAACGGAGCCGCTCAGGATATCGAACAGGCCACTGGCATTGCCCGGAACATGGTCACGAAATGGGGAATGTCGGAGAAATTGGGGCCACTTGCCTACAGCGAGGATGAAGGCGAGGTATTTTTGGGACACTCCGTCACGCAGCGCAAAAATGTCTCCGATAGCACTGCCAGCACCATCGATGAAGAAATCCGCAATATCATCGATCGTAACTACCTTCGGGCAGAAAAATTGCTACAGGAGAGCATGGACAAGTTACACCTCATGGCCGATGCCTTGCGGCAATACGAAACCATCGATATCCATCAAATAGACGACATTATGGAAGGAAAAACACCGCGTCCCCCGGAAAACTGGGTCAAACAGGAAGATAGGAATGACGAACGACAGGATGGTGAAAAGAATGACCTCACAGAAAATGAGGAAAACTCCACAATCAATGCAACCCTTTGATTCTTGTCGAGAAATGCAAGTGGGTTTTTGAGGTGCAAACACAAATCATGTCGGACAATAAGCAAGGAAAGCCGATATCCTAATCTTGGGGAAGAAAATTCTCAAAGGAACTAATTTGTTTATTTCCCGCTTCATCTTCACGAATGAGTCGAATTTTTCGAAACGCCAGTTTTACTTTATCGATGTCGGTTCGAGGGGAAGCTTTGCTTAGTCCATTGGCTCTTGATGAAAACGTCCTTTGGTTTGGCTATAAAGATGATTTGCGGCGTATCTGGTAACGGTGGGGTATTGACACCCCCCCCCCCGAGGATCAAGAATTTTTTGCTGCGATGGAACGACCGGTGTTCTGTCATCCCGAACGGAGTACGGAGCGAGGGATCTTGTGAGTTTCTTTTTGCCCGTACTTTTGAACCGTTACTCGTGAAATCTTGAACAAAGTGTCGAAAAAGTTTCAGAGCAAGCGAAATACATCTTTATAAGGCTCTTCAAAAAAATTTGTGGGTAGAAGTTTGCCATCCCAATAGCATTTAGGG
>CAZSVE010000074.1:0-15985 GCA_964610175.1 uncultured Thiotrichales bacterium
GCTCTTAACATAACCCTCGCACCTTGAGTTTGGGCAGGTCAAAACATTATGTCTACATCGGCCGAGAACTGCCCAAAGCGGAAATTTCACTTGGACATTTCACGCGGAGATCGGACTTATCCTTGCCGACGATATAGATGGGCTTCGCAGTACCATCGATACGTGGATGGTAGCAAGGTGATGGGCACGGCGCGTCTGGGGGAGGGTGAGTGGTTCTTTCCGATCGAGGGAATGTTAGTATGCGCGTTTTCACCGTCGGATAAGGTATATTCCCAAGCGAAGTCGAGCGGCAAAGAAGCAAATCAATCAGCTGGATACCACTTCACCCCCCCGAGCGAAAACGCAACAATCATCCCCTCATGATCCCGGAAATCGGCCATTTTTCTCTGATCCTGGCGCTCTGCCTTTCCATGGTACAGGGCATCATTCCCCTGATAGGCGCGAGCCGAGACGATACGGCATGGATGTCGGTAGCCGCGACCTCGGCCTATGGGCAGTTTTTCTTTCTGAGTATTGCATTTGCCTGCCTGACCTATGCCTTCGTGATCAAGGATTTTTCCCTCTTGTATGTGGCTCAAAACGCCAATTCCGTGCTGCCGCTACCATATCGGATCTCGGCGGTGTGGGGCGCCCATGAAGGTTCCTTGCTGCTTTGGGCCTTTATCCTGAGCGCCTGGACCGTGGCAGTGGCGTTGTTCAGCCGGGGGCTTTCCATGGCATTTTCCGCCCGGGTCATCGCAATCATGGGCTTGATCGGCGCCGGATTTCTATTGTTTCTACTCACCACTTCCAACCCGTTCGAGCGGTTGATACCAGCCGCCGTGGAGGGTCGCGATCTGAATCCCCTGCTTCAGGATCCGGGGCTTATCCTGCATCCGCCCATGCTGTATATGGGCTACGTGGGGATGGCGGTGCCGTTCAGCTTCGCCAGCGCGGCACTGCTCGATGGACGGCTGGATGCGGCATGGATACGTTGGACGCGTCCCTGGACCACCATCGCCTGGGTATTCCTGACCCTCGGCATCGCGCTCGGGAGCTGGTGGGCTTATTACGAGCTGGGTTGGGGTGGCTGGTGGTTCTGGGACCCCGTAGAGAACGCCTCTTTGATGCCCTGGCTGGTGGCCACTGCCTTATTGCATTCCCTGGCGGTGTCGGAAAAGCGCGATGCCTTCAAGGCCTGGACGGTGCTGCTCGCCATCTTCGGGTTTTCACTGAGTTTGCTCGGCACCTTTCTCGTGCGTTCCGGCGTGCTGGTTTCCGTGCACGCCTTTGCCACGGACCCGACCCGCGGTGTATTCATCCTGGTATTCCTGAGCGTCGTCATGGGTAGCGCCCTTGGCCTCTTCGTGCGGCGAGCAGGTGGGATGGCAACGACGGAAGGACGCTCCGCGCCGATTTCCCGAGAGATGTTCCTGCTCATCAATAACGTGCTCCTGGTGGTGGCCTGCGCCACGGTGCTACTGGGGACGCTATATCCATTGCTGATGGATATCCTGGGCCTTGGAAAGATTTCCGTGGGCCCCCCCTACTTCAATCGCGTATTCGTTCCGCTGATGTTACCGCTTGCATCGATTCTCGCCATCGGAGTCCTGGCGCGCTGGCGAAAGGATTCCATCGTCGAATTGGCGAAAAGGGCACGATGGGCGGTGGGGGTTGCGTGCGTGCTGGGTTTCGGGGCCATGCTGGCGAAGTTTATGGACACACCGGATTCAATCCCGAAGTCCATTTCGAGCTCCATTCTGATCATAACCAGCATCATCATCGCCATCCTGATCGTGGCTACCGCCATTCAAGGGATCGCTTCCCGGACGCGCTCGAAAGAAAACGACGAAAGGAAGCTATTTCAAAGGCTTTGGGGAGTACCGCGCGCCCTGGTCGGGATGAGCGTCGCCCATATCGGGGTAGCCGTATTCATCGTGGGCGTTACCCTGGCCAGTGCCTGGAGTGTCGAACAGGATGTGCGCCTCGCCTCGGGTGAGTCGAAGACATTGGCCGGCCACGAGTTCACCTTCCACGGCGTCTCCGAGATCACGGGCCCCAATTACCTGGCAAAGCAGGGAGAGATCCGGGTATCCCGGAACGGAAAGGAAATAGCAACCCTAAAACCAGAGAAACGAATCTACCTCGGCAAGGGACAACCCATGACCGAAGCGGCCATCGATCCCGGTATTACCAGAGATATCTACGTGGCCCTTGGCGAGCCGCTGGCCGATGAGACCCAGGAAGATAAAGTCGATGGAGGTGAAGCCCAGGAAAATGAAGCCCGGGAAGGCAGTCTCCAGGGAGGTGAGACCGGCGGGGATGGGGCCTGGGCGATACGGCTTTACTATAAACCGTTCGTGCGCTGGATCTGGCTGGGACCACTGTTGATGGCGCTGGGGGGAATGTTGGCGGCGTCGGACAGGCGGTATCGGAAATGGGGTGCTCAAAGGTGAGGTGCCGATCTCAAGGTTTGTCTCTTCTTCAATCGGATCAATCAGCTTCGGTATTAGAAATCGAGATTGAGTTTATACCGATTGTGCATCCTGGCGGACCGATCCAATTCGGAATCTTTCTATATTCACCTGGTGATTTATTACGCCCACGAACCCCCTGCATCAAGATTTTGTGCGCGTCTTTGAATAAACGCTGAGATAACGGCAGCTTGGATAGTCGGTTTTTTGTCTCTTGCAATGCTGCTCTATAATTCAATATTTCCTTTATGTCGGATCTTTTCAAGGAATCTCCATTATTTTTCCCGTCGTCAATTTCAAATTCCAATACTTCTCCAAGCGTTGCTTGAGTTCCTTCGATTCTGCTGGACAATACAGCTTCCTGTGCCGTCAATGGAGATAGCAGGACATTAGCGTTGGGAATGCCGTGTGATATTCCTTCATAACGCGCAATCGCGGCATTAGCTGGACCAATTAATGGAATCGACTTCTCCCAGGATAAACGATTAGGCGGAAAACCACCCAAATGGTTATTTTACTGGGCTCATTTCAACCAACCCGGGCAATAATGCCGTCCAGCTGATCGAGGCTGGCATAACGAATAATCAGCTGTCCCTTGCCTGTCATGCCGTGTTGTATCGATACCTCCGCGCCAAGCCGGTCGGACAAATCCGACTCGAGCTGGCGTACATTCGGGTCTTGCTGGACAGTATCCGTCTCTTTGTCTTCCGCTATGGCCTTGAATCTACGTACCAAGCGTTCTGTCTCTCGAGCCGACAATTTTTTTGCCACCACCTCTCGCGCTGCTTGACTCTGCAAGGCCCCTTGAAGCCCCAATAGCGCGCGCGCGTGGCCCATGTCGAGATGTCCCTTTTCCAATGAATTCTTTACATCGGCATTGAGATCCAATAAACGCAACAGATTCGTAACGGCAGTTCGCGACTTACCCACGGCCTCGGCGGTTGCTTGATGGGTCATACCGAACTCGTCGATAAGACGAAACAATGCAGTTGCTTCTTCGATTGGATTGAGCGCTTCACGTTGGACATTCTCGATGAGCGCAATAGCAACCATTGCCTTGTCCGGGACATCTCGCACCACAGCGGGTATCTCACCAAGCCCGGCCAGTTGAGCCGCACGCCATCTGCGTTCCCCGGCGATGATTTCGAAGTGACTCCCGTCATCTAGTGGACGTACGACAATCGGTTGAATAATCCCCTGTGCGCGAACGGAATTCGCGAGATCTTCGAGTGCAACGGGGTCTACGGTCTTCCGTGGTTGGTAGCGACTCTGCCGAATCTGTTCTACCGGCAAATTACGCAAATTGCCTTGTTCGACACGATCCAATGCCGGTGCTTGGCCTCCCAGTAAGGAGTCCAATCCACGTCCCAAACCTTTACGCTTTGTCATACAGGGTTTGTGCTCGATAATTCCTGGCGAAGTTTCGCCTCAAACCAATGAAGCATGATTTTTGTATTGGTAGAGCAAAATTAGCGTTTTGTAGAACTTGGCTCATTTGCGAAGCTGAACGGGAAATAAACGAATATTCTCGAATCCACCGACCAAGGTGGGAACATGTTAGCGCTTCGCGCCAGGACTGAAGCGGGATGGGTCTTGGCATACGCACCGATTCTCTCGGAAGCTTTGTTTTTCCGATACCTTAAAAAACACCAATAACTCTTCTTTTTATCACCTGCGAAGCGGTCCATAAAAAATAAAGAAAACCGACTTGCCGGCACGAGAATTGTCTACTTTACATCGGCTGGTCGCAAGACCGATGTTGACAGTCGACTTTTATGTAGTCGTGGTACCGGTGCTTCCCTTAGTAGAACGGAAAGGTCGAGTTGCAGCCCTACGGCCCAACCCGACACCTGAAACCAAGCCTGGCGAAGCTTCGCCTCGAACCGACAAGGCATGATTTAGCATCGGCAAAGCAAAATCGGTGCTTTGTAAAATTCGTCTCATTTGTGACGCTGAGCGGGAAACAAACAAATTAACCGAGGCGATGAAAAGGAACCACATCGCCGATATCAAATGGCATCCCTGAACTTGCGTCTACCTCGATACGCGGCTGCGATCATACCGCCTATACCGATGAGGATCGGCACAAGACCAATATTGACGAATCTGAGCCAGCTTTCCAGTCGTTGGATATTTTTGCGCAGTTTGTGCCGTACATCGCGTAATGCCTTGCGTATCTTGATCTTTTCGTCGCGGAAACGTTCGATCTCGCGTTGCTGGGCCATGCTGAGCACCAATGCAGCATCTTCCTGCTTGCCGCGTTCGAGTTCCACGAGCTTGCGCTCGGTGTCGCGGAGTTTGTCGAGTAATTCTTTTTCCTTTTGCCGGAAATGAAATTCCGCTTCTTCGCGTATGCTATCGACACGGGTGAATGGACGCTGGAAATGTCCTCGGCTTCGTATGCTGATGAGGTCGTTGCTGCCGATTAGGTTGTCGAGGGCATTGATCACGAAGGTACCATTGGCGGCCGTGGGCTGTGCAAGACGCGTGCCCAAAAACTTCTGTACATTTACCCAGAATCGATCACGCAAGATATCGGTGTCGGCAACGATAACGAGATTGATGTCATCTTTCGATGCCGATAGGTGTTCAGGGAAAGTGCCTGCATTATCGGATTCATCACTTTGATCCGCAGGTGTTTCTTCTTTTTTGGTTTCAGGCGCCCCCTCGGGAAAGACGCTTTGCACCCGTCCCGTGACCCGCGCGGCGAGGATGTATTTTTCTCCCCCTCCCCGATAGTCACGGAGGAGACTTCGAGGATCGGTAAGGAATTTCACACGTGCGGCGTCGTACTCCATGGCATTGGTCGTGGTCTCGAGAAGCGCAAGCAAACGGGTCCCTTTGCCATCGATGGCACGTAACCTGCCTGGACTGGCCAGTGCGATGGTATCCAATTCGGCGGTGATCATATCGTCGCTATCCATTTCCGCGGCGGATAGGCTGACCCAAACGGGATAATCGGCGATGGTTGCACGCGAGCCGGTTTGAAAGCGAACTTGCCTCGCCAGGCGACGGTCACCGACCACCTTGGAAGGGGAGAAGCCAACACCCCAGGCCTCGAGCAAGGGAGCAAGATCGGAACTGGCGCCAGAACCGGGCATGCCGCCACCTGCCTGTGGGTCTATTTCGGAATGGGGATCGACGAACACCAGGGCGCGACCACCTCGTAATACGAATTGATCGATGGCATACAGGGTTTTTGGGGCGATCCCTTGTGGATGTACGAGCATGAGTATGTCGACGTCTGCCGGGATGTTTTCGACGTCGTTTTTCAATGTACGCACCTCGAAGTACTGACGGATCTGTTCGAGGACGATCCAGGGCGTGGGTTGCCGACCTTGCTGAAGGGCGCGCATATCCATCTCTTTCATGCCATCCATGGACAGGGAGCTTATGAGGCCAATGACGTCTTTGTCGGGATAGGCCGCCTGATGGATCAGGTTGGTGACATCATATTCGAGGAATGCCTCTCGATTCGGGGAAAAGAAAGGGATCGATACCTCGGTGTCCGTGGATCCGGTGGCAACCAGACCAAAATAGAATGCATCGCCTTGTTCATTGAGCGGCACCGCCGTAAGGCCATAGGCAACGGCGCGATCTTCTTCTTCCGAGAAGGATTCCGGTTCTATGGTGTGAACACGCACCAGTCCATCGCCGATTCGGCGGTATTCTTCGAGTAGTTCCCGAACCCTGGTTGCATAGGCGCTGATTTGGGGGAGTCTGGTTGCCTGTTTCGAGGACAGGAAGAGACGTAGCGTTACCGGTTCTTCCAATGTCGAGAGGATGTTTCTGCTCCCCTCCGATAGGGTATAGAGTTCCCCTTCCGTAAGGTCGAGGCGCATGGAACGAAAAGCCGTGTTACTGAAGATATTGACTGCGAACAGTAGTACCACTGCTAACACAAGCCCACCACCGGCAAACCATTTTATGTTCATCAGTCTTTTACTCTCCAATTAAAAACAGACCAAATACTCTAGCGAAGCTTCGCCTCGAACCGACAGGGCGTGATTTTGCATCGGTAAAGCAAAACTGGCATTTTGTAAAATTCGACTCATTTGCGAAGATAAGCGGGAAACAAACAAATTATTCGTCGGCTATCTTTACGGTTCTACGATACCCAGATCCTTGCAAATTTTTCGAGCCATGAATTCCTTTATTTCATTGTGGCGTGGGATCGTGGTCATTTCACCGCTGTACTTATTCTTCCATATGGAATAACGCCCGCCTTCTCTTATCAGTTTGCAACCATGTTTCGACAGATGGCGCATCGATACGACACGTTTCATATCATGAGTGCAATTTCTTCAAAATCATTCCTCGCTTCTTTGCGTGCTTCCATACAATGCAGTTCCAGAATATCTCTGGCGGCCTCTCTTAGACTGATAACCAAGTCTTCTTTTGTCTTTTCTTGCGCATTGGCACCCGGAATTTCCGCAACCCAACCCAGCCACCAGTCACCATCTCTTTTCACAACCGCTGTAAATTCAGCTTTCACGAATTATAGCCTTTTTTATTTGTCGTACTTGGCAGGCGGTAAAAAACGCAATTTTTTATCCAGTGTACGCACAGGGATGTACCGCTGTTTTCAATGGCATTAAATCATTGAATTATGAATATTCTCCATAAATTCAGTATGTCATTCTTTATCGTCATCGATTCTCTCATTGCCCGATTTTTCCGTAATTTTCCGAAAGCTTCTTATAATATATTGGAAAGACAAGCCTATGATAACGATACCTGCAATCCCTAAATATTCTCTCCATGTCCCCGGTAAATTGTTCGAATCTCCATCCAAAGCGGATTCAATGAGTTGGTACCCCATATATGTGCCATAAATGGCCAGGGCTATACCTACGCTTTTTATTACATCCGTGTCTCTTTTCCAAAGAAATTCCACCGCTAAAAATATAGCAGCCCCAATCAATGCAACGATAATTACGACTGCCGTCGAATCCAATGACATCATCCGACTCCCTTTGCTTCCTTTCCAATCAAGCCACCGAGGATTCCCCCAATAATGGCACCCACCGGACCTGCAATCGATGCCCCCAAGGCTGCACCACCCATCAAGCCCACTGCTGCACTGAGCGATCCGTCCGATTCCGGTTCCGGCACGACAGGAAGCCGTGCTTCGCATGCGTGACAAACGTATCTTTCGGGATCTTTTCCTTTGGGGATGTGATTGATCGTTCCACATTTCGTGCATCTGTATCTCATCGCTCTCTTCGTCTTCCTAGTATCGCTCAACCCGGCCAAAAATCATCATCCATGATCTCATCGAAACCATAGGGGCAAACCTCCGGAAAAGATTTCAGCTCGGTTTCTTTTTCTGCCCTGATAATGGCAAGCCCGTAGGCATCCGCTATGGCTTTATCCAGTTCATTTTTCAGGCTCGGATTTTCCGAGAGGTGTAATTCCAGTCTTTTCCTTTGTTCTTTCATGGCAAATTCCCAGCTCCTCCCTCGGAAGGCCGGTTGGTATTGCCACTTCAGTAAATGCACCAGGAGCACTTCCAGGCGACTCATCAGTTCACGCCGCTCCGTTTTGGCCATGCCTTCTATTTCCTCGGCGATATTTTCCACATCGGCCTCCAGGAAATCCCCGGCGCGCAACAGCGCGGCCTCTCGATTTGCCCAGGCATAGAAATCGGTTTCATAGAGCATGGATGCACTACTCATGGATACACTACTCGGCCTTTTTGATTTCGATGAGCACCGTGTTGGCGAACAGCCAAAACGCGATGAGGGAGACGAAATAGACGATGTCGCGAAGGTCGATGACGCCCTTGCTGATGGCCTCGGCGTGGGAGAGGAAACTGAAGGAACCGATGGCCTCTACCAGGATCTCCGGCATCCAACCGCTGAAGAAATCGAGGACCATGGGAAAGCCACTCAGCACGAAGATAAGACCGACCACGGCGCTGATGATGAAGGCGATTACTTGATTGCGCGTCAGGGCGGAGATACAGGAACCGATGGCGAGGAACGCGCCGGCCATGAGAAAGCTACCGATATATCCGGCCAGGATAACCCCATTGTCGGGGTCCCCGAGATAATTCACCGTCCCCCACATACTGAAGGTCAGCATCAAGGCAATCCCGGCGAAGGCCCAGGCGGCCAGGAACTTACCGAGCACCGCCTGACCCATGGTGATGGGCAACGTGAACAATAACTCGATGGTCCCCCCGCGACGTTCCTCGGCCCATAGCCGCATGGCAAGGGCCGGGATCAGAAAGAGATACAGCCAGGGATGGAACGCAAAGAACGACTCCAGATCCGCCTGTCCGCGCTCGAAGAAATCCCCCAAATAAAAGGCGAATATGCCGCTCAGGAAGACGAAGATGACCATGAATACATAGGCGATGGGTGTGGTGAAGTAACCCGTCAGTTCCCGTTTGAAGATTACCAGGATGTTGTTCATCGAGTGCCTCGAGTTGATTACTTGTTATTTTAATTCACAACTGTTTTTAAGATATTCACTTTGTGTATGCTTTGATATATGCATAAAAGATATATGAACCCGATGGAGAAATAAGCACTTCTCGCAATCCGTGGATTGTTATTCCATCCTATCCCGTTTTCTTTTGACTCGAAGTATGGTTTTCTCTGTGAGATCCACAGATATTCCAATGCTTTCGACGAGTATGGGGCATATCCCATATCGTTTACTGTAATCCAATCTGCTTTCCCATCTATAAAAACTATCTCGGTTTTACCCTTTTCATAATAGCATTTTTCTCCATACTTGATATTTTCACAAGTAGTGTGTTTCCCAAGAAGTTCGTCTACCTGGTGCTAGGATATTCTTCTTTATTGGTGTCAAACTTTTCTCCCAGCATATTTTCCCCCTGATCAGAGTACGCTAATGTGAAGATGCTGATAGCAGCTATCATTGAAAATACAAAACCTTTTTTCATTATCTTTTCTTACAGGAATTATTCATGTAGGCTCTGAACATCACGCCTTTCGGAGAAAGGATTTTAGAAATTGTAGTTATTTCATAATCTGAAAAAACGAAGGAAGCTTTTATTTCATTATTCAGGTCGGGGTAATCGCAGGAACGTGGATTGTATAGATTTCACCGCAGTTTTGGTGTCAATTAATTTTCACGATCATTCCCATTTCGTCCGTCGTCATAGCCCGAAAAACATCATTCAATCAATCCTGCCTCACACACAGTTCTTCCCTTTTCCAACTTTGTTCCCGGATCACCTGATTAACAGTACTCACGATGGAGCCGCTATCCTTGAAATACACTCTCAGCTGCCTCTCGTCGATTCTTTAGAATCGTCAGCGATCTCGATAGCGTATATTTCAGCCTCATTGGGTCTTGTCATCCAGCAAGGCTGGACGCCTTGATAACCACACTATCTCGCTCGATGAACTTCCGAAACGCCACATTCGTCGTGGCAAAGTCCACGACATCCACCCGCCATGGTAAAGCGGATTCCGTAAAGCCTTCCCTCAATTCGCCCATAACCGCGAATGGCAGCGGCTCTTCGGTCATGATCACGAGATCGAGATCCGAATAGGGTCTGGCCCTGCCCGTGGCGCGCGAACCAAAGGCCCGGACCTCATATCGAGGCACACAGCGATGCAGGATATCGAGCACGATGTCGAGGTGGCGCGGGTCGATATCGAGCACGGCTTCCTTCATGACTTGCATTGCTCGAGCCGATGGTACAAAAAGCGCGCCTCTTCGAGAAAATCGGGAATACCCGCCACGACTTCGAGCGCAACCTCTTCATCGTAGGCGTGACTCGTTCTACCACACATCTCGCGATAGCCTCTCCACACCGACCAGTCGCCACGAAGCAGCTCCCTTTGATTGGCGCTGCGGATCAGATCGGCGAAGACCATGCGATCGACTTCCTCGGGCGTCGGCGATACGGCCTGCAAGTAGCGCTTCAATATCTTGTGACTGATTTCGTAAGTGAACTCGAAGCGTTGGATGAGACCATCGCGGATCTGATCGTCCGTAGTATCCTGCCGGTAGCGGGTCAGCCCTTCACCGAGACGGGCAATGGCGTCCTCGAGTGGTGTGAGATCCAGCATGCGTTCCGCCATAATGACTTAGCTATCTGAAAAATAAGGATTTCTAGAGAACCGGTGCGCACTCGGTTCGAGGCGAAGCCTCGCTAGCCTTTTACAAACAAATCAAGTTGTTGTCATTTCGAGCGCAGCGAGAAATCTGCGTTTGGGGTATCGGCCAAATCGGAAGATCTCTCCCTGCGGTCGAGATGACAGGTGGCTGGTAAAATGCAAGATCGAGATAGGGGATAAGGATCTTGTCCGCTTCGGACTCTCATGCAAGGAACCATGGCTTGTCGGTCCGAGGCGAAGCCTCGCCAGGAAGTTGAAATGGGCACCTCACGACAATGCCATCTCCCCCGTCGTCATGGCACGGAAGACATCATCCAGACGACCCTGCTCCACATACAATTCCTCCACCTTCCAATCCCGCTCACGGACCAGTTGGTTGACGGGGTCCACGATGGACCGCCCTCCCTTGGGATACACGACGAGGCGCGCGAGACCATTGGATGTTTTCGTCAATTCCGTGGAGACGACACCGGGCAGGCCCGATAGCGCCGCTCGTATCCCTTTCCCATCGTTGCCGTGTACCGAAAGGGTGACCGCATTGTGCCAGCGTGACCTGGCACGAAGCATCGCCGGTGCGTCATCGCCCACCAGACGGCCTCCCGCGATGACGATGGCCCGGGTGCACACCGAGTCCACCTCTTCCAGGATATGGGTCGAGAGGATTATCGCCTTTTCCACGGCCATCCCTCGAATCAGGGTCCTCACCTCATGCTTCTGGTTGGGGTCCAGGCCATCGGTGGGTTCGTCCAGGATGAGGATCTCCGGGTCGTGCAGGATCGCCTGGGCAAGGCCGAGGCGCCGCTTGAATCCCTTGGATAAGGTCTCGATGGATTGGTCGAGTACGGAACCGAGATTGGTCTTTTCCACGGTATCGGCGATACGCAGCTCCTTGTCTCGCCCTCGAAACCCCCGGATCTCGGCCACGAAGCCCAAAAATCCCCTCGGCGTCATATCCCCATACAGGGGAGCCCCCTCCGGGAGGTAGCCGATGCGCCGTTTGGCGACGACCGGCGCGTGAACGATGTCATACCCCTTGATGGTCACCGAACCCGCGTCCGCATGGATGAAACCCGTGATGATGCGCATGGTGGTGGTTTTCCCCGCCCCATTCGGACCGAGAAAGCCCAGTACCTCGCCTCGGCTGACACGAAACGAGACATCATCGACGGCACGGATGGACTCGAAGTGCTTACGAAGATTCTTTACCTCGACCAGTGTTTCCACGTTAACTGCCTTATGGGTAGATAGACCTGAATACTTTGCTTATTTCCCGCTCGGCTTTGCAAATGAGTCACCATTTACAAAGCGCTGATTTTCGAAATAGCCCACTGTCCAGGCTTTTTTCGAGATTACACCACGGGGAAAAGGCTCCTTCATCGATCAACGAAAATATCACACGAAATATTAGCAGATGCTGTTATTCTCGGCGTGTTTGCCTCGACGTTTGGCTAAAAACTCGAAAATGGTTCTCGAAGAAATGAATGGGGGAGAGGACAGGCGAACGCCTTCATAAAGGGGATCCTCGGGAGAATCACAGGGTTGTCCGCCACGGGAAAACGCACGCCTCGAACCCGAGGCCGATTATCCGAAAACACCCCGATTCGAGTCAAGAATCACGAGCCGAGAATCGCACCCGAAGATCGGAAATCCCTTTCCGAGACAGCTAGTTGCAGGTCAAAACTTGCGATTTGTCAGGCGATTCATCGGATTGGGGTTTTCCAGGACGAGACGCGGGATTTCGACGATTCAGTAGTGCCCATCAAGGTATCAGTATCGTCGAGCCTGTGGTTTTGCGGCCCTCCAGTGCGAGATGGGCATCGGCCGCGGCCTGCAATGGAAATTCCTGGTGGATATTGACGTGTACGGCACCACTTTCGACCACATCGAAGACGTCCCTGGCCGTGGCGGCAAGGGCCTCGGACGTATTGGTATAATCCATGAGGGTGGGTCTCGTCAGAAACAAGGAACCGCGGCTGGTGAGTTCCGCGATATCGAGGGGTAGCGGAGGCCGCCCGGAAGACTGACCGAAGCTGACCATCATTCCCCGTGGCCGAAGACAATCCAGCGAGCCCATAAAGGTTTCCTCGCCGATGGAATCGTAGACCACATGGACACCCTTGCCCTGGGTGATCTCCTTGACAAGCGCCACGAAGTCCTCCCGATGGTAAAGGATCGTATGATGACAACCGTGGGCGGCAGCGAGCTCCGCCTTTCTCTCATTGCCCACGGTTCCGATTACCAGGGCGCCGAGATGGGCCGCCCATTGGGAGACCATGAGCCCGACACCACCTGCCGCGGCATGGATGAGGATCACGTCACCGGCCTGGACGCGATAGGTCTGGCGTAGTAGATACCGGGCAGTCATGCCTTTCAGTAATAAGGCCGCTGCCATTCGATCATCGATGCCATCGGGCAGGCGTACTATCCGATCCGCATCGATGAGGCGAACCTCCGAGTATGCGCCGACGGGTGGCGTGGCATACGCCACATGATCTCCGACCTTTATATCGGGCGCCTTCGATGACACCTCACTGCCCATGGCCTCCACGATTCCAGCCGCTTCGATGCCGGGAGTAAACGGTAATTTCGGTACCGGGTACAGACCGGTGCGATGGTAGATATCGATAAAGTTGACCCCGATGGCGGTATGACGGATCCGCACCTGATTCGGTCCCGGGTCTCCGATTGTCAGGTCTTCCCAGCATAACGCCTCGGGGCCACCCGTTTTATGTACACATATTGCTTTTGATGTCATCGGTAAAGATATCGGTTTGTCTATTTCCCGCTCGGCTTCGCAAGTAAGTCAAGCTTTACAAAGCACCGATTTTGCTTTGGCTGATGCCAAATCACGCTTCATCGGTTCGAGGCGAATCTTCGCTGAACAGCGTCATGAATCGGTGAAAAATCGTATTTTCACCAAGAGCTGCTAGGGCTTGAGTTCGATCCCGGCCAGCGCCCCCCCATCGGCTTGAATCGCGCAACCAGAGACGAAGCTGGCGCTCTCCGATGCCAGGAATGCCACCACCTTGCCGATCTCTTGCGGCTTGGCGAATCGTTTTGTGCCACTGACGCAATCCGCGTACGCATCGAATATCTCCGCCATTGTCTTCTTCGTCCTTTTTCGAACGACATGGGTAATCCCATCCCATATCCCGGTATCGACAAGCCCTGGGCATATGGCCGTCGCACAGATACCATGGCTGGAAAATTCCATGGCAATGGATTTGGTGTAGTTGATAACCGCCGCCTTGGCAACGGAGTAGTCGGGTGCGCCGCGTCCCGGCATGATCCCATTCATGGAACTCATGTTGATGATGCGCCCCCACTCTCTCTTTACCATGCCCGGGATAATGGCGCGGCAGGTTCTAACGCAGGCCATCAGATGGATATTCAACTGGGACTCCCACTCCGCATCTGTTGCGTTGATGGTCGTAGAAGGATGGGCATGTCCTGCATTGTTGAAAAGGATGTCCACCTGCCCGAATTTGTCGAAAGCAGCGGAAACAGCCTTGTCGACACCTTCGGGCTTTTCCAAATCAGCCGCGACAGTCACTGTCTCGACGCCGAAAATTCGTATCTGCTCTTCCGCTTTGGCCAAACCGGCCTCGTCTCTATCCGTGATGACCAGATTGCACCCCTCCTTGGCCATTTCCAGTGCACTCGCCAAACCGATTCCCCGAGTACCGCCGGTGACAAGCGCTACCTTTCCACTGATTCCTAGATCCATTGCAATGCCCTCTTTTTGATTTGTTTATTTTCCACTCAGCTTTGCAGATGAGTCGAGTTTTGCAGAACACCGATTTCGTTTTACCGATGATGAATCATGTCGGTTCGAGGTGAAGCCTCGCTAGTTCGTTTATTCCCCTCTCATCTTCGTAAATGAGTAAATTTTTACAAAACGATTATCTTGCCTCGACTGATGCCAAATCACGTTTCACCGATTCGAGGCGAACCTTCGTCGGGTTTCCAGGTAAACACACGCCAAGCTCTCGAAATGCCTGGCGCACGTGGTACTTACAATTCGATCCTGGTACCGAGAACGCCAAGAAACCTGTTTAACCACTCCGGGTGAGCGGGCCACGCCGGGGCCGTCACCAGATTACCATCCACGTGGGCTTTATCAACAGGGATATCGATAAATTTTCCCTTGGCGCGGGTGACATCGGGGCCAACAGCCGGATAAGCAGAGCAGTCTCTGCCCTGAATTACATCAGCGGCAGCCAACAGCTGCGCACCGTGGCAGATGGCAGCGACGGGTTTATCGGCTGCAAAAAAGTGACGCACGATGTCGAGAACGCGCCCATCGAGACGAATGTACTCCGGGGCGCGTCCGCCAGGAATAACCAGTGCATCGTAGCTGGTCTCATCGATAGCATCGAAGCTGGCATTGAGTTGAAAGTCGTGGCCCGGTTTCTCGCTATAGGTCTGATCGCCTTCGAAATCATGCACGGCCGTTTTCACGGTCTCCCCTGCTTTCTTGTCCGGACAAACAGCATGCACATTGTGCCCTATGGCGAGTAATGCCTGGAAAGGAACCATCACTTCGTAATCTTCCACATAATCGCCCACAAGCATCAAGATATTCTTTGCGGCCATGGTTATTCATTCTCCCCAAGTTGGGTTTTTTCAAATTCGGATACCAAAAGTTATAATATTCCATTCAAGGGCGATTTTTCTCATCGAGGGCAATCGAGAAATTCGGGGGCTCGATGCCTACTCGGAGCCTTATCGAACAAAAAACTCCAGCGAAGCTTCGCCTCGAATCGACAAGGCATGATTCTTTCGATCCACTCGGCTCTCGGCCCCACAGGCCCATAGGCGGGATAGAGGGGCGGGATAGAGGAAACCACCACCTCATAACCGACATGGCGCAGACCCATGGGGAACACGTGGATTATCGACGATAAAGCCCGCCAACCATGGGGCCGTTGGTTTATAGAAAAGCAGTTCGGGAAATATCGAGTACTCTCGGCTGCAGTCGGAAGGATATGGAAACGCTTCGATGTATCGGAAAAACAAACGATCCCGAGAAAACCACACGCGCCAAGACCCATCCCGCTTCAGTCTTGGCACGAAGCGCTAACATACTCTGAAACCTTCCGAACCCGGAAGGGTATATCTTGAATTCTTGGCATTGTCGGGCTTGGAAGTAAGGCTTTTCTGGATGGTTCGATGGCAAGCACTTTTTTCTATACACGAAAAACGCCAATGGATTTTCAACCTTCGAAGGTAAATCATTCATGAATGAGCATAGTGAAAACACGGATACTACTGACGCGCACACTGTAAAAAAGGCGGTCATGGATAATAACAGCCCCGACCAACCAAGTACGCTGATCGGCCTGCTTCGACATCGAGCACAAACACAATTCAATAAGCATGCCTATACTTTTTTGGTCGATGGCGAGGCGGAAGAAGCCAGCCTGACCT
>CAZSVE010000075.1:0-15903 GCA_964610175.1 uncultured Thiotrichales bacterium
GGGGATGATTACCCATGCCAGGGAGGAGGGACTCGAGGAAGGCATGAAGTTGGGACTCGAGGAAGGTGCCCATAGAAAGGCGCTGGATATCGCCCGCGTGCTGAAGCAGGAGGGTTGGCCACTTGCTCGGATCGCCGAGGTTGCGGGTGTGCCCCTGTCCGAGCTGGAAGGGCTGTGGGAGCGTACCTGAAAGGTTTTGGCTGCCGCAAGGACTGGATCTGGCGAAGCTTCGCTAGTACTTTGCCGCTCCCACATAGCGCGTGTTGTAACGGGCGTGCAGGGTATCGCGGCGCTTGGAGGGTTTTCCGCTTCCTGGGAGTGGTGCCACGGTTTCTCCATCCTTGGTGTATAGATCCCTGTCCTTGGTCCAGCCGTGGGTCTCCAGCACCAGATAGCGCCGCCAGCCCGGGGGAGGGCGCTCGCGGGGGGCGTTGAATTCCACGTGTATTTCTTCACCGGCGCCGAAAATGGCGATGGCGTCATCGACTTCCATGAGCAATTCATCCACAGGGCCGTATTCCGTGTAGAAGCCGGCCATGGGTCTTGTGTCCCAGAAAGGACGGCGCTGGTCGTAGTCGAAGTCGGGGTATCGCTGGGGACCCTCGATGCGTTTCGGGAAGCCCACCGTGGATAACCGGGCTTTCGCCAGTGGTAACCGATGTCCGTGTATCCTGGGTGGCGTTTCCGGGAATGCGACGGCGATGCGGTCCCAGTAGATCTCCTGGTTGGTGCGCACCCTGAGGGTGGAGGTGCCCGGCGGCAGCCCTCGCAGTGGCACGGACATTGTTCTGGGCATGCCCGCCGGGTAACCGAATCGGGTGAGCACGGTATGCCAGGCGCCGTCGGACCCTTGGGCCTCCACGGTGGGCGCCTCCCATGCCGCGCCGGCCTGCCATGCGGCGAAGGTGGTCTGGGAATAGGGGTATTCCACCCAGCCGTCCATGATCAGGATTGGGGTATTTGTCGGGGCCGAGGTGTCGGCACCCATGGCCGCTTCGTCGATGGTTGCTCGGCCGGTGGCGATATTTCGCTCGTCACCGCGAGGGGGTAGGGTGCCCGTTGTTGGGTTTTGGTCGCCATCGATATTCTTTGGAAACTCCAGGGTGACCACATGCTCCTCGGCCAGTCGTCCGATAAAGCGCCGATCCGACGCGCCCGGTGGCGCGGCGCGGCCATCGGCGCTGACCACGAGTGAGGTAATGGTTTCTCCCCGCTCATTGACGGCCCTTTCGGGCAGGAGTTCGCGGCGGTAGAAGATCGTGGCTCCCGTGGGTTGCGGTCCCTGGATGGCCATGCGTTCATCGAGGACCATTTTCCAACCCGGGGGCAGGTCGTAGGCGGCAAGTCCCACGGCGTCCAGGTAGCCGGATTCTTCCATGGGTTCGGTGAGCTTGAATGCATAGCGGCCCTCTTTGGGTTGCACGCCTTGGGGCAGCAAGAGGTTTTCCCAGGGCCTTGGCGTACCGTATTGGCCGGGGGGGCCCAGGGCATAACCGATCCCCCCGACGCCGAGGAAATCGGTGACGAAACGATACTTTTGCCCATCCCAGGCGAATAGCACCGGACAACTGGAGAGTTGCCGTTGGGTTTCGGTGATGCGATGGATCCGTCCGGCTTCCAGATCGATCTCGCTTTGGAAGACCCCGTCGGACCAGTCGATGGCGACGAAATCCAGATGTGACGCGCCGCCAAGGCCGATGGGGACCGGTTGCAGGCTTTGACCTGGTCCGGAATGGTCTCGGAAGTTTTCCACGATGGTCCAGTGTGCGCCACGGCGGACGGTGATCCGCGTACCGATGCCGGATGCGTTGGAGCGCATGGATTTTCCGGTGTCTTCCATGCCGCTGAACGCCAGGGCCAGGAATTCATGGCGCCCGGGGCCCGCGGGCCAATGCATCGGATGGATGTCCTCGTCGATTCCCTCATCGGTCCCCCCCACCAATCCCGCCAGTCCATGTCCGGCGTGGTGTCTTTGCAGGAGGGGAGCCAACCCCAATAGCCTTTTCCCCGGCGGTGCCAGGGTCGTAAATAGTGCTGTAGCCATGGGTTCGCCCATGGATGTCCCTTTCGCCTTGGGAGCGTGTTCCAGCACCCGGAGCGCCGACCATCCCGCCTGGGAGCCGATCAACAGTTCCAATGTCCCATCTCCGTCCACGTCGGATATGGCCATCCGCGCCCAGGGAGAGCCCGGTGGTATCACGGAGGTTTTCCGGCCAGCGACCCGATGGGTGGTCGCGTTGGTGTCTGGACCGGCTTCTGAATCGACGTCTGAATTATCACCCGGACCGGCGCTCGGATTGGTACCTGAATCGGCGTCCGAGTCGCTGGTGCCTGAATCTGCGTCGGAATCGCTGGCGTGGCGCGAGGATGCTGGATTGGTTTCCGGTGCATAGGGCAATGGCTCGGACACGAACATCTCTCGATCGTTTCGGGACCAGCGCAGCAGCACGCCGTCGGGGGTAACGGTGTAGATTTCGGGGGATCCATCGCTGTCTACGTCGCCCACCATGGCCGACAATGCCGGAGTGGCCTCGAAGGCGCTGAAATCCACGGAGGAATGGTAGCTCCACAGGCGATCATTGATGTACACCCGGTGCGGAGGAACCCGGTTGAGGACGATGATATCGGCGTCCCGGTCCCGATCCAGGTCCGTCGGGATCACGGCGAATGATCCCCGATTTCCCGCCCCCCTATCTTGCGGGCTGTTGGCTTGGTCCAGGCCGCCGGGGCGAAAGGTTCCATCGAGGTTGTTGTGAAGCAATGCATCGGGGCCGTTGGCGTTTACCAGGAAGAGATCGAGATCACCGTCATGATCGGCGTCGAAGAAGGCACCATCCACGGTGTCGAAGGTCCCGTTTCCCGTGCCGCTTTGCCGCGTTACATCGACCCAGTTACCGTTTCCGTCATTTCGCCATAGCTGGTTTTGTCCCTGCCGGAGAAGATAGACATCCAGGTGTCCGTCATTGTCGAAATCTCCCCAAAGCGCCCCGTTGACCTCGGGGACGCGGGTCAAGGGAGTATCGTTTCGTGGCGTGAATTTGCCTTCCGGGGTGCCCGTCAACAGGAGATTGTGTTGCACTTTCTCGGCCGTGGACAGCCCGGCCACGAATAGATCGGGTAGCCCGTTGGACTCGAGATCCATCACCGTGATGCTCACGGGTGCGTGTTTCGTGGTCCGTCGCGACAAGTGTCGGGAGGGTGTCAACGAGAATCCCGCATCGGTCAGCGGCGCGGGGTCTCCGAACACGGGTCCCGGCGGGCGGGGGATGGGTTTTTGCGGGGCCACGACGCCCGTCGCAACCCCCGCGGCCAGGGCCTCGGCCTTGGGGCCCATGCGGGTGTACTTGAATTCCGCCAGCCGGGCGCGCGGGTTGGTGGCGAGCCGTTGGTATTGGGCAATGAACCCACGGGCCTCTTCGCGGCGCCGCAGTCGTTGCAGGGCCTGAAACGCCCCGTAGGCGGCACTGCGCAGATACGGGTCGAGCGCCAGGGCCCTTTGGTACTCGGCAAGGGCCTTTTCCGGCTGGGATTGTTGCGCGAGGCACTGTCCCAGGTAATAGGCGGCGTAGGGGTCCTTGGGGTCCGCCTCGGCCACTTCGGCGAAGTGCCCCATGGCATCGCGTGGCGAGGATAAATAGAGGCGCAACAGCCCGGCGACGTAATGGGCGCGCGGATGCCCGGGGTCGACGGTGAGCACCTCGTCCACAAGGGCGAGCGCCGCCTTTTCATCTCCCTGTCGCTGCCGGTTCAGGGTGGCGATGGCGAGGTTCAGTTTTGCCGCCAGCCAGTCGGGGTGCTCGGCGACGAGGGCGGCGAAGGCCTCCACCGCCGCGCCGTACTCGAAGCGGCCCATGAGTCCTACGCCGCGATTGTTGGCCCGGATCGCCTGGGGATCGAGCTGGACGGCTTGCCCATTGCTTCGCCCATTACTTGTCGATCCACGAGCAGTTGGTGTCTGTACTGTCGATGGTCCCTGAATCGTTGCAGGTTTTCCATTTTGGAGTCGATCTCCACGATCGGGGACGGCATCGCCGAGTGTTGCATCGCCGGCCGAGCCCTCGCATCCGAGGGAAGAAAACAACAGTAATCCAATCAGGCACCATCTTCTGCCGAGCATGGCAATCGCCTCCGCTTGTTATTTACTCCTGCTGTCCTGTGGTGTGTCTTTATTATCTGGCGATAATACAGGATGCACGCCACGCGTTATTTTCCACTTCCTCGAACATGTCCGATTGATAGATTTCGATTTTATAATTTGTCGATAATTTCTTGACGTTTTCGAAAACCGAATTTTCTCGATCCTCGACTTTTTCTCTTGCCGATTTCCTGTTTCCACTTACCGCGGATTGATAAAAAGCAAATGCCCCGAATTGCAGGGAAGACTCTTGAGGATTTCTGCGAAGAAATTCCCGAATCCTCGTAATATCTTTCTCATACCGATCAGTGGAATATGTTTGATTTTTTGTTTCGATAACTGCCCGAGGTTTACCATTTCCCCACCATAGAAGGATATCGATTTTCCCTTTCTCTCTTATATCCCGATGTCATCGACCCCTTCCCCTTGCTCCGGCGGCGTCCAGAACGTCTCTTGAACCATTTTCCAATGTTATATATTTTACGCCTTCCAATTCGAAGATATTCTTCGCCACCATCGTAGTGATCGAATATTCCGGAGCCCTCCATAACCAATCACCTCCGCTCCACTCCTCATATTGGCGTTGAGCCTCTCCAAAGCCTTTTGAAATAGCATTTGCAATTGTCGGTATCGAGATTGCTTTCGACATGATGATGTACCTCGAAAATTTGTCTTTCGATAACGCACCCAATGAATGAGGGTATCGGATCGAGTGGGTGGAACGAGTGCTATCGTGTCAGGATGAATCCCGAATTCATTCCCAATGTTCCGGGATGGAAACGGTGATTTTGTTTATTTCCTGCTCAGCTTCGCAGATGCATCGGGTCTTACAAAAGGATAGTTTTGCTTTGACTCGGGCGAATCGTGCCTTGCCGGTTCGAGGCGAAGCTTCGCTAGGGTTTCGATTACGGAGAAATCATCCATGCTTAGTGTTGCATTGAAATCAGAACTGAGCAAACTGCCCCTGGAGGATAAGCTCGAGGTTTTCGAGGTTATTCGTGGCAGTGTCATACCACCCGCCGAGCGCGGCTTTCCCGAGCTTTCGGACCAACAAATGCAAGAACTGCTACGGCGTGTCGAGCGCGCCGCGTCGAACCCGGGCGCGGGCCGTTCATGGGCCGAGGTCAAGAAAGGCCTCCCGGATTGATGCCAGGCTTCGATTCGATCATCACGGACGAAGCGGCGTCGGATATCGCGGGTGCGCGACAGTGGTATCAAAAGAAAGCCGGGCTGGGCACCGCCTTCGTCGATCGAATCGAAAAGCGGCTAAAATTCATCGAAGCGCATCCCATGGCCCTATCCTTTTGTTATGCCAATGAAAAAAAACCGAAGAAACCCCATGAAACAGGACGCATTCGGGTGTAAAACCGTATTTTGTAGAGTCATTGCTTCTCTACCACTTATCCACTAGACTACGATCCGCTGGTGGGATAGCGGTCTATTTTCGTTGTCGATTCCATGATGAACTCCACTCCCTCGCCGACTCCCATCCTTACCCAGCGGGCACATTGGTTCTACCTACCTCTTGTACCTACCTTGATGGATCGAAGGAATCTTCGGTTTCGGTTGCATCAGCGTGATGAACATAGAATGCAAGTCGAACGTCGGCAATATCATGCGCCAAGACATCATGTGCCCGGGATTTCCCTTACGATGCCCTTGCGTTTAAAGTATCGGGAAAACAAAAATCCCGAGAGAACCGCTGGGTACGCCAAGACCCACCCCGTTTCAGCCTTGGCGCGAAGCGCTAACATGTTCTTCTCAGTCCCCCAAGTATGATCGAGTCGATCGAGAATTGATTGGCTTGACGTTTCCCTGGCCAAGGCATTGGATTTAGGTATCGAAAAAAACAAAGACCTCGAGAGAACCAGTGCGCGCGCATGGACCTACCCCGCTTCGGTCTTGGCGCGAAGCGCCAGCATGTTCGGAAAGTGATCTTTTGCGGTCTTTCCGCACTCGGGTTCATGATTTGCGGGACGAGTAGTAGCATGGGTATGGCAGTCACGCGTGGAATGGTTTCATATCCACGGGATCGACGTGGTGTTGCCGAAGTCGGTGCTGTGTATTCGAATCGTGGTTCTAGCGAAGCTTCGCTTCGAACCGGTATGATTTGGCACTGGTGGAGCAAAATTGGCGTTTCGTGAGATTCGGCTCATTTGCGAAGATGAGTGGGAAATAAACAAACTAGGGTTCGCCAAATGCAGTTCAAGATCAAAAGAGGATTGGATCTGCCCATAACAGGGGTTCCCCGACAGACGATAGATGACGGGCCACCGATCAAGTCGGTTGCTCTGTTGGGGAAGGAGCAGATCGGATTGAAACCCACCATGTTGGTGCAAGAGGGAGATCGTGTCTCCCTTGGCCAACCTGTTTTTAGAGATAAACGTCAACCAGAGGTGCAATATACCGCGCCGGGATGTGGCGTCGTGAGTGCCATTCATCGGGGCGAGAGGCGGGTTTTTCAATCGGTGGCAATCACCTTGGATGGCGAGAACGAAGAGATCTTCGATAGCTATTATCGCGATACCTTATCGCTGTTGAGTAAAGATCGGATCAAAGGGAACCTGCTCGCATCGGGGCTGTGGACTGCTTTTCGTACCCGGCCTTACAGCAAGGTGCCGTCCCCCGATTCATTGCCCCATTCCATCTTTGTAACCGCCATGGATAGCAATCCGCTGGCCGCCAGCGCGGATGTGGTCATCGATGCATATTCGGGGGATTTCAGGGATGGGATCAGCGTGCTGTCCGGGTTGGCGAAAAATAAGGTATTCGTTTGCAGATACCCTCGCTCGGGCGCCTCCGAATCGAATAGTCTCTCCAAGGGGGGCGGTGATGACAAGGTCGTGGTGGCCGAGTTCACCGGACCCCACCCCGCCGGGCTGCCGGGTACCCATATTCACTTCCTGGATCCTGTCTCCACGCAGAAGACGGTATGGCATATCGGTTATCAGGATGTCATCGCCATCGGTAAGTTGTTTACTTCCGGGCATATCTGGGTGGAGCGGATAATTGCATTGTCGGGTCCGATGGTGCGAAATCCCCGCCTGATCCGCACACGGTTGGGCGCGAGTGTTGAAGATTCGATTGCCGATGAAATCAAACCTGGCGAAGAAGTACGACCCATTTCGGGCTCCGTTCTCTCGGGCCACAAGGCGGTGGGATGGTCAGGCTATTTGGGGAGATATCACACCCAAATATCCGTCATTTCCGAGGAATACGAGCGCCATTTCCTGGATTGGATTCACCCGGGTCTGAATCGCCACTCCCACCACAACGTGTTTTTATCGAGTCTGTTACGCCGTAAAAGCAAATTCCCCTTGACCACATCGACGCACGGGAGCCCTCGGGCCATGGTTCCCGTTGGTTCCTTTTCCAAGGTCGTGCCACTCGATATCCTCCCTACCATCCTGCTCCGTTCCCTGATTGTCGGGGATACCGACAAGGCCCAGCAGATGGGGTGCCTGGAGCTGGATGAGGAAGACCTGGCGCTTTGTAGTTATGTTTGCCCCAGTAAATACGAGTACGGGACGGCACTGCGGGCGGCGTTGACCCATATCGAGAGGGAAGGTTGATGATTATCAAGGGCATCAAGGCTTTTTTCGACCGGATAGAACCCGCCTTCTCCGAAGGGGGACGGTTCAACAGACTCCACCCAATCTACGAAGCATTCAGCACCTTCTTCTTCTCCCCGTCCGATGTAACCCAACACGCGCCTCATGTGCGGGATGGTATGGATATCAAACGGCTCATGGTCTATGTGTTGTTGGCTGCTCTGCCGTGCGCTTTTTGGGGAATGTACAATGTCGGCCTGCAGGCCAACGACGCCATGGCCGGGATGAGTATCGCGTCCGCGGAGGGTTGGCGCGGTTGGATAACCGACATCCTCGGCATCGGTTATTCGCCGGATAGTATTGGGGCTTGTCTCTGGCACGGATTCTTGTATTTCCTCCCGATTTACGTGGTCACCATGGTGTTCGGTCTCGGTTGGGAAATGGCATTCGCCTCGATTCGGGGACACGAAGTAAACGAGGGCTTTCTGGCCACGGGCATCCTGTTCACCTTGACATTGCCGGCCACGGTTCCGCTTTGGCAGGTAGCCATCGGTATCAGCTTCGGCGTCGTCATCGGGAAAGAGGTCTTCGGTGGCACGGGCAAGAACTTTCTCAACCCGGCCCTGGTGGGGCGAGCCTTCCTCTTTTTTGCCTATCCGGGAGAGATGTCCGGGGACGCAGTCTGGACAGCGGTGGATGGTTTCAGCGGTGCAACCCCCCTGAGTCTCGCCGCGAGCGGGGGTATCGAGGCAATCCAGGCAGCGGGCATTACCTGGGATCAGGCGTTCTTCGGGCAAATCCAGGGGTCCTTCGGAGAAACATCCACCCTGATGTGTCTGCTGGGTGCCGCATTCCTCCTCTCTACCCGAATCGCCTCCTATCGCATCATGATAGGCGTCCTCATCGGCATGGTCGCTACCGCCCTGGTATTCGACCTCATCGGCAGCGACACCAATCCCATGTTTTCCGTGCCCTGGTATTGGCATGCGGTCCTGGGGGGATATGCCTTCGGGCTCGTCTATATGGCCACCGATCCCGTATCGTCTTCCATGACCAACGCCGGCAGATGGACCTACGGCATCCTCATCGGTTTCATGGTCATTCTGATCAGGGTCATCAATCCGGGCTTCCCGGAAGGGATGATGTTGGCAATCTTGTTCGCCAATGTATTCGCCCCCGTCATCGACCATTTCGTGGTGCAGACCAATATCAAGAGGAGAATTGCGCGGACGGCGGTTTCGTAACCCCTCGACCACAAGGCTCGACAGAGATGTTGCTTCACAAGGCCACAAGTGGTACCCAATTACAGGTGGGTTCACGGAAGGGAAAATCCGCGACAAGGCGAAAGCGCATCGGTACTTCCATTGCCAGGGTTCACCAGAGTCAGGAGCGATCGAAAAAAATGGGCGCGGTTCACGTCACCACCACGATTCGCAACCCCGCCGACCCGGAAAGGTTCTGGGAAGGGTTATTCCTGGTCGATACCGGCGCCACCGATTGCATGGTGCCGCGCTGTCATCTTGAAGAAATAGGGCTCGTACCCAAAGGCCAGCGTATCTATGAACTCGCCGACGGTTCTCCGTTCAAGGTGGATATTACCACCGGAGACATCGAATTCATGGGCGACTTGACGGCGGGAACCATCCTCTTCGGCGATGACGATATCGAGCCCATCCTTGGCGTGACCGCGCTCGAATCCGTAGGCATCGAGGTCGATCCCCGCAACCAGCGATTGAAAAGATTGCCGGCGGTCCGATTGAAATAGTCGTAAAGCTGGAAATTTCGTCTCGACCGGAGAAAGGGCGCTATCGAAAATGGGCACAACCTATGTAACAACCCAGGTATTCGATCTCGCTAGAACAAATAGGCCATATGAAGCCCAATTCCTGGTCGACACGGGTTCCATTGATTGCATGGCCCCGGGAGAGGAACTCGAAAGGATCGGTATCCAAAAAGAAAGAAACTCCATCCATGAACTTGCCAATGGAGAAACCGTCGCATACGAAATAGGATTTGTCCGAATTACCTTCCAGGGGCAGGAAACGGTTACGCAAATCATCTTCGGTCCCGAGGGGATCGAACCCATTCTGGGGGTCGTCGCGCTGGAAAATCTCGGGTTTACCGTCGACCCTGGGACCAACCAGTTGGAAAAAGTAGCCGCGAGACCACTCAAATAAAAATTCTTTATCCGAAACAAAATCGTGCTGAAATTATGGGCGCCATCCAAGTAAATACCACTATCCGCAATCCCGCCGACCCGAAAAGGTCGTGGGAAGGATCGTTCCTAGTCGATACGGGCGCCACTGACTGCATGGTGCCACGCTGTCATCTGGAGTCAATCGGCTTGACTCCCAAAGGCCATCGTACCTATGAACTGGCTGATGGTTCCAAGATAAACATGGATATCACCGGTGCATACATGGAATTCATGGGCGAGTTTGTAGCGGGCACCATTATCTTCGGCGAAGACAATGCCGAACCCATTCTCGGCGTGACCGCGTTGGAATCCGTAGGGATCGAGGTCGATCCCCGTAACCAGCGATTGAAAAGACTGCCGGCGGTCCGATTGAAATAGCCCCAAAGCTGGAAATTTCGTCTCGACCGGAGAAAGAGCGCTATCGGAAATGGGCGCAACCCATGTAACAATCCGGGTATTCGATCTCGGTCAGGTTAGCGAAGCGTAACCCGACAACGCAATCGAATCGATACAACATTGGGAAAAGAACAACAAAATGAATATCAAAAAATACATAGGTTTTGGTCTGGTCGCTATCGGCTCTTTACTGGCGACATCCGGTTTCGCTGCGCCAATGATCCATCTCGAAAACGCCCAACTCATTGCAACCGGAGATAAAATCCAGGTATTCCGTGTGCCGACGGTCGATGTTGACAAGAAAGTAAAGTATCACGACCTTACCATTGAATTGGGCGTTTTAGATGATGGAGCGATAGATGTGTCCGCTGCGGATATCAAGACGGCGGTTTCTCCGAATTTTGCGTCTAATAAATTTATTTCTGGGAGCTATACTGACCTTAGTAAGAAGGTCGCTTGTACAGTTTCGGCGGTAGCACTCCCAGGTGGACGTGCGGGAGGTTCGCTTTCATGTAAGGACAAGAGAGGTTGGATTTTCCAAGCAAATTGGGTAGGCGGGCCCGTCTCTGGACATCCAATCGAGCCGGATTTAAAGGCGGCGGGTATCGATAAGCTTGGATCGACTAGTGATTACTCATGGGGGAAAATTGGCCATATTGATGCTCATCATCCTTCGTGGAGTTGTAGGCAAAACGATATTATCAGAGTTATGCAAGTCGGCAATACAGTGGCCGTAGCGGGTTATAGAGGTGGCAATAAACAGGTGTGTGGTTTCAACGTAGTAAAAAAGGAACATTCGCGCAAGGAAGACGCTGAACCATAATTTCTACGTAGTCGGAAAAATAGGATTTTTCCGACTACGCCAATAAATAAATGACATATTCTACGAACGCGCGGTATTTGTATGGATTTTTATCTAAACTTCAGGAAGGTGAAAAAGGATTAATGATAAAAGTTCTCAAATAGAATAAGGATCCTTCCTTTGCATCATAAAGAAAAACCATATAATTTTGCGGAGCAAAATTATGTCCAATCAAAAAGAACAATCGAATAACACCACCCAAACCGATGCCCAGCGACCCTCCGGGCTACTGGCCAAATTACGGGCCATGCCCAACGAAAGTGGCGCCAAGATGTTGATCGTCACCATTTCCCTTTGCTTCGTATGCGCCATCATCGTCTCCAGCACTGCGATCAAGCTTCGCCCCCTCCAAGAAGCCAACAAGGCCCTGGAAAAAAACCGGGTCATCCTGGAGGCGGCAGGGCTCCTCGAGGATGAAAACACCGATGATATCCAGGCCCTCTTCGATCGACTCGTGGAAGTGCGCATCGTCGATCTCGACAGCGGCGACTATGTGGATACCTCCGACGATCCCAAGGCACCCGATCCCAAGACTTACGACCAACGCAAGGCCGCCAAGGACCCCACTCGAAATTATCCCATCCCCAAGAAGCGCGACGTCGCCAGGATAAAGCAACGCGCGCGGGAGGCAAACGTCTATCTGGTGCGGCGACAAGGCAGGTTACAAAACCTTATCCTGCCCGTACACGGGTATGGTCTATGGTCCACCATGTATGGTTTCCTCGCCTTCGATGCCGATATCAACACCATCACGGGACTCAGCTTCTACGAACACGCCGAAACCCCCGGGCTCGGCGGTGAAATCGACAATCCCAAGTGGCGCACCCGCTGGGTCGGCAAGCTCGCCCATGATAAGCAGGGTTCACCCAGGCTCGAGGTCATCAAAGGGCGCGTCGACCCCAGTCGCAGTGGAGCCATTCATCGGGTGGATGGCATCAGCGGTGCCACCCTTACCTCGAAAGGGGTCAATAATATGATGCGCTACTGGCTCGGCGAAAATGGATTTGGGCCGTATTTGGCGAAAGTGCGAACGTAGGAAGGTTATATGCTTCATAGGAAGAATACGGGAGATGCTCGACGTCAATGGCCGGGATAGTTGGACTTTGTTCGATACCGGCGCGGGGAACACCTATGTCCTTCCCGCTGTCGCCTCCGTTCTGACCGTGCACAAGGCTCGTCATCCATACCCGCGCGGGCGCTTGGCGGCGGCGTCAAGGTGGCAACCGAAATAGCTATCCTGGAAGCCGAACTGAAAGGATGCCCCATATCTACTTACGCGATGGTGTTGGATAATATTGGTTTGGATGAGGAGGGAAAGGAAATCGAGATCCTCTTCGGCGCATTGGCGATGCAGCAGTGGGGCATTGGGCTAAGGTATCGGAAAGACACTAAAGCAGGAAAAACCAACGCGCCTGCAAAGGCCAAACCCCTTTCAGTCTTGGCACGAAGCGCTAACATGTTCTGCGGTGAGATGCGCTAAGAATGCCACGTAAAATAAGGCAGTTGGTGTGTGATCTGGAAAAGGCGGGTTTTATCGGTCGTGGCGGAAAGGGAAGCCACAGGAATTTTGAACATCCCAAAGGCCAGCGGATTACCATTTCCGGGCAACCGGGCGGCGACGCAAAACCCTATCAGGAACGTGAAGTAAGAATCAAGATCGCGGAATCGGAACAATGAAAGAAAGCGCTCGTTATCTGAAGCTCGTCCAATGGTCGGAAGAAGATGAATGTTACGTAGGACAGTGTCCCGGAATCATTGGACCGTGTTGTCATGGTGATAATGAACCGGCGGTTTACTCCCAGCTTTGCGGGATAGTCGATGAATGGCTCGATGTTATGAAGCAAGATGATAAGCCCTTGCCGTCTCCGACCATTGGCGGACTTCGATCGAGAAGGATATTGGAAGTTGCCTGACCGATGCTCTACGAAGGAAAATTACTGGAGAAAAAAGATGTATGACCCTGGATTTTTTACTCTTCTACCCCTGATACTTTTTACATACCAGTCGCAATCGTCTCCTACCTTCTCGCAAAAGAGAAGGGACGAAATACTGTAAAATGGACGATACTTGGGTGCATTCCGTTTCTTAACATGATCTGCATTTGGTTCTTTGTCGGTGCTGCTAACAAGAATCATGAAGAGAAACTGGACACCATACTCAGAAAATTACAGGATAAACCAGTCGATTAGGATATCTGTCTTCCCATAATTGAGGAAAAAACGATGGAAGGCTCTAAATTCAAACAAGTCCTCTACGACCCCGTCTTCGACAACAACCCCATCACCCTGCAGATACTCGGGATCTGTTCCGCCCTCGCGGTCACCACCCGCATGGATACGGCGCTTACCATGTGTGTGGCGGTATTGGCCGTCCTGGTGCTCTCCAACGCATCCATCAGCCTCATCCGAAACCACATTCCCACCAACGTGCGCATCATCATCCATATGACCATCATCGCTTCCCTGGTCATCGTCGTCGATGAAGTCCTCAAGGCCTACGCCTACGACATCAGCAAGCGCATGTCCGTCTTCGTCGGGCTCATCATCACCAACTGTATCGTGCTCGGCAGGGCCGAGGCCTTCGCCATGAAGTACGGGGTGGGCATGAGTATTCTCGATGCAATAGGAAACACCTTGGGATATAGCGTAATCCTCATCGTGGTCGCCTTTTTCCGGGAACTATTCGGCTCCGGGAGCCTCTTCGGCGTCACCATCCTTCCCCTCACCACCGACGGAGGATGGTACAAGGCAAACGGCCTCATGCTCCTGGCCCCCAGCGCCTTCTTCATCATCGGGCTCTTCATTTGGGCCTTGCGGGCCTGGAAACCAGACCAGGTCGAAAAACCTGAATACGAAATCAAAGTACACCAGGTGGAGACAATATGATGGAAACCCACATTGGCCTGCTTATCCAATCCATCTTCATCGAAAACCTCGCCCTCTCCTTCTTCCTGGGGATGTGCACCTTCCTTGCCATCTCCAAAAAGATCGAAAACGCCATAGGACTAGGGGTAGCCGTCATCGTGGTGCAGGTCATCACCGTGCCACTGAACAACCTTATCTATGTCCATGTACTACAAGAAGGCGCGTGGGCCTGGGCGGGACTCCCCGATATCGATATCAGCTTCCTCGGTTTCATTACCTACATCGGCGTCATCGCCGCCATCGTCCAGATCCTCGAAATGGTCCTCGACAAATACTTCCCCGCCTTGTATCACGCCCTCGGCATCTTTTTACCCCTCATCACCGTCAACTGTGCGATCCTGGGTGGCTCCCTATTCATGGTGGAACGAAGCTACAATTTCGCTGAAAGCGTCACCTACGGCATCGGCAGCGGCGTCGGTTGGGCCCTTGCCATCACGGCCCTCGCCGGTATTCGGGAAAAACTCAAATACAGCGACGTTCCCGCGGGCCTGCAAGGGTTAGGAATCACCTTCATTACCGTGGGTTTGATGTCCATGGCCTTCATGGCATTCTCGGGAATACAGTTGTAGTTTCCAGGGAAGGAAAAAAGTAGCGGCTATATATATAGAACAAGATCCATTATGGTCTTGCCTCCATCTCCTGTTACACTAATGCAAGGTTCCCCTTGGACAGTGAGGAGTATTTCAGATAAAACGACAGAGAAACCTGCGTTTTTTTGATCCTTCATAAGCGCCCGTAGCTCAGTTGGATAGAGTACCTGGCTACGAACCAGGCGGTCGGGAGTTCGAATCTCTCCGGGCGCGCCATTTTCCTTTATAAATCAATAGGTTATATAGCCTTAAGGAAGCGACATCAGGGCTGGGGTGCACGACAAAAACCACAAGTGCACCACAAAACGCCCTCCCCTTCCCGCTTTCATCCCTTATTCAAGGGATGAATCGCCACTCTGAACTGCACCATTTCCACCCCTGGCCATAGAAGCGCCGATTCCTTTTCCGGGTTTCACCCGTTCCAGTTTCCGACGATAAACCCGCAGGGTGGTGGCGGAATTCGCGTGGGTCAAAAGCGCCCTGGCATGGCTCCAGGCTATCCGCGTCGGAGGCACATTTCGCGCGCAGATCGTGCTCCGTGAAGCGATTCTTCACCTTCGTCTCCGCCAGCACCCGATCCATGAAGCGTTTCCACATGGATTCCCAACCGTTGGCGCTACCCCGCTCCTCATTGACGTATCCCTGACCGTGACGATTACAGAAGAGAAAGGGCGCAGTGTCTACCGGGCGCACGGCCAACGCCTCCTCCACCGCGGCTCGAAGATCCGGGGTCCATTCGTAGAGGGTGCGCTTCCCGGTGGTGTTGGCGGTCTTATGACACTTAACGAAGATGCCGTCCTCCCGGAAATGCTGATCCGGCTGGATTCGTAGCAAGTCGCCCCGCGCAAGGCCGGTAAGGAGCTTCAGCCTGATATAGGCCTGCACGGCCTTCACGCTGCCACGCTTTTGATGGCTGGGCAGCAACAACGCTTCGATAACCTCCCAATCCTCCACATAGCGATCGCGAGGCTTCTCTCCCTCCAATCTGACTTCGCCCTTGAAGGGATGCCGCTCGATAAACCCCCATTCCACGGCCTTGGTAAAGACGTGGCTCAGGATCTCGATCTCCCGGTGCGCGGAAATCTTGGCGGAACGGGCGTCCACGTACTGGTAGACGTGCTTGGGTAGCACATCCGAAAGGGACGCCGTCCCGAAGACAAGGTTGCACAGTCCTTTCCAATTGAGAGATGAGACTGAAGGGGTGTTGGAGAGGGTGAGCCGTCAGGCAGCGGATTTTTGGGATTTATT